>NZ_BAABRO010000011.1 GCF_039545035.1 Novipirellula caenicola
CTTTCGCCACTGTCCCTCCTCTTAGCAAGCTAATTGGAGTTCTCGTACGACTTGCATGCCTAATCCACGCCGCCAACGTTCATTCTGAGCCAGGATCAAACCCTTCAATTTTGTATTGATTCACCAGCCAGCAAGCTGACCGGGAGAAAGCAAAGTTAAAACCGAAAGTTGATTCTGCTCTGAGGGCCTCGGTAAAGACCCTCAGCGATTCGCCAATTTTTTCGACACCGTCTCGCATCAACAGCAAGCAGTGCCGAGGAATGGCCTCGCATCTGAACTCAACAGAAGTTTCATCACCAAATTGTCAAAGATCTATAGGCCCGGCTTTCCCGGGCTCGTCTCCGGCGAAGCTTAGCGTTTGACCGCGTGGCTCGCAAGAGCGTTTTTTAATTTTGTTTTCACAAAACTTACTGAGTGAAAGTGTCGTTCGCAAGGAGCACTTAAAGTGTTTGCCGTGCGAGGTTTGCTTTCGTTCAAGGCTCGGTATCTTAGAGTCTCGAAGCGGCCAGTCAACCGCTGTTTTCAAAAAAAGTTGTTTAAGACTTCTCTTGATTTTCACTTGAATTTGAGCGGTTCGCCAAGAGGCTATTTTGCCCGTGTGACTCGCGTTGCTGCGTGTCACGTTTCAAGTGAGGCGGGAAGATATAGGGCATCGCTGTTGATGGCAATAGCCTTTTACCGTTTTCCGTAGATTTCTTTTCGTCTTCTTCATGCTGTCATCATCAGACTGTCGTTTTACCGCGGTATTTTCGCTAAAATACGCATCGTTTAGCGTTGCGGATTTTCGCTAGTTGGGGCCCAGCTTTCTCTTTTCGCATCGCAGATTTGAGTTTCCGGAGCTCACTCGGAGCTCACTTTGTCTGCTACGGTCCACAGCAATCCGCAGTCGGTCGGCTAAATCATCGCTTTCCGCTTACCGAGTCGTCGTCGACCGCTGGTCCAAAAGCAGCGTGTTGGAGACGTCGTTGCCAAATTCGTCGAAACGTTCGAAGGTCCAAACCACTTGGTTGGTTGCAGGATCGAGCTCGATGATCTGCGGTTGGTTGGGCCCGGCGTGGCAATTTCCTATGACGATGTTGCCATTGTCTAAGACGTCCAACGTGGTGACCCACGCCAATCGAATCGAGGGCAAGTCGTTTTGGTGGATCTGCCAAACGATCTTTTTCTGCGGCGTCACCTCGATCACACTGTGTCCATTGCCGGTCGCGATCAAAGTATTCCCATTGGGGCGACGGATCGCTGCAAACAAGCGATTGCCAAACGCTTCGGGACCATGCCCGCGCTTGGCCTGCTTGCCAAACATCGGAACCTTGTATTCCCAAATGACCTTGCCGGATTCTCGATCGTATTCGCGGGCGGTGCCGTCAGCCTCGTGAGCTACCAAGTAGTTTCCGTTTTCGAGACGGCGAACAAGCCGAGTGTCGGTGTGCGGATTGGGATGGTCGACGACCAACGGAATTTCCTTCAACAGGTTTCCCTCCCGATCGATCTCGATGATGCGAGCGGCACCAGACTCGGCCACCATGAATCGATCGTGATCAATCATCGCTGCCGCGTGGATTTCGATGCGTTTGCCCTCGTTGCCATTGCGCACGCCGGCGTCATATTGCCAAACCACTTGCTTGGTTTGGGGATTGATCTCGACCACTTTGTCGCTGCCTTTGAGCGTCAAGTAGTTGCCGTTGGGCAAGACGTGCAAATCGTGAATGCCGCCCCAGGGCATTTCCCAGCTGATTTGGCCATCCGGTTCGACCACGGCGAGTTTGCCGTTGCCTTGAATCAGCACACGATGTTGGATCGAAGTGTCCGCGCCGAACACTGATGGGGTGACGACCGCTAAGGTCGCCGCAAGAAAGACGAGGGTTGCCAAAGAGGCAACGAATCGAAATGGCATCGCGGGAATCCTGGTTTGGTAGGAAACGTTTGGTGGGAAACAACCAAACCAGGATACCCGAACAATGTTCGATGTGCGGGAATCGGCACCCGCACCCGAACTCAAATTTGCGTTTTTGCTACCGCCGCAGACCTAGGTCGTCGCGTTGGAGGTGGGGGCCCCCGAGGTGGATAAACACTTCGCAATCTGGCGGACCGCTTGACGGAGTCGCTGCTCGTTTTCGACCAACGACATTCGCAGGTAGCCTTCGCCGGCGTTACCAAATCCGCTGCCAGGGCTGACTGCGACATTGCCCTCTTCGAGCAATTTCATGGCAAAGTCCATCGTGCTCATCTTGCTTTTCCAAGGTTCGGGGACCTCGGCCCAGACGAACATGCCGGCTTTGGGCGGTGTTAGATTCCATCCCAGACGCCGCAGTCCGCTGACCAACACGTCGCGTCGGCCTTGATAGATCATCGATTGTTTCTCGACGCTCGCCTCGGTTTCTCGCAGCGCGACGATTGCCGCGATTTGAATGGCTTGGAACATTCCGTAGTCGTAGTAGCCCTTGATCGTGCCAAGGCCCCGAATCATCTCGGAATTTCCAGCACAAAAACCGACTCGCCATCCTGCCATGTTGTACCCCTTGCTCATGGTGGTGAACTCAACGCCCACATCCTTGGCTCCCGGAGCACTTAAGAAGCTCGGCGGTTGATAACCGTCAAACGCGACGTCGGCATAGGCAAAGTCATGAATGACCATGAACTTGTATTTCTTGGCCAGCCGCACGACTTCGACAAAGAAGTCCGGTTCGATCACCGCAGAGGAGGGGTTGTGCGGGTAATTGACGATCAAGATTTTGGGCTTGGGAGCCATGTGTTCGCAGGTGTACGCAACGTTGCGTAAAAAACGATCGGGATCAGCCACATCCAGCGCGACCACATTACCGCTGGCCAAAATGACGCCGTACATGTGCACAGGGAAATAGGGCGAAGGGATCATGGCAGTATCGCCAGGCCCCATCAGCGCCAAACACATGTGCGAGAACCCCTCTTTGCTGCCCAGACAGGCGATGATTTCCGAATCGGGGTCAAGCCGTACACCGTATTGACGGTTGTACTTGCTTGCGACTTCTTTGCGTAAATTCGCAATCCCATTGGACTTGCTGTAGCCATGGTTGCCGGGATCCGAGGCGGCGTCGTGCAGTTTTTGGATCACGGTCGGGTCTGGCGGATCGGACGGGTTGCCCATTCCAAGATCGATCACGTCGTCCCCGGCACGTCGTTTTTGGTACAGCGAATTGTTGATTCGCCCGAACATGTAGGGCGGAAGCCGGTCGACGCGCGAGGCAAATTTTACCTCAAACGGCTCGGGAACCGGATCGGTCGTCAACGGTGCGATGGCGGGTGCGTCAATGTTGGGGGTGTCAGCGTCAAAAGGTTGACTCATGTCATTCAAGCCAAAAGGTATGATCGGATCGGAAAAATCAAAACCCAGTGGAAGGCCGCCGAGGGACTTCGCTGCAGGTTTAGAGGTATTGTCGACCAGACACCGACAATCGCCCAGGGGTTATCGGTTCGTGGCAACAAGAAATGAGGCGGGGGACGCGTCAAAACGACGGCATGCGGGCCTTTTCAGCGGGCCCACCGTCTCGCTCAGTCGATAAAAAAAGCCCAGCCATCGCGGCTGGGCTTGAAATGAAACCTTAATTTGCCCGTTCAAAGGCAGGTTGGATTCCGATGTGCACTATTTCTTTTCGGCCTGTGGCGCCTTTGCCATCTTGGGCAATTCTTTGGCCGCGGCAAAGAAATTGTCGATCTCGGCGGCCGATTTCAACTCGTCGAAGCGAACGTTCATCGCCAAGTTCAGTTTTTTCTCGGACAAGTCGCGAACCAATTCCGAGCGAACATCTTCAAGCTGCTTGACGACCGGTTCGGTGTAACCTTGGCATCGCAGGATGATGTATTTGTCGCCGGTGACGACGATCCCGCTTAGATCACCCGGTTTCATCGCGAAGGCTTCGCGTTCGATTGCGGGTTGACCGCCGTGCTTGCGAATCGGAGGCACCTTGCCCATGTTGCTGGCCGAAACCGGTTCAATGCTGTACTGCTCGGCCAATTTTCCAAAGAAGGTGTCGGTGGGGTTATCACGCGCCATCTCCCAAACTTTCTGGGCACTTCGTTGATCGGCTAACACGATCGCCAAGACTTCGACGCGAGGCCCGTAGGCTGATTCGAATCCTTGCTGGATGTCTTGTTCGTTCAGTGAAACGGAGTCTTCGACAAGCTTTTTCAGCGCGACGCTTGGCCAAACCGCATCGCGAATATATAGATCTTGGGTCGTTGTTCCATCCGAGGTCACCGATTGGATCCACGCTTGGACGTCGGGTTGACCGTCGGCAGTGACGAAGCCAAAGCTTGCCGCAGCCCGTTGAATTTCTTGTTGAAGATCGACGTCTTCGACCTTTTTGTTCGCTTGTTTCAACGCTTGCGTGAGCAGTTTGCGATTGATTTCACCTTCAAGCACTTCGCCGCCATGACGTTTTGTGCACTCCGCTGCAACGGCGGCCAAACTGACTTGTTGCCCGTTGATGATTGCCGCCACCCCAGGATAGTGCTTGGATTTTTCAGCGTCACCTAACACGTTGACCACTTGGGATTCGGCTTGAAGCTGAGCAAAGAGTTCCGTCGCGGCCCCTCGCATTTTTTCATCACGAATACGGTCATTGATTTGAGCACGAATGCTTGGCATCGCTTGAGGCGATGGCGTGGTCGCCGGTAAACGACGGACCGCTTGCAGAAAAATCCATTGATCGCCGAGCTGCAGTACGGGCGAAATTTGGTTGTCTTGCAAGGCAAATGCGGCTTCTTCCAAGCGAGTGTCACCGGTATAGCGGCGGATCGGCGGAATCAATCCGCCCACGCTTGCACTCGCTTCGTCTTCGCTGTGCTGTTTGGCCAACGCCGCAAATTGATCGGGATGGGCAACCGCTTGCTGACGCAGCGATTCTGCGTCCGACTTGCTTGCCATCATGATCAAACGACATTTGACCGCTTCGCCAAATTGCGAAATGAATGCCTTGTTGAATTCTTCGTCGGTGACCTGCACGCGATCCGCGACCAGCCGACGCAGCGCCAACATCGGCCAAACGATTTCACGGCTGTATTGATCGGGTTGAATGTCGCGTTCTTCTTGCAGCAATTGCAGATAGGCCTGCATCGAGAGCCCAAACTTGGACGCGATGCGATTGATTTCCTCGCGGACTTCGGTCGACGTGACCTCAATTCCGTGTGTCTTGCACGCCTGAAGAATCAAGTGGCGGTTGATCATGTTCTCGAGAACATCCTTGCCGTAGCGACGCAAAGATTCCTCGTTCAGCGTTTTGCGAGTGATCGGATCCGCATTGACGACCGCAACGACATCGTTCGCCGTATCTTGAGCCGACGCCCGTTGGCCATTGAATGTCGTTGAAATGCTCAGCAATAGAGTCAGGTAGAGGCCGACGCGAAGCAGCGAACTCATCCACTGCTTGAGTTGTTGGGATGTTAGAGGCATGGCGGTCACTCCTTTGAACCGACTGTGATCGTTGACATCGCCGAGAAGTAAACAACAGCAGCACACAACTGCAATTCTCAAGCGATAGTGCCTTCGAGTGCGAACATAGGAAAAATTCCTATTTCGACTCAAGACTGAAAGTTTTGTTGCCGACGGCGTGGTTCCGACTCGTCACGCGGCAATGGAAACGAAGTTCAAACGATTTGTAAATCCTTCCCAAACCTGGCCGGCGGCAAGAAAATCAGAGTAGTCCGGTTGTTGTTTATGTTGTTTGTGGCAAAGGGGTTACGGCAGTCTTTTGGTTTTTGTTTGTGGCTTTGGCACGGCTAGTGCATTAACCCTTTTCCGTTGCCAAGACGGATCTGACAAGGACTCGAAACGGTAGCAATTCACCTTTTTTCGACGACGAATACAAACGCAAAGGATACTGCCATGTTGGTTTTAACTCGCAAACTTGACGAAAAGATTCAAATCGGCAACGACATCACCATCACGCTGATTCGAGTGCAAGGAAACACGGTGCGAATTGGCATCGAAGCGCCCCGCGACATTCGTGTGATTCGTGCAGAACTCGAAGCATTGGACGAAACGCTCGCCGCTGATGACTCGGTGGACGAGAATCCGCTGAGCGAACGTGAAGAAGCCTTTGCCCATCCAACCATGGTCACCGGTCGCTCGAAAAAGCACGCTGCCAAACGACGAGGTCAGTCGACTTCTAATCCCACTGCGACAAAAACGTCCACCGAGACCACCAATCGGGTGAACGCGTTGTCCGGCCAAGTCTATATGACGCGAGTTCCCGTCAGCAGCAAATCGGTGCGTAAAAACGCGGCCCCCTTGGCAGCATTCTTGCCAACCGATGTGAATGTGGGGATTGCTCAATGAGCCGGTCTGCGGATCGAGAGAACGCCTGCCGAAATCGGCTTGCCCGCATTAGCGTCGGTAGGCGTCCGCAGCATGGACCGGTCGTTCGGTGGGGCCGGTGGCAGCGGGACCGGTGGCAATGCGGTCACGCGAGTCGACCTCACGAAGATGTTCGAGCAAGATACGGCGAACTTCGAAAATCGCTTTCCCCGTCATGTGAATGCGAGTGTGCTCGGCATCCACGATGATTTCACTTTCCACATCGTCCATGTGAGCGCTCGCGTACTCGACGACTCCATCGTTTTGGCGAGACTTTGGACCCAACAGCGGCGGTTTTTCCAAGACACCGATGATGTTGTGGAATTTGACGTTCGGCGACTTCTTCGCTCGCAACATGACCGGGAAGATCGGTGATCTCGACGACAGCGAATCGACGGCGTTGACCGCAGTCAACAACTTTGTATCACGAAAGAAGTCTGGATTTTCACGTGTCAAACGCTGGCCGGTCGAGACAAACATCTGAGGCAGCTTGATAAATTTCCGGGCCAACCACTGCGTGTAATCGTTCGAAAAATCACTTCCGCGGTGCGGGGTCCCAATCGTGATCACGCGACTGACCGATTGATTGGGTTTGAAATACAGTGTGCTTACCAGTTTGACGCGGTCCTCTTGGGCGCCTTTCAGCTTATCCGCGGGCTGGTCGCTAACGATCTTCCAAAAATCGTCGCCACTGTCCATCGTTTGCAAACGACTGACGAGTCCGCCCATACTGTGGCCGACCAATACCATGTTGTCGACCGCTTGGTCGCGATGGCCGGGGTCAAATGAGTTCCGCATGGATGCTAAGTCAGTGCGAAGCTGCTGTGCGCTGATCCAAAATGGTTGGCCTGATGGATAGAGGTAGAACCAGAATTGGTATCGTTCGCGGATCTCAGGGAAGCTGCGAAGGTCATTGAACATGTCCATCCACGTCAACGGACTCGACCACAGCCCGTGTACCATCAACACCGGAATGCGATTGGGGTCGTATGGTTCGAGCATGTAAATGCCTCGCCGTTCTTGAGACCCGTCGGGATCCAACAATCCTTCGGTCGCATGATTGCGTTTGCGAAATTCGGGACTGTCAAGAAAGTAGGCCAACGGGGTGGTGAGATCGGTTTCCAGCGGGACCCACTGGTTAGCGATTTCAATTTGGTTGGCTTCGAGTGGATCAAAGAATTCCAGCACGCAAGTTGCGGATTCGCCCGCTCGTGTTGCGGATTCGCCATCGCCCGAATTGCTGGTCGGGCAACGCATCATTGCCGAAACGGCATAGCTCAACCCCGATGGGTAGTAGCGTTCTCGCGGATCGTCGTTGTCCGCCGGTTTTCGAACCGCAATCAGCGGGACGCCTAGACCATAGGTGGTGTGGCGATTGTTGAGCGTTTCGATATCAAAGTCGCTGACAAATTCGTATCGGTCAAACTCTTCGGGTTTCCATTTGCCCCGCATTTCGGTGCGGACGATAAATTCGCGGTCTGGCGTCGAGATCGTGTAAGTGCTGCCAGGTTCGATGCGGTGTTCGCTGCACAGGATTCGCAGCGTGTCTTCGAGCGATTCGTTGTACAGGTCGCATGCCGCGCGAAATTGCGGGTCAAATGCGTTGCGAGTGATCTCTAGATCGTCGCTAAACAGGTAATCGTAGGAATTGGTTAGGGCAATTCCATAGTGATTCAGCGCATGCATCAGATCACCGCTGCGTTCCGCCTTTTTGCCTTCGACGTACGAAAGCTCGCTTAATGCGTAGACCAATTCGGAGTCAGGCGACTCGTTGATCGTTTGGCGGATCTTGGAAAAGCATTTGTTGTGATCGGCTGCGTATTGGTCTTTTAATCCAAACCGATCCAGCGTGTGCCATGTTCGCTCGCTGATCTCGGGGCCGCGGAAGGCCACCAAGTTTAGATTGGAGGCGAGCGGATTTTCGCGGATCGAACGGCTCGAAACGTATCGAGTGGACGTGCACCCGGTCGCGAATCCAAGCAGAACCAGCAAGCAAAGAAGCCAACCTCCGTTGGCAGCCGATCGATGATTCGAGACATCGAACAACAACGTATCCGATGTCGAAGTACAGATGTCACGGCCATCGCAGTCAAAGCGCGCGACGACCGATTTTGCACCCTGATGAGTGCAAAGATCATCGGTCACGCATTCCGTTGCGAGCAATTGCGGCATTCCGATCCATCGTCCTGACGTGGCAAGACCGCTAAGTTAGAGACATTCGAGGTTATTTTGCCCAACGTTAGAAACGTTGGGCATTCGCTGTCAACCTTAGCTTGTTTCCTATTGGAAACCGCCGCCACCGATGCCGCCACCGACGCCACCACCCGCGTCCGTCCCGCCTTCGCCTTCGACAAAGTTGAACGTTCGCACGTCACCGATTTGCGAGAACGTCGGGACCGGGCTGATCCGCACGTAACGGCGGTCTGCCGAGATGATCGCCAGGGTGGAAACCGAGGCACCTTCGGGGAGCTGGGTGATTTCGGGTTGGAAACCCACAGCACCGCGGTTGAAGCGACCTAGGCCCCCTAAGTTGCCACCACCTACGACTCCGCCTCCAACGCTGCCGCCAGTCAAGGATTGGATGTCATTGAACAAGTTCTGCAAGACTTGTGCGGCGTCGGAACCATCACCCGCAAACTGAGCGAGTGCGTCGTGATTCATATCGCGTTGCACGTCACGCAGGTGTGCGAGCTGAGCTGCAGCGACATCCTCTTTGCGTTGTCCCTCTTTGACTTCGAAAACAACCATGGCGTCTTGAGTCCCAATCGGAATGTCTTCGCGAATGTAGCGTTGGCTCGGACGTCCGACGTCGGTGATGATTTCAACGGTTGCATTGCCGGTGGAAACGTCACCCCAAACCTTGCGAATCAGCAGACGGTATTTCCCAGTAAAGCCTTTGGGACAGAGGTAGGTTTCCGAAACGGTTCCAAGTTCATCGTCGCCACGTCCGGGGAACGAATCACCCAGCAACGTCCCACCGCCTGCCGAAGAGGGGCTGTCGATGGCGCAAATCGTTCCCGAGGGTTCTTCGACCGCGAGGTCTAGATCGGCATCGCCCGTCCACGAAACACGAACGATGGCGTCATGCGAAGCGGCCAATCGCAACGCTTCGCTGAACTTTTCTGCCTCGTCGGTACGGCCTTCGGCAATCAATTCGCTATGAGTCGCTCGGGCGACCAGGCGAGCTTGTTCGACGATCGGTTGGAATTTCTCGGGCCATGCTTGGCTTAGCACACCGCTGCAGGCCCACGACAGTGCGTCGATGTCATCGAGTTGTTGGGCAATGCGAAGGCCCATCAAATAAGGTTCGCGTCGATAGGGATCGAGTGCGGAAATCTTTTTGCACAATTCCAGTGCCGCCGCACCAGAGCCGACCTCTTCGAGTCGCGCGGCAACGTGCAAGACCTCTTCAGGGGTCTCAGCGAAATCGACTGCCGAAAGCAGCGTGCGTTCGATCTCCTCTTTCGGAGCGTTGGTGGCTTTCAGGGCAATTGCATAGGCTTGATACATCCAAGTTTGGACATGTCCCGCCCGCATGGCCGCAGCAATGACCTCACGCATCTCGGTGAAACAGGCCACCGTTTGTTCGGTCTTGCCGCTTTCTTGAAACTTCAACGCTTTGGTCGACCACTCGCCCACGGTTTCGCGAACGCGTTGATCCAAACGCGCGAGGTCTTCGGCCGAATCGATTTCGACCGTCGAGAAAAATTGGTCCCACGCTTCTGCTTTGGATTGACCTTTGGCGACCTGGATTCGGATCGGCTTGATGTCGAAACGGGTCAGGGCTTTGGGAGCCGGTTTCGTCGCCGAAGCCGCGTTTTCCGTGGGATTTGCCGAAGCGGATGCGGTGGTTTTGTTCTGCAGCGAAACGTCATCGGGAACCGCGAACATACCGCCGCCTCCCATGCCGCCGCCCATACCACCCATGCCGCCGCCCATGCCGCCGCCCATGCCGCCACCCATGCCGCCGCCCATGCCGCCGCCCATGCCACCACCCATGCCGCCGCCCATGCCGCCGCCACCGAGTTGCATCACAGGAACGACAAGGTCACCGACGGGGTAAACCTTGGTCACCAAGTTTTCTTCGGCCGCTTCTTGCGTGGTGATCTGCATCACCTCGTCCTTGATCATGTAGGTCAAGTCGAGTTCGCGAAGCATCAGCCGCATGAACGAACGAAGCGAAACGTTTTTCAATTCAATCGTGATCGGGCTGTCAGTAGTTAGACCAATTTCTTCCAAGGCACGTCGATCCACGACGATTGGAATGTCATGATCGGTCGCGATTTTTTGGATCGCTTCTTCCAGCGGTGTTTCCACGAAAATCTGGCTTGTTTCGTCACTGAGCGTGGCTTGGATACGACGTTCGGTATCGTTGTCGCCGACCAATTCAATCGCACCATAGCGTTCGATACGGCGTCGACTGAGTTTTTGCCATGCATCGGCTTCGGGCCAAACAACCGGTGGCTCATCGACGAACGGAATCGCCGCTTTGAGCACTAGCGAGAAGGCATCAACAAAGTTTCGCTCACGCATCTCGGTGTAACGACGGTCGCGTGCATAGGTTTGCAGCCACAGTGGATAGTCAATGAATTGACGTCCGGCGGTCGAGTCACGAGTGATCGTATCTCCGGCTAGACGAGCAAACGGAATCGAAACTTCGCCGTCCGCTTCCTCGTAACGGCCTTCGCCGATCAACGCATTCATTTGCTCGGACAATGTCTTGAGCGATTGTTCGTTCCGGAACGTTTCCTCAAGCAAACGGGTCGTTGCGTTGGCGCCTTTGGCCAGTTGTTCGAGGTTGGCTTGAGCATCCATGAAGCGAGCTTCTTTGCTGCTGGCCAGCTGGATTGCCGAGCGAACTTGGCCCATTAATTCTTTGCGGACATCAGGGCTGACGTTCGCTGTCACTTCGATCTGGCCAAGCAGTGATTTCAGCGATCCGGAAACACCTTGCGGATCCACCACCAATTGGCGACGAGCCGCACGAAGCTGCGAGTTGACCAAAGCACGCAGACGCCCTTCGGCAAGCGATTGTTCGGCTTCGACTTGGTCCAGCAGTGCACCGCCCGTTTCGAGCAGTTCGTCATCGCCTGCGGCAGGCCCAAAGAAATTGTTGTCTTGCATCGGCGCCGCGTTTCGCGGTTGAGCAGCGCGAGGTGCGGGTTGACGTGGTGCTACAGCAGGCGGTACCTCGGCTGGTGCCGCTGCGGCAGGCGCGTCTTGAATATCCATTGGATCGTTTTCGATTGCCGTATCGGCGGCATCGGTGCCGAACACATCATCGGCGGCTGCGGGAGCCGGATCACCACCAAAGACGTCGCCGCCGTCATCCATCGGAGCATCACCGCCACCGAAGATATCATCAAACGGCGAATCGGCGGGATTCTGAATGATCAGCGTGTTTGCTTCTTCGGTAACCGTCTCGATCGCTTTGGCTTCGGGATTGTTGGGGTCGGCTTTGAGTGCTTTTTCGGCAATTGCTTTGGCGCCTCGCATGTTGCCCTGTTTGACGGCAATGTTTCCGGCACGAACAAGGTCTTCGGCTTGAGCGGCCAAGGCGTGCGCAACTTGACGCAGCATCGGGGAACCAGCAGTCGCCAACATCAAGCCTTGGTTGTCAGCCGAATCGTCAACCAAACCGGGCAAGAAGGCAAAGTCGGGATGACTCGCTTCGATCTCGCCGTCAATTTGGATCGCAACGTTTGCTGCAGTCGTTTCGCCCATCAATTGGAAGGCAACCTTCCCCGAGGCCATTTTCATGTGTCCCAACAAGATCGAATCGCGGTCGAGCCGAAGTGGCGGCAAGCGGTCTTGTTGAACCGTTTTCATGCCCTCGGTCAATTTGGCGTCGCGAATCCAAATCGGTGACATCGATGCCGACTCGCCGACTTGGCGTGCAATCGCAACCGAGCTGGCCTCTTCGGCGTCACCAACCACCCCAAGGACTCCCCCGGTTTGATTCGCCAAAATGCCCATCACTTCGATGTTTGCAGTAGGACCGATCACGACACTGTGAACCGAGATGCGATCGGATCGCAATGCATCCACCAATGCCTCGAATCGCTTCTTGTCGGCGTTGGCTTCGAGCGAAGATCCATCACCGATATAGACGATACTGCGAGTCCGGTTGGCGGGTTCGCCGACCAAAGTCGCACGGAGCGAGTCGATTACGGTGATCAAGTTGGTGTTGCCCAGAGGCAATCGCTGTCCCAACTTGGCAATGGCGTTTTGAGTCAGCGAAGAACTTGGCGATTCGAAGTCACCGCTTAAGTCCGCTGTTTTAATGTCTGCGGCGAACAATCGAACGCGGTCACTGGCGCTGAATTGTTCGATCACGCTGCGAATTGCGGCGATCGAATCGCGGCGGTATTCGCCAACCTGGCTCGCCGAGGTATCGACCACGACCACAACGTCGGCATCCGCTTTGCGAACCGCATCCAGCAGCGAATCGCTCGCGGACGGTTGCAGCGAAGCCGCGAAATAGGCGTCGCCCGATGGCATCTTGTAGCTCGCCACGCGAACTTGTCCTCCATCGCTAGAGGGTTCGTCGGCGGATACCGTCGGAATCCACATGGCTGCGGTTAGCAGCAGACCGGTCGCCAGCTTTCGGGGGCTGGATTGTTGAACGAATAGTGCGACTTGTCGCAATTCCATCTGATTATCTCTTTCGCGAGTGACAGAAAACGCGTTTTGCTGTGTTCTGGTTCTGAATAGCGGAAAGTAGGGCAGAAAAGCACTCTCCCACTAGAGAGTCTATTTCCCAGGTTTCCGTTTTGCTACGAAAAAACCGGGGTTTCGCCGCGTTGGGGTGTCGAATCTTACGGTTGTATGTGTTGCATTTTGCTACAGGTGTTGCAATCTGATTCAGCATACCGGTTCGTTTGACCCAATCGGCGTCACCCTACCTTCATCAAAGCTAGCACCGTGCCAAAGTTAGGCGTCCGGTCACGCTGGAAAAACTTTAAAAAATGTTTCCAGCTGGTTTTGCGGTGATGCGTTTGAAACGGTGTATCCACGAAAAAAGGCGAGGCCGATCCCGAAAGACCGACCCCGCCTCGCACGGGGGGACGCTTAATATTTTGGTGGCGTTGTTCGCGTGTCGTGCTGCGTCCCGCTGACACAACAAAGACTAGTTCGACTCTGAGATCCGAGACGTCTTTCTTGATCGGTTCTCGATTGAATTTAGCAATCCGCCTATCTCGCTAGGCAGTTTGTGTCGATCGATCCGGTTGTAGCAGCAGGATTTGTGCTGATATCCGTAGAGATGCCCCTGCAGCGTTTCGGAACCAGGGATTTCAAGGCGTTTTAGTCGTCGTTTTACTCGGCGTAGCCTTGTTTGCCGCAACCGGGCGGGCCCCGCACCGCTACCCAAACTCGATGGCATGGGCGGACGGGCCGGCCGCAGTTTTTACTGTGGGGGCATTGAAACGGTTTGCCGATAGGCAAAACCCAGGTTGTCACTGCGGCGACTAATCCGCACACTGCGTCGGGACGGCTCGCAGCGGTCGAGCAGTCCAATCGCAATTCATGCACCTTGCAAGGGAGATCTAGCGTTGCAGGATCAAACAATCGATTTGCCTGAGCGGCTTGACCTGATCGCGGTCGGCGCCCATCCGGACGATGTCGAAATCGCCTGTGGAGGAACATTGGCCAAACTCGCGAACAAGGGTTATCGCGTTGGCATCATCGATCTGACCGATGGCGAGCCGACTCCCAATTCGCCTAGTCCGGAAGTCCGTCTGCTCGAATCCCAGGCCGCCGCGAAGGTGTTGGGTATCAAAAAGCGAATTCAGTTGGATCTGCCAAATCGACGACTGTTCGACTGTTTCGAGCACCGAGTTGCGCTGGCAAGAGAATTTCGTCGTTATCGGCCGCAGCTCGTGATCGGCTTCGGCGAGAAAACCCCAATGGCGTCTCCGGATCATTGGCAAGCGATGCAGATTACCGACGCCGCCGTGTTTTACAGCCGGCTGACGAAATGGGACGAATACTTTCCCGGTTTGCCGGTCCACTCGATCCAGCGGCAACTTTATTACCGATTGGCGGTGGAACCGGATACGTTGGCAGGAAATCCGTATCACCAAATTGTCGACATCAGCGACACGATCGAAACGAAGATCGAATCGATCCTGTGTTACAAGACCCAATTCGAACACAAACCGAACATCGTCACTCGCGTCCGCGCGGCGGCCACCGTGACTGGGGCTGCCGCCAGCGTCACCGCAGGCGAATCGTTTGCCGCAGCGAAGCCGTTTGCGGTGGACAATCTGATGGACACGCTTGGACTCGAACCGCTGATGGATTGACCCATCGCCAATGGGGCTAGCCCCGTTTTCCTCGTTTCGGCGTTGGTTCCTCTTCGCCTTCGTCGTCGCCCTCGCGATGACGGCGGTGCAGATACATCTTGATCGGCACTTCGCCAAACGGCAGATGGTCGCGCAAAACGCCGAGCAAGTAACGCTTGTAATCGGCGCTGAATGCCTTGGGTTCACTACACATCAACACCACGGTCGGCGGTTCAGTGGCGACTTGCGTGGCAAAGTAAATCTTGGGACGACGGTTTTGGTACATCGCAGGTGGATGAGCGTCGATGGCCGCACGAATCAACCGGTTTAACTGTCCCGTGGTCACTCGTTCCCGCGCCTGTTTGAACAACATCGTCGCGTGGTTGAGCAACGTTTTGACATTCTTCCCCGTCTGTCCGGTGATGAATGCAATCGGGGCATAGGTCAGCGTGGGGAATTGGGCATGGATGTAGCGAACCCAGCGATCGGTCGGCACTTGGCCGTGATACTTGTCCCACTTGTTGATCACAAAGATGCACGGTTTGTGATTTTCCATCACATAACCCATCAATTGCTTGTCGACTTTGCTGACCGTTTCGCCTGCATCGAAAAACATTAAAACGACGTCGGCCCGGCGGACGCTTCGCTGAGCGCGGTGCATCCCGTAATACTCGAGGTCGGTTCGCTGGCTTTTGCGTTTGCGAAGCCCCGGAGTATCGATCGCCATAAAGGACTGGCCGTCCATCTCGAAAATCACATCGACACTGTCACGCGTGGTCCCAGCGACCTCGCTGACGATCATGCGATCGTCTTCGGCCAAGGTGTTGACGAAGGTGCTTTTGCCGACATTTCGTCGTCCGACGATCGTGACCTTCATCTGGGGTTCTTGGACCAATTCGTCATTCGGTTCGGGTAACCGATCGACAATCAAGTCCAGCAAATCTTGGCGGTTGCGATTCTGAGTCGTGCTGACCCGAATCAGGTGCCCACGTCCGAGTCGCTGAAAATCTTCGGCCAAAACGTCCTGGTGCGATTGATCCGCTTTGTTGGCCACCAAGATCACCGGACGCTGGACCGCGCGGAGTCGCTCGGATACCTCTTCGTCCAGCGGCATCACCCCGGTTTGAACGTCGACCACCAACATGATCACGTCGGCGGTGTTGATCGCAATTTCAATCTGATTGCGAACGTCGTCGGTCAGATTATCGGCGTCGACAACGCCTAATCCTCCCGTGTCCACCAATTCGAAAAAACGATCGTTCGCTTCGATCAGCGTCGTCATGCGGTCCCGCGTGACGCCTTCGTAATCGTCGACGATGGCGAGACGACGACGCGCAAGCCAGTTAAATAGGCTGCTTTTGCCTACATTGGGACGACCGACAATAGCGACTCGAGGGACGGGCATTCGTGATTACAGGGGTGCGGGAACAACTAACGTGGGCACGGGAACAACAATGTGACAATGCGCTTAAGCACTGAATCCTATTCTCGGCGACCCAAATCACAAAGCCCCAGAAGACGCTCAAAGCTAGATTCGTTAGAATCTCCGCTATGTCTGACAAGATTTCACCCCCGCTCGATCGTGATCAACTGATCATGCAGGCCGCTGCGCTTGCCGATCATTTGGCGCGAGCCGGCGTCCAGTGGATGCCACGGCCGAACGCCGATGCGGTTGAGTCGCTCAAGTCGCGATTTCAAACGGTCGCCGCTGCCGGTTCGGCCGCCTCGCGTGCCGCAGCCCCTGTCGCTAAGACTGCCCCAGCACCGGTGGCCGCGTCGAGTGGTGCTCCGTCGGGGGGGAGTGTTGGGCCTGCAAAACAACCGCCACGTCGTCCTGCACTCAATCCGACGCTGTTAAGCGATCACGCCAAGCCTTACCCAGGTCCCAGTTTGCCAGTGGTGGAGCGGGAGAGCGAATTGGCGACGTTGGCAACCGAGGTTGCTGGCTGCCAACGATGTCCCCAGCTGGTTCGCTGCCGAACCAAGACGGTGTTTGGCGAAGGAAACGCAGCCGCGCGAGTCGTCTTTTTTGGCGAAGGCCCCGGTGCGGACGAGGATCGCAGCGGCCGTCCGTTCGTGGGCAAGGCGGGACAACTGCTCACCAAAATGATCCAGGCGTGCAAGTTTGCTCGCGAAGAGGTCTACATCCTCAACACCGTCAAATGCCGTCCGCCAGGAAACCGCAACCCAGAACCCGAAGAGATCGCGAATTGCCGTCCCTACTTCGAGAGGCAAATTGAGCTGATTCGACCCGAGTACATCGTCTGTCTCGGCGCGGTCAGTGGACAATCGCTGTTGGACAGCAAATTGTCGGTCGGTCGGCTTCGTGGTCAGTTTCATCCCTATTTTGATAGCAAAGTCATTGTGACCTATCATCCTGCCTACCTGCTGCGAAATCCCGCTGCCAAGAAAGCGGCCTGGGAAGATTTGCAGATGATGCTTCGCGACGCCGGATTGATCTAGTCCGCAAAAATTCTTGGCACTTTTTTCGATCGCGATTCCGCTCATTCGCGTGAAAGAGCCCTAACTGCTTTATTTGCTAGCATTTACGACGATATTTTTCCTATTGACCGATCCGATGTGATGGGAACAATTCGGGCACAACGGTGAAGCGGAGGACCGCTTTTCCGAGTGGCAAAGGATTTGCCATGAAACCATCATCATCGCAATGTGCAGGGAGGCCATCATGCGTCATGCGGTCAAATCTTCGTTCGTAACCACTGCGAAGTCTTCTCAATCCGCTACAGCGGCGGGAGCTCAAGCCGAGTCCCATGCTGGACCCCACTCCGAACCGACCACCGATGCACGTTGGTCGTTGGCGGCGCTGATTCCCAACGCGAAATTCTTTGCGGCAACGGATGTCGTCTTCAGCGAGATTGCCGATGACGTCTATACCGCCGAGCCAGGCGAATTGGTGGTTTATCCGATCGGGGACGAAGAACCAACGGCATTCATCGCGACCGCCTTGGCGCGAGGGGCTGCGGGGATTTTGACCGAACAGATCCTGCCGTGCCCGCTTCCACAATGTGTGGTGGGGGATGTCGATTTGGCGATCGCCGGGCTGAACGCTAAACGCTTGAACCGCCCCGACCGTCGTTTGCTGACGATCGGAGTTTACGGATCAGCGGGAAAGACAACCACGTCGTTGATGGTTTCTCAGTTGCTTCGCAACTTGGGGCTTCGCACGTCCTACCAAACCGACTTGGGCGACTGTGACGGCGTCGTGCAATCGACTGCATCGGAATCGGTTCCGGCCGGCGGAGCGTTGGTCCAGTGGCTCGGCGATTGTTGTGATGCCGGAGCCAAGACGGCCGTGATGGAATTGTCCGAACGAGATGCCAAGCACGGACGATACGATTCGATTGAATTTGATTTGTTGGTGATTACCGGCACGCCTCGAGACGACGATGATTTTGGACCTTCGGGGCTGCAGTGCGTACTGGATCGCATGAGCAACAGCGGCGTGGTGGTGGTTTCGGCCGATTCGCCCGGCGTGTTGCGTGCTGTTCGCGATCACGGTGCCAACGCGTTTACCTATGGCGTTCGTCACGCAGCCGATGTCACTGCAAAATTGATCGAACAAGAATGTGGCATGTCGACATTGCTGGTGAGCAATGAATCGGTTACCGCCGTGATGGAAACTCCGCTCTGTGGTGCGGCGATGGCGTCAAACCATGCGGCGGCCGCCGCGATTGGCATCCTGCTGAATCAACCGCTGCATGAAGTTGTCGAGCACCTCGGAAAACTTCGCGAGATTCCAGGGCGGATGCAAGTTCTCAGTTCGTTTGAATGTGCCGATGTGATCATCGACTCGGCGAATTCTGCTGAGCAAGTTGGTTCGGCACTGCGAGCGGCTCGCTCGATGAAACAGCCGGGCGGACGATTGTATTGCGTGATGGCGATCGATCCAAACAGCGATCCGGCCGAACTCGCTTTGGCAGGCCGGCATTTGGAACGCTTTGCTGACAAGCCAATTGTCACGTGTGCTGCGGAATCCAAGGATCATTTTTTGGCTGGGTCACACGCTGTGCTCGATGGCGTCAATGATTGTGCACTACTGCGTCTCGTTGCAAGTGATCGCCGCGCGATTCAGTGGGCAATCCGTGAAGCTTCCTCTCGCGATACGATTCTGTGGATCGGTGGCATTCGGCAATCGGGTGCCAAGCAAGAACGTAAACGCATTCAACAAATCAGCGATTGGGTGGTCGCATGCAACGAGGCAATCGTAGCGGACGCGACGCGTCAAAACGATCAATCGGGCGATGTCGCGGTCGACAACGGTCACCCCATGATCTTGCCAATGTTCAAGAAATAGTCGCTGTTTCCGTAGCTGCCGCTGTTTAAGCGGCGGCCGGTATTTAGTTGGCAGCCGGTAATTAAGTGGCGGTCCAGGGAAACCGGTGTTGCCCGTTCTCGCTTAACCGCAGCGGCCACACGTGAATGATCGCCGAGCAAGGGATCGCTGCATAGACATGAGGAAACAACGCGCCGCCGCGCGACACTTCCCAACGCAGCGTCTCGCCAAGTTTGGCTTCGTCGACTTCGATCAAAACAAGGTCGTCTTGTCCGGCAAAGTGCTTGGCGGCGGTCTCTTCGACTTGCTCACGCGCCGAAAGGTGAATGAAGCCATCTTCGATATCAATCGGAGCACCGCGGATCTCACCTTCACTTTGCGCGAGTGTCCACTGGTCGACAGAAAGAATTTTGTAAATCGCACGAGTCATTCTGTAATGTCCTGGCAAGCTGCGTGATCAAAGTTTGTTTTTGCTTTTCTTGCCAGCGAGCATAACGATTATTGATTTCAATCTCGATCCCCACGTATCGATGGGCGGGATGCTGTGTTCTCAGATAGGTGGTCAGCCCGTCATCGATTCCTAGATAGGGTTCATTGTGACGAATACGTCGACGCGGGGCCAGCAACGTCATGTGGTTTACCGTTTCGTGGCAAAATCGATTCTCTTCGCTTCGCTCGGGATCGTACAAGATCCCCAGATCAATGGCCCGGCGTGAACCGCGAAAGCGGGGCGTGAAGGTGTGCATCGATAAATGAACCACGCGATCGCAGGTTTGCAACAACGTGTGGATTTTGTCTTCAACGCGTTTGCGATACGGGTGAAAGTACTCATCTAGAATGGCCCTCTTTTCCGCTTCGGGCTGCGACCGCGTGTATTTCGAAAACAAATGCGGATGATCGAGCGAACGATTCAGATCGACAAGCAACCGTGTCGTGGTTGAAAAGATCAACGGCGACTCGAGCATCAAGCTCAACTGCGTCGCCGCATGCAGCGAACCGGGGTCGTGCCCACGGTGGCTATGGAGATCTCGTTTGGCACCTGGCGATGAAAACAGGCTCGCATAGCGGTCAGGCACTTCGTTCCCGCCATGTTCCGACGTCACCACAAAGCGTGTCGTTGTCATGGGATCAGCGGTTGCCACTGCTGCATGCAATCTGCGACTTGATCGTAGGCGTCCTGCAGTTCATCGTGCGAAAAGGATTCGCCGAGCCGTTTCAAAATGCGTGTCGACAATGTGCCGTGATCGAGGATGATTTTCAGCGGTGCCATCAAACTGTCCAGCGCAGAATCCTCACTCCGCAGCGTCTGGACCAAGTGTTGCCAAAGGTCGCCGCAGCGAATCGAGCCGGCGGTAATGCCAAAGTGACGCAAAAATTCTTGGTCACGGATGACAGTATGTTCGGCTGTTTTGGAGCACGCGGTGAGCAGCATTCTCAGACGCTCGCTTGGTATCTGTTTTTGCGATTCCAGATCCGACCACTTTTGCTGCGTCAATGCGCGAAGCACCGCCACCACCGCTGCACAGATCGACACATCGGCCGCCGGGTACTCTTGCACATCCATCACGCGGATTTCAATCGACCCGCGATCGAAGCGAGCGATCGCACCGCGTGCATTTAAAAAATCGCACTCCATGGTCTGCTGGGGATCAAGCGGCGCGATCGCCTTAGCGATTGGTCCGAAAATTTCGCGGCGATAGCTGGCTTCGTCGTACAGCGGTTCGGGAATCACCGGTCCCATCAATTCCGGTACACGATCGCAATGCGACATGTACATTTTCATTCGGGTCGAATGCCAGCCACTGATTTGCGAATCGACGATCGGCGAGCTGGCGGCCAACGCAGGCAGCAGCGGCAGCACCAAGCGAACGGCAGCATGCAATTTGGCAAACTGTTCATCCCCGTCAAAGGGCAGATTCAAGTGGACACTTTGCACATTTGCCCAGCCGTGGGAATGGCAGTTGAAAATCTTGTGATACTGTTCGTAAATCTCATGACATTCATGCGGCCACAGTTTCGCTTCGGTGGCAGGTTTCATCCACGGATGCATCGACGTGGGAAGCAGACGCAATCCCATTTTCTCAAGCACCGGATCGATTGCCCGAACCGCGTTTTCGAATTGGCTTGGAAGCCGGACCAGATTGGTGATTGGATCGGTGATCTTCAGTTCGATCACATGCAGCGCCAACTCGTTGGACCACGTGCAAAGTCCCGAGCTGCTATCCGATGGGAAATCATCCGTGGGAACCTCATCCCCATCGGCCCAGTTGAGCGCTTGCAAGACGCGATCCGCTTGACTGCGGACGGAAAGTTCGTCGCGGTCAACGATGACATATTCAAGCTCGATGCCGTACGCTTCAAAGAGTCCGCGTTTGACAGCTTCGTTCATTGTGTGTTGTCTCCCGCTTTACGACGTTCGATGCGTCGCAAAAACGATTCCATGATTCGGCGATACAAATCTTCACGAAGAATCGCGTCTTCGACCCCTGAATCGAGATTGGGATTGTCGTTGACTTCGATGATGTAGAACTTTCCATCACTCTCTTTGACGTCCACGCCATACAGTCCATCGCCGATGATGTTGGCGGCTTTGACCGCAATGTTGACAGCGCGACGCGGTGCCAATTCGACGGGCAGCGTTTCGGCTTTACCAAACGTTTGCTTGCCTTCGTCTTCGTATTTGGCGATCTGCCAATGGCCGCGTGCCATGTGATACTTGCTGGCAAAAAACGCTCGTCCATCGAGCACGCCGATCCGCCAATCGAAGTCGGTTCGCATGAACTGTTGAGCGATCACCAATTCGGAATGCTCGAACATCTCTTCGAGTTTTTGGGCCAGATCCGCTTCGGTTTCTGCCTTGGTCACCCCTTTGGAAAACGCGCTGTCGGGGCGTTTTAAAACACAGGGCAATCCAATCGTGGGCACAATTTGGTCGGCGTTACGGCGGTGCACCACGATGGTTTTGGGAACATCGATCTTGGCTTTTTCCAAAATTTCCGCCAGATAGACTTTGTTGGTGCAGCGGATGATCGATTGGGGGTCATCCATGACGACCAACCCTTCGCGTTCGGCCCAGCGGGCGAGTCGGTAAGTGTGGTGATTGACCGACGTGGTTTCGCGGATGAACAACGCGTCGAACTCGAGCAGGCGTCCCGCATCTTCGCGTGTCAATAATTCCGCACGGATCCCAACCGAAGCAGCTGCTTTGATCATTTTTTGCAGCGCCTTGGGGTCCGACGGAGCAAGGTCTTTTTCTTTGGGATCATGCAGGATGGCCAAGTCGTATCGCAGCGAATTCTTTTTGCTGCGTGCCGCACCGCGGCCTGCGAAATGCAGTTCTGCCTGCTGCGCGACAAACGGCCAGTGCGCTTGGGGGACCGATTTGATCCCAATCACTTCGGCTCGTCGCAATCGCCATTTTTCTTTTCGCCGAGTGAATTCGAAACGCAGCAGTGGGCATGGGAACGTATTGAACAGCTCGCGTGACAAACGGTCGTAGCGTTTCGCCAGGTTGCGGCCGAAATAGACGCTGAGTTCAAATTCGTCTTTTGTCAGCGGCGAAAGCGCATGCTGGATCAATTCATCCAATTCGGGCGATAGCAACCGCACATTGGCCTTGCCAGCCAAATCTTGGATTGCCATGACATTGGGCATCGGTCGATGACCGCGAGCTTCGGCCAACAGCGAAACGTAGTATCCGAAGCTCTGGTAGCGATACGAATTCGCTAGGTTATAGACTTTGATTCCCCGCCGGCGGTTCCAACGTGGGTCGGTCAAATATTCTCGCGGATCGACAACCTCGGCACCATCAATCGCTTCGATCCATCCGGCCTGCGATTCAGTGACAATCACGTCAGACATTGACTGCAGCCTTTCCAGCCGGATGGTGGTTCCGTGGGCGAATCATCAATAGGTTTGCGTCGTAGGTCGCGATGCCCAGCAAAACTGCGGCAGCGACCTGGGACAACGGAGCGGTGTAAAGATGCGTTTCGGCGATCGGGTTATTCTGCAACGGGTCAGCCAACATGACCTGTCCGGTTTGTCCGTCGTAGCCATACAGCACGACGAAGTGCCCGACCGGTTCACCAGCGACATCATCGGCGACCCCGGTGCGGCCGGACTCGTCACGGACTTGGTATCGCTCGCGTGATTCTTGATACAAAAACGTGGCACTAAGCCCACTCAATAACGGCACGCCGGCAATCAGCGTTCGTACGATCAGGTTTTCTTCGAGCGGTTCCATTTGTACTTTGCCGCCGAGTTCCAAGAATCGCAGGTAGGACTCCGTTGCAATCTCAAATCGTTCGTCCTTGGCCATTTTGGCTTCACATTGAGCTTTTAGCTTTTCGGCCAAGTTGACACGGCCTGGCGGAAACCAGGTGGGGTCAAAAAATTGCAGGTTGTACGTCACGATCGTGGCGTCATAACCGCGTGCGAGCGCATGACAAGCCAATTGAACGGCTAGCGTACCACCGCGTCGGAATTGGCCGATCTCGCGGATCACCTGCTCCAACGGAATTTCGTCTTTCCAGTAATTGTAGACCGCGTGTAGACAGGTCGGCCCGCAATCGGAATCACTCGGCTGCGCAAGAATGCTGAGCGGTAAGTGGTGTATGGGAGGAGGGATCAAATTTGGCGAGCCTCGTTGCCGTTTTTGTAGTTGACGTGGTACATGTCGGTGCGGCGGTCTCGCCAATTGGTGACATTACCCTTTTCGCGGTGACGGCGAAGCAATTCAAGATCGACATCATGAATGATCACCATTTCCACATTGGCATTCGCCTCGGCTCCGATGGCATCACGCGCAAATGTGACATCTGCCGGCGTGAAGATCGCCGATTGGGCATAGTGAATGTCGGCGTTCTCGACGAATGGCAAATTGCCGGTGCAGCCGGCGATCGCGACATACATATGATTTTCGATACAGCGGGCTTGGGCACACAACCGGACTCGCAGGTAACCGAGTTTCGTGTCGGTGTTGAAGGGCACGAACACGATGTTCGCGCCGCGTTCCGCAGCGATCCGCGAGACTTCGGGGAATTCGCAGTCGTAGCAGACTTGGATCGAAATCGGACCGCAATCGGTATCAAACACTTCGACCTTGTCGCCGCCGGTGACTCCCCACCATTGACGTTCGCTCGGCGTGATATGCAATTTGTATTGTTTTTCGATGCTGCCGTCGCGACGGAACAGGTACGAAATGTTGTAGAGCGTTTCGTCTTCGACCACAAAGTGCGATCCGCCGATGATGTTGGTGTTAAACGAGATCGCCATCTCGGTAAACAGTTCCAAATACTGCGGTGTGAACTCCGATAACGCCCGCGCCGCACTGCCCGGTCGCTGCGGCGGCAAACAGGACAACAATTGCAGCGTGAACAGTTCCGGGAACAGCAGGAAATCGCATTTGTAATCGCCGGCGACGTCGACGAAGTAGCGAGCTTGGTGGGCAAATTCTTCGAAATCCTTGACCGCGCGCATTTGATATTGAACGGCACCGATGCGAACCGGTTCAACGCTGTGCCGATAACGGCGAGTTGGCGCTCGATTGAACTCGAGGTTTTTCCATTCCAAAAAGGTGGCGTAACCGGCGCTTTGATGATCCGATGGCAAGTAGTTTGGAATCAGTCCCTGCAGCGCGAAACCGTTGGCGATCTGCGGAGACAAGACCGGATCGTAAATCGCTTTCTCGACAACCTTCTCGACATACTCACGTGCGGTCAAACGGTCGGCATGTTTGTGGTAACCCGGAATCCGACCGCCGACGATGATCCGTGCCACGTTCATACGGCGACAAAGGTCTTTTCGTGCCTGGTACAGACGGTGCGACAAACGCATCCCGCGATATTCGGGATCGACCATGATTTCGATCCCGTACAGCGTGTCACCGCCAGGCACATGGTTGCGAATGAACCCGCCATCGGCCATCTTTTGCCAATTGTGCCATTCCAAGTTGTCGTCGTAATTGACCAGCAACGCGCTGCAAGAGGCGATAATTTTGCCATCACACTCGATCACGATTTGGCCTTCGGGAAAACGTTCCAACTGGCTTGCCAATTGCTCGGCCGTCCACATTGGCATCCCCGGAAAACATTTGCGCTGGATCTCCATCAGTGGTTCGAAATCGTCCGGGGTGGTTGATCGAACGACAAGGTTCCATTCGAACTTGGTTAGGTCGATCTCGTCCGAGACCTCTCGTGAACCCGAGTCATGAGGGCGTTGAGGGGATTCTCCGCTGGCGTCGTCGGTCACGTCTTTCTCGGGGGCGTTGCGTTTGGGATCAAGAAGATGGGAATCGTGGCGTTTTTAAAAAAAATTGCCAGCTCTGGCGAATCATATCCAAGTGTGAAATTTGGACGAGTGGTGAATCGCGAACTTTAGAAAAGATTTTCCCTCTCGATTTTAGAGTCGACTTCGCATTACAAGTTGCGCAGCGGACGACCAGCTTGTTAATCAACGCATGGTTCGTCAAAACGTAACGGTTCAAACCGACGCTGCAGGACGTGGTATCCGCTTTCGCCAACGCCCCTCCCCCTGCTCTACCCTTCGTTTTTTATAGCCTGGACCTCCATGTTTCTTGGTTCCAATTCTTCGTCCACGACGAGATCCAATCTCCGCGTTAGCCTCGTTGACGGAGCGAGCTATGGGGTGATGGTCGGACTTGGCGAATCTTACTTTGCGGCCTTTGCCTTGGCGGTTGGATTGGGCGAAGTGTCGGCGGGATTGGTCGGCAGCGTTCCTTTGTTCTTTGGCGGGGTTGCGCAATTGATCTCCCCTGCGGCGGTGCGATGGTTCGGATTTGAACAACGTTGGGTTGTTTTTTGCGGATGCTTGCAAGCCGCTGCTCTGATCGCGATTGCAGTCGCAGCGATGCTGGGATCGATTTCGTTGACGTCGTTGTTGGTGTTCGCATCGATTTATTGGGCCGCCGGGTTGGCGACCGGACCGGCATGGAACACCTGGATTGAACGCATCGTGCCGGCTCGTGTGCGAACGATCTATTTCGCCCGGCGAACCAAGTGGGCGCAGGTCACCACGCTGTTGGGGTTGGTTAGCGGCGGATTGTTGCTGCAATGGGCCGAGCAAGGCGATTGGGTGACGACCGGGTTCGCAATTGCCTTTTTCGGAGCCAGTTCGTTTCGTTTGCTGTCGG
The DNA here is from genome assembly GCF_039545035.1 of Novipirellula caenicola. Taxonomy (NCBI): domain Bacteria; kingdom Pseudomonadati; phylum Planctomycetota; class Planctomycetia; order Pirellulales; family Pirellulaceae; genus Novipirellula; species Novipirellula caenicola. Next base: position 26,061 of record NZ_BAABRO010000011.1, read on the forward strand.
TTGTAATGCTATCGATTCACCGGACCGCCCCTGCGGCAACCGCACGTGAAACGAAAACCAAGGACGCAGCGGCAAACGCAGTGTCGGGCGACGTTTCCGAGCCGATCGTTCCGCATGTCGCCTATCAACCTCAGGCCAACGCGGGCCGCAGCCGGTCGGCGAGTTTGGCGACTGCTAAGGTGCTGCCCTCCAGCGATGCTGAGTCATCGATTGGAATTTCAGCGATCCGTCTGCTCGGCTATTTGGTGTTTGTCCAAGGGATGGTCCAGCTAAGCGGTCCCTATTTCTCGCCCTACATGCTCGAGAAGTTATCGCTGTCCTATCGTGATTTTGTCTCGTTGTTGGCGTTGGCGTTCGTGTCAAAGATTATCGCCCTATCGTACTGGGGAAATTTTGGGCGTCGTTACGGAGCCAAACGCTTGTTGTGGATCGGCGGAATCGGGATCGTCCCAATCGCGTCGCTGTGGATTTTCTCCAGCAATTTTTGGTGGATTGCAATGATCCAGATCATCAGCGGAACGATTTGGGCTGCGTACGAACTGGGGTTTTTCCTGCTGATCTTTGATGCCGTGCCTGCCAGCCGGCGGACCAAGATGTTGACGCTGTACAATTTCGCCAACTGCACCTCGTGGTGCATCGGGGCCGCAATCGGCGGAGCGATCTTGGCCTATTTCGGAGCCAGTGAGCAGGCGTATTGGATCTTATTTGGGATCTCGTCGCTGGGGCGTTTCCTGGCGCTCGGGCTGCTCATTGGGATTCAACCTGGACGTCGACTGATGTCCCGCGTTCGAGTGCGGATTCTCAGTGTGCGGCCCAACGGAGCCTCGCTTGATACACCGGTGTTGCCATCGTTGCAGCGGCGTTCGACGACCGCCACCCGATTGGCGGTGGTCGAATCGGATTAACGTTGGCGAACATCGGCAAAGGGTGGACGATAGCTTGGCGCCAACGACGCGTCATCAATGTTAACGCCCGCTTCGATTTCGTCACGATGATTCAACCAGGGGTGATCGGGGATTTGGTTGAGCGACGAAAGCGATAGAAATTGCACTCGCCCATCTTCGTAAAGGACGTTGATCCCCAAACCACTATGCCCCACGTTCTGCGGTTGAATGTCGATGCCGCTGAACCGCCCCGTCGGGGCGTCGGACATGACAGCAAACGAAGAACGTGATTCAAACTTGGGCGATTTGAATTGTTGTCCGTCGACGATGCCCAGCGTGTACGAATAATGCCCGCCCGCAAATTGCTGGATTTCACGCAGTTCATCGACCGACGCTCGATGCAAATCATCGACCGAAGCCAATTCGTCCAACCGCGTCGGGGCCGCCGCGACGGCTTCGGGGCGGCCAAGCGACGCACACCATCGTCCCGAAATGTCCGATAGCAACCCAGCATCGTTCAAACGAATCGCGTACACCCCGGCAAAGGCTTCGGGGCCTTCTTTGGCGACCGCCGGCAAGCGGTTTTGATGATCGCGTGATACGTACTGTGTCAGCGCGGTGCCGAATTGCCGAAGTTGATCTTGGCAGGCCGCTTTGCGAGCTTCGAAGCGTCCCTCGGCGATCGAGGGCAGCAGCAGCGCCAGCAAAATCGCGGTGGCCAGTGCACCGCCCAGCCAATCAAGCCACGTGAATTGCGATTCGCGAGACGGATCGACTCCGTTGTTCATCGCGGGCAGCGAAACAAGATCGTCATCCGGCGAGTGGACCGGTGTGGTGAAACTTTCCCCCGGTTTTGGCAGCGGCGGCAAATTGGCGAGCGTTCGTGAAACCAGATCCGGCGGTGGGCTTTCGGCCGGTTGATAGTGCTCTTCCAATGGACGCAGAGCGCGCTCGATCTGTTCGAGCTCGCGACGCGCTTCGGGGCTTTCCCGGAGCCATTGAGCGACACGATCCATCTCGTGCGGCTCAAGGGCGCCTAGCAAGTATCCGAGCAAGTCTTCGTGCATCAACTTCCAACACTGATATGAGCGTCACGGACCCCATCGAGCCGCAAATGACTCGATGGTAATTCGTGTTCTACGCGCGAGTCGGCGAAGTGGTTCGGCGAATTGGCCGACCGAGACATCGCCGAGATCGAGAGTCTACTCGCTGCGTTCTTCGTGAGATTCTTCCCACAAGATGCCTAAACGCTGGACCGCTGCATGCAGACGGCTTTTCACCGTGCCGACGGGAATTCCCAAGATCTCTGCAGCTTCGCGGTACTTAAGCCCCTGATAGTAAACCAGGTTGATGACCTGCTGCATCGATTCGCCCAAGCTTTGCACCGAGTGGTTTACCCAGCGACTGTTTTCTTCTTGGGCGGCGGCGACATGAGGATCCAAGGTGTCACCAACCAGTTTTTCGGACCAGCTTCCCGCTCGGTCATCCTTTTCGTTCGCATTGTTGCGATCCAGGCTGACCATTCGGTGGCGTTTGTTGCGACGCTGCGCATCAATCGCTTGGTTGGTGGCAATCGCGTACAACCAAGGACGAAAACGCCGCGACGAATCAAATTGCTGGCATTTCAAGTGGACCTGAAGAAAGGTACCCTGAAAGGCATCCTCTGCGATTTCGGAATTGCCGACGTAACGTCGCAAGTAGCTGAAAATCTCTCGTTCGTAACGCTGAATCAGCGTTTCAAACAGACTTCGGTCGCCCGTGTTTCGGTACTGAGTGATCAGTCCCTCATCCGACAGATCGCTGTGCGTGTTTTCGCTGGCGATTGTCGGGTTCAAGGTCTTGGTGCTCATTGGATAAGCCTTCCAGTGATGAAATAAGGAGGCAAAAAAGAACCGCGATAAAAACTAAGTAAAACGTCTCGATAATCATAGACGCGTCTATTGTACTGGAAAGCTGCACGCCCTTGTTGCTTTTTGAGGGCGGAAAGGCCGACATCCATAGTCAGGGTCTCGTTTCCCTTCCATTCAGTATCTCAGAATATTGGATGCAGTCAAAACGATTTTCACCGGATCTTAAAAAACGGACCTTCCGGCGAATCGTGTCTGTTCAGATGTTCACTGCAGCATTGGTATAGCGTATCGAACCTCCGTTGTGGCGATTTCGGTGTCCTGAAACAGCTGGCGTTCGCTCGATTGGGGGGCTAAGGCGGCTTTTATAGCAGAGCGGCGCGGGGCCAGTGTCGTCTGCTGTCGCAGCGCCACTGCGATGGGGTTGGGGAATTACTGCAAAATGTGCGGCAAGCTATTCAAAAGTGCCTGCATTTTAAAATTTTTAACGCAGGCATTTTTTTAGGGATGAATTGCTAGGATAGGGGCCGCCCCCATGTAGAACGTCCCATTCCCGATTGAAAAGCGGTGCATTGAGCCAGAAATCTACTGACATCTCTCCTCGCTATCATTGGGCGAAGCCTGGTGATGTGAATGCGTTTTTTGGGTTGATGCTCGACAATGTCGTTGGGCTCTTGCTGATGGTGGCGTTGCTGGTGGGCTTCGGATTTCCTTCGGAGTTCGCTGTTTCGTACATGGTTCCGGGGACCGCGCTTGGCGTGTTGGTGGGCGACCTTGCTTTTTTCTTTCTCGCATTCCGGCTCGCCAAAAAGTCGGGGCACGATGCGGTGACAGCAATGCCGCTCGGGCTCGACACGCCGTCGACCTACGGTATCACGCTTTTCATTTTGGGCCCGTCTTACTTGCAGGGGCTCGAATCAGGGTTGGGGTCCTTGGATGCTGCCTACCGGACGTGGTACATCGGGATTTGGTGCATTGTGCTCAGCGGGCTTCTGAAAATTGGCCTGTCGCCCCTCACCCGCTGGGTCCAGCGGGCGGTGCCTCGCGCTGGGTTGCTCGGATCGCTGGCGGCTATCGCCTTGGTGTTGATTAGTTTCTTTCCGCTGATCGAGATCTTGGGGCATCCGTTGCCGGGCATGCTGGCCATGGTCATCGTGCTCAGTGCGTTGGTCGCCAAGATTCCGTTGCCTGGACGCACCCCGGGCACGCTTGGGGCGTTGGTGGTGGCCGGGGTGGTCTACTACGGACTGTGCTCGATGGGGGCCAGCGGTTATGCGTTTCCGGAAACCGCATCGTATGAGTGGTTTCCAGCGGGTTGGCTTGAAACTTGGCAATTCGATTGGCTTGCGGCGTTTCCCGACGCGTTGCCTTATTTGCCAATTGCGTTTCCGTTTGCCATTGCCACGATCGTAGGCGGGATCGACTGTACCGAGAGCGCTGCGGCGGCGGGGGATGAATACGACACACGAACGGTGATCGGCGTCGAGGGAGTGGCCACGTTGATCGCGGGTCTGTTTGGCGGTGTGGTGCAGACCACGCCCTATATCGGCCATCCCGCCTACAAGGCGATGGGAGGCCGCGCCGCCTACACGCTAGCGACCGCGCTGTTGGTCGGGTCCGCAGGTTTGGTTGGCTATTTTGGCTGGCTGAATGCGTGGATGCCCAAACCGGCGGTCTATCCGATTTTGGTCTTCATCGGACTCGAAATCACCGCCCAAAGTTTTCTAGCCACCCCGCGGCGTCACTATGCGGCCGTTGCGATGGCGTGCCTTCCGGCGCTGGCGTTCCTTGCAATGAGTTTGCCGGGACGGATGTTCGGCGACGAGGCGTTACTGGAAGCGGGGATCCATCTCGAGTCGCTCAGTGGCGATGGGTTGAAACACGATCTGCAGACGCTGTCAATGCTGAGCAATGGCTTCATCGTGACCAGTCTGTTGTGGGCTTGGTGTCTTGCCGCGTTGATCGATCGCAAGCTGCGTACCGCGGCAGCCGTTTTGGTAGTGGCTGGCGTGCTGACCATGTTTGGCATCATTCACTCGCCACTTTCGGGCAATCGATTGTTCTTGCCCTTTGGCCCCGAGACATTTGGCTGGGATGCCTGGGGAGACGGGATCACGCTTGACCCGGCCAATCGCCGCTTGGTCGTCGAGTTTGTCGCGGGCTATTTCGCTTCGGCGGCATTGGTGTTTGCGTGGTCGTTTTACCCGCCCGCTAGCGTCGTGGGTGAAGCGGAGTGAGAGTCACTCGTTTTGTGGCGTGTCGAAAATACGGTCGCCCGCGTCACCGAGCCCCGGAACGATAAACGACTGCTCATTCAGTTCGGGGTCGATCGCCGCAACATAAAGCTTGACGTCGGGAAAGTCACGCTCAACACGATCGATACCGGGCTGAGCCGCAATGATGCTGAGCACGCGAATTTCGTTGACACCCCAGCTCTTCAGTCGACCAATGACCATTTCGACCGAACCGCCGGTGGCAAGCATGGGGTCAAGAACCAGTGCGACACTTGGCGCACCGCGGCTGGGCAGTTTGTCGTAGTAGCCGACCGGTTCGGCCGTCTCTTCATTGCGATACAGTCCCAAGTGCCAAACCGAAGCATCCGGAAGCAGGTTTTGCAGCGGATGAACCATCCCCAATCCGGCTCGCAAAATCGGGACAAGGCCGATGGGCATCGACAGTTTGTGGCAATCCGCCGCGGCGATCGGGGTTTGGATCGTCGTTGGCCGCGTGACCAAGTCCTCAGTCGCATAGACGCCAACCAGTACCGCCAATCGTTCAATCGCGGTTCGGAACTCGCTGCACGACGTCGACTTGTCTCGCACCGTGCAAAGATGATGCTCTACCAACGGATGGTCGATTTTGGTCAGCAGGCTCACGGCGATGTCGTCCTCGTTGTTGATCCGCCAGCAGTGGATCCGTCAGCAAGCGGTTGGTCCGGCCTAGAGCAGCCTGGACGTCCGCAGAGTTTGGCTGCGATTGGTTGCGAAATTCGCAGATCGCGGGTCAATCTCCGAAGCGGATGGAGTGGGATTCGAACCCACGGTAGAGTTACCCCTACGGCAGTTTTCAAGACTGCTGCCTTCGACCACTCGGCCACCCATCCTGTGTTGGCATAGACTCTACCAAACCCCAACCGCCGACGAAACCGAGGTTTGCGGGTTCGCAGCGCAGATTTTTTTCGTTGACTTGGCCGTCGTACCTTTGTATCAATGTATTAATACAAAGGTTCGTGATGCAGATCCACATTTCTAGTGACGGGGCGCCGATCTATCAACAGATTGTTGATCAGATCCGTTTTCGTATCGTTTCCGGGGTGCTGCGTCCCGGCGACGAATTGCCCACGATTCGCGGGCTGGCTGAAAATTTGCGAGTCAATCCGAACACCGTCGCCCGGGCCTATCGCGAACTCGAACACGAACGGCTCGTCGAAAAACGACGAACCACCGGAACGTTTGTCTGCGAATTGGCTCAGCGGCATACGGCAAGCCAGCGTCGTCGCATGATCAACCCGCACATCGACAAACTGTTGACACTTTCTCGCCAGCTCGGGTTCGAGTTGGATGAATTGGTCGCGTTGCTGCAGAAACGTGACGCCCAATTCGATCGCCCCCCTTCCGTTGGACCCGAGGAGCCGTCATGAGCTGTTCCGATTCAAATGTCCCGCTGGCCGTGGACGTCACCGGATTGTGTCGCTCTTTCCGTGGGCGTCCGGCACTCGAGGATGTCGACTTGCAAATTCCGGTTGGTCGCGTGTTCGGTTTGGTGGGGCTCAATGGAGCGGGCAAAACCACGCTGATTCGACATTTGATCGGCGCCTTTGTCGCTCAGCGTGGCAGCGTCCGTGTGCTGGGAATGGATCCCGTGGCCGATTCGCAATCGGTGCTACGGCGTGTCGGCTATCTGACCGAAGAAGACTCGTTGCCGAGTTGGATGCGAGTGGGGGAACTTGTCGATTTTTCTCGAGCGATCTACGACACTTGGGACGACAGCTACGCCACAAAACTGATGGACCTGTTCGGATTGTCGCGGATGGACAAGCTGAGTTCGCTATCGAAGGGGGTGCGGGCCCGAGCAGGATTGTTGGTCGCGATCGCCTATCGGCCCGAACTATTGATCCTGGATGAACCAAGTAGCGGTTTGGACCCATTGGCTCGCCGCGACATCCTCGAAGCGATCATCCGCACGATCAGCGACGAGGGGCGAACGGTTTTGTTTTCGAGTCATCTGTTGGACGAAGTCGATCGCGTGTGTGATTCGATCGCGCTGATGCGAGCGAGCCGGATCGTCGAAACCACGACGGTCGATCGATTGCAAACCCGTTACGAAGAAATCGTCTGCCGCAGCGATACGCAGTCGCCTCCGCCGATTCGCGGCGTTTTCGCTTGGCAGGGAGACGATTCGGAGTGGTCTGGTGTCATCGACCACGAAGTGGTTCCGGCAACGGAGATTGTGGTGCCAGCGGAGGTGAAGTTGATCTCACGCCGCGACATCACGCTGCATCGCTGGTTCGCAGCCCGTGCGGGAACCGAGCAATCCACTGCGTCTGAACTTGGCGATGACACGCTTCATGAGGTGGCCTCCGATGTCAGATAGCCTCGCGGTCATCCGATTGACTTGGTTAAAAAACCGCTTCCTACTGATGTTCTTCGTCGGCATCATTGGGATTGCCGAAGTATTGTTGTTTGCGATCTCGCGACAACAGGCTCGGTTCGATTCATTCGCGTCGGTCATCCTTTGTGTTGCGTTTCTACCTGCGATGTCGTGGGGCATTTTCGCGTTGGACGTCTCTCCATTCGGAAAGCTGGATTCATGTGAAAGCGGATATTCGCACTGGTTGTTGCGGATGCCAATTGCGAATTGGAAGCTCGCGTTGATTCCGATTGCAATGAAAACCGCGTGGGTATTCGCGGTCTGGTTCGTTGTCTCAAAAACCCTAGTCTGGTTCGGAGCATCCACATGGGTTTTGATTCCGGGGTTTTTGGTGGCAGCAACCGGAGCCCTGATTTCCGCACTCGCCTGGCGTCCGTTTCGATCGGGATTGCTGCGGATCTGGATGCTTTTCATTTTGGCGCCGGTCTCATACGGATTGTGTCTAATGGCGATCAGCGGGAAAAGTGAAGCTGGCTTGTCATCAACCGCCGAGCACGGAGTGACAATCGCCGTGGCGGTCTATTTTCTGTTGTCGGTGGGAATCGCTTATCGCGCCGTCACGGTTGCCCGGCATCATGTCGCGGGAATGATTCCCGCAGACGCATCGGGATGGGTGGCATGGCTTTGGAGTCAATTGAGCTGGGATCGCATCGCAGAGCAGACGGCATCTCATCGCAGTCCGGTGCGAGCCTTGGTGTGGCACGATCTACATCGTTCGCGAGCGTACCGAGTCAATTCGTTTTTATTTATGGCATGCCCGGCCATGATGGTCGCTGCCTTGTTTTCTTGGGCGCCGGTGGCATTGGCGATCATGAGTGTGATGTGCATGTTCTTTGTCGGCATGATCTCGGCAGCTCGGTCGCTCGAACCCGAGACGCAGCCATCGATGTCGACACTGCCGACCTATCTCTCGATCAGTCCCCTCTCGGACGCCACGATCGCATGGACGCGATTCGCTATGATCGCGGGCTATTTGTCGCTGTTTTTGTCGCTGTCGATCGTTTTTTACGGCGTCTGCATGATAGGGGCCGAAAACCGCGAGAACTGGTCGCGTTGGGCGACGTGGTTGGCATCGCAAGACACCGTCACGGGCACCGCGACCGTGGTGGGGCTGCGAGTCACGCTTGCGATCCTGTTTTTTACCAGTCTGTTGCTTTGGGGTGTATCGTGTAGTTATGTGTGGGTGCCAATGTACGGGCACCGCTGGGTTGATGTTGGGGTGGTCGTCGTGAGTGCGACTGTGGTGTTTGCGTTGCTCTTTGCAGGGGTGCGCTGGATCATTGTGCAGCCAGACTGGCCGACGTTGACCGCGTCATTGTTGTTGTTTCTCGAGCGATTAAAAACGATCAGCTACGCCGCGGTACTGGTGAAACTGGTTATGATCGTCGGGACCGCTATCGTGGTGTCGCGAAGTCATGTGGCTTCGTGGGCGTCGCTGTTGCAAGTGATTGCGATTTGGACGTTGATCACGTTGGCGATGGGGCTGCTGTTGTTTGGTTTGATTCCCGACTCGCGATTCACGTTGTCGATCTGTTTGACCTTTGCCGTGCTTGTGTTGCCGTTGCCAAGCGTGCTTGTATTGCCGCTGGCCTTAAATCGAAACCGACATCGTTAGCACTTTGTTCTGATCGAATTGACTCTGGCAAACATGACATTGATTCTTGGCATTTCGGCGTTCTACCATGATTCGGCCGTCGCGATTCTTCGCGATGGTGAGATCGTCGCTGCAGCGAGCGAAGAACGTTTCACTCGAAAAAAGCATGACGCGTCGTTTCCACAAAACGCTCTGCGTGAATGTTTGCGAATGGCCGACGCCGACGTTGGCGATCTTGATTACGTCGGGTTTTATGAAAAGCCGTTTTTGAAGTTCGATCGGCTGCTGGAAACCTACTTGGCCTACGCACCGGCCGGTTACGGCAGCTTCTTTCGTGCGATGCCAAGCTGGCTGAAAACAAAGTTGCACCTGCCTCGTGAAATCCGCAAACATTTAGGGACACAGTACAAACGCCGGATTGTGTTTTGCGAACACCATGAATCGCACGCCAGCAGCGCGTTCTTTCCGAGTCCGTTTGACGAAGCGGCGATCTTGACGGTTGATGGGGTGGGCGAATGGGCGACGACCACTTGGGGCGTCGGCCGCGGAAACCGCATCTCGCTGAAAAGCGAAATTCGATTTCCTCATTCGTTAGGACTGCTCTATTCGGCATTCACCTATTTCTGTGGCTTTCGCGTCAATTCGGGCGAGTACAAGTTGATGGGGTTGGCTCCGTACGGTGAACCCAAGTTTGTCGAATTGATTTTGAAGCACTTGATCAAGGTTCACGACGACGGCAGCTACCAGCTAAACATGGACTATTTTTCGTACGGTCATTCGTTGCAGATGACCGATCGAAAAATGGAGCGATTGCTGGGAGTCAAACGCCGCAAACCAAACGATCCGATCCGCAATGTGGATAGGGATCTTGCCGCAAGCATCCAGCGAGTCACCGAGGACGTCGTGCTGCGAATGGCCAACCATGTCTTTGACCAAACCAAACTCGATTCGTTGTGCATGGCGGGCGGGGTGGCACTGAATTGTGTTGCCAACGGACGGCTGTTACGCGAAGGACCCTTTAAACGGATTTGGGTTCAGCCGGCTGCCGGTGATGCCGGAGGAGCTCTCGGAGTGGCCTGGCTGATTTGGAATCAATTGTTGGGCAAGCCGCGTGTGGCCCACGCGATCAGTGCCCAGCCAACGTCGATGCTTGGGCCCCCTGCGGATCACGCAAGCGATCTGCAGACGCTCCGAGATAACGGTGCCGTGATGCGACACGTGCCGCAGGACGATGAACTCGATGCAGCGGTGGCGAAGCTTCTAGCCGACGGGAAAGTGGTGGGATGGGTCCAAGGTAAAATGGAGTTTGGGCCGCGGGCACTTGGCGGCCGCAGTATCCTCGGTGACCCCCGCAACCCTGAGATGCAATCGCTGATGAACGCCAAGATCAAGCGTCGAGAGTCCTTCCGGCCATTCGCCCCGAGTATTCTAGAAGAACATAGTCACGAATATTTCAAAATGCCCGATGGCGATTCGAGCCCGTACATGATATTCACGTTTGATGTGCAGGAAACGCGACGACGACCAATCGATGTGTTGATTTCCTCTGGGGGCGAACAGAGAACGCAGCCACGAAGCGAGCTGCCGGCGGTCACCCATTTAGACTATTCCGCCCGCGTGCAAACGGTCAGCCAGAATCGTTATCCGCGTTTTTATCAGCTGCTGCGAACGTTTTATCAACAAACCGGTTGTCCGGCGCTCGTCAACACCAGCTTTAATGTGCGAGGCGAACCGATTGTTGCAACGGCGGCCGATGCGTACCGCTGCTTCATGACGACGCAGATGGATGCTTTGGTGATCGGAAACGAGCTCCTGTTGAAAACTGAGCAACCCGAGTCGGCTTGTCAATCGAGCCAACAGGATCTCTGTGAATGGGAGCCCGGTTGATGGCTTTGTTTGATCTCAATACGGATCCATCGAGTTCGACCAAGCGATGGTTTGGGGCGTCGTTGTCGACGTTGCTGTTGATCGTTGCCTATCTTGTGCAGTACCGTGCCGCCAACGTGTCCATGATTCTCGCAATCGCCGGGGTGATGGTGGCTGTGGTGTACTATGCGGTGCCGGGAACACGCGTGCGTCTCATTCGAGCTTGGCAATATGCGACGTATCCCGTTGCCTGGGTGATCAGTCACCTGTTGTTGGGGACCGTCTTTTTCGGGATCGTCTTGCCGACGGGTATCGTGCTGCGGTTGTTGGGGTATGATCCACTGCGACTGAAGAAACGCAATTCCAAATCCAATTGGATGGCTCGCGGCGACGCCCCAGAGATTTCCCGTTACTTCAAACAGTTTTGAGAGCGACCCCATGGACGAGCCACAGCGTTCTCGCGAAAACGAATTTGAAAACCGAGCCGAAGACGATGAGCTTGGTTTCGTTGAAGAGTTTGTCTTGTTTTTACGAGAGAACAAAAAGTGGTGGTTGGTGCCGCTGATCGGTTCTTTGCTGTCGATCGGTGTCGTCGCGGCGCTCGCTAGCAGTGCCGCCGCCCCGTTTATCTACACGCTGTTTTAGCGGCTTGGCGATCAGGGGAGCGGGTTACTGAGCGTTATCAAGCTCCGTTATCACCTTTTCGCTTCAAGGAGAGCATTTCGCGGTTTCGATCCCGTGGTCGTTGCGGTGTCCATATATTCGCGAAATCACTCCGTCTATACTTAGCTCACTGTCATCGCGGCGCGGTGCCGATGGACGACGTTGGCGGATCCCTGTTTGCAAGAAATCGATGAATATCAAGCAGCTTATTCTGGGCACGCGGATCGGTGACATTGCGATGTTCTCGAGAGAGAAGATCGACATCTTGCGTACGGCGCTCACCCAGCCCGAGGCAGTGGGGACCCTTGCCAATGACCAACTCGCCGGCGTCCTGGTGGCATCCATTTGTCAAACCGATAAGACGTTCCTCGATGTCGGTGCCCATATTGGCAGCGTCATCTCGGCGGTACGCAAACGGGACCCCGCGGTGGAGATCATCGCGGTCGAAGCCATGCCCGACAAAGCGGCTAGGCTTCGCGAAAAGTTTCCGCACGTCATCTTGCATGCTTGTGCGGTGGGAGAAAACGAAGGCGAGGCGACGTTTTTTATCGACACGCAGCAAACCGGCTACAGTTCGCTCATTGCACCCGATGACAACACGTCGCACGTCCATGAAATCCGGGTCGCGATCAAGCGATTGGACACGTTGATCCCAGAGGATGCCTTCGTTGATGTGATGAAAATCGATATCGAAGGAGCCGAGCTTGGGGCTCTTCGCGGAGCCACCAACATGCTGTCCCGATGCAGGCCTGTGGTGATGTTTGAAAGTGCTCCGACTCGTTCAAGCTCAAGCTACGAACCGAGAGACATCTATCAATTTTTTGATCAGCGCGGCTATGAAATCGTCGTCCCCAATCGCCTCGCTCACGACGGCAGCGGACTTAGCGAAGAGGGGTTCATCGAGAGTCATCTCTATCCACGTCGATCCACCAACTATTTTGCGGTGCCCCGAGATCGTCGAATTGAGATTCGGGATCGAGCACGCCTAGTCCTCGGCATCCACGTTGCATGAATGATTCGGGGCGTTCGACTCTGTGAACCGACGGGGCGTCGCTGCGCCAAGTGAAACAAGCACGTCCCCAGATGCTTTGCCTGATCTACGAATTCTTGAACCTGCAAGAGTCGAAAATCTCTGATCCATCAAGGTGCGTCAGTTCTCGTCCAGCGTCTTAAGGGCGAATGACGCTCCAGCCGGATTCTTGCCGTTTCCGTTTAGGGGCGGTTCGCGGCTCTGGCTGTTGAAACTGCGTCTGGCGAACATCGCTTTGGTATGCTCGGCTGACTTGGTGACGCGTTTCCGTTTCGAACGATTGCTGTCGCACAAGTGCCGCTTCTCGAACGGGAATCGAATAAGGGGCACGCTCGCGGTTGGATGCATTGATCGGCTGCTCGTTGCTAGGCGGCAACGGCGGCGCGGTGAGCGGGCGATCTTGGTCATTGGACTGCGACTGCACATCGAGCGTTCGGCGTTGGAACGGCGAAACGTACTCTGGCGGTGCTTGGATGGGATGAACGCTTGAGTAACCCAGTTGGCTGGCCTCTTCGTTTGCCGCTGTGATCATACGGTCAGAGCCGCGTTTTGCGTTGGATCCGAACACCGACGAATCGGCCGGATTTTGCAGTTGCCACTCGGTTCTCGTTTGAGGAGCGGATTCTGAACTCGAGCCGTTGCCGTTATTACTGCCGTTGCCGTTATTGTTGCGATATTCGTCCAAATAGCGGTCGATGTCGCTGCGGCCGTCTCGGTCGGTCGTCTCGCTTGGGCGTGCCGATTCGAGCCGAGGTTGGTCTAGCGGAGCACGGTCCCCGTTGGTCGAAGACGGTGCACCCGAAAGAGGTTCGGTGTTGGGGGCGTACGAACTGCGGGGAGCAGTCGATGGAATCGGAATGGTCATCGAGTTGCTTGGTGCCGCGATCGCACCCGTTTGATTGACGCTGCTGAACGGGCTTGGTGTGTACGACCCGGGCAATGACGACGAGGTGGAGCCATAGGCCGAACTTTGGCTAAAACTCGGAGGGGCCGGGACGCCGTTTAAACTTGGTGGCGTCATCGGTGCGGTATCGCTCGGTGCCCCCAGCGAATTGCTCATTCCCGATGCCGAACCGACAGGAACCGGTTGACCAATCGGAACCGGTTGTCCGATTGGAGTCGCCTGATAAACGCTGGATTGGTTCGCACCCAAACTGCTGTAAGGAGACCGTTGCAGCTGGTCTAGGTAGGACGTGCAACCTTGCTGGGTAGTGACCGTCGTCCCCGAAACCGGGTCCACTGTGGTTACCGGGCGATAGTAGGTGACCGGGGCACGGTAGTAGGACGATCGATAGTTTGTGCCAAACAACGCGCCAAAGAAGCGTCCTAGACCTCCCACACGTGGTTGCTCGGGGACGACAAACGGTGGCGCAACCGGAGTCGCCGGAATCGCGGTCGATGGAGTCGCGTAGGCTGCCGAGTACGAAGGCGAAGGTGTCGATTGCATTGGGTACGCATTGTTGCCACCGAAAAACGATGACGTCGGCGCGTTGCCGCGGAGCGATTGCGCAAGCGGAACGCTGCCGGCAGGAATCGGAATCGACGTCGCTGGTGGGTAGGCGGTCGCAATCGGTGCCGAGGTTCCGTTCATCGGCAAACTGTACGATGTCTGCGCGGTCGCTTGACCGGTGACCGGCATACCGGTGTAAACCGATGGATTGTTTAACGGGTAAGCAGGACGCTGAGCTTGATACACACCGCTGATTTGGTAACGCGGGGTCGTCGGTTGGACGAGCGGATTCGATGCGTACGCGGAACTGTAAAGGGCGCTGCTTGGGTAGGCTGCGGTGTAGGGCGACGCGGGTGCGTAGCCTGCCGAGTAGCCCACCGGCACGGCGCCATAATTCGCACTGTACGGGTACGCGGCTGTGTACGGCGCATAGCCGGCGGCATATGCCGTGGGCCGTCCAAAAAGCCAATCGGTTAGGCAGCAAGCAGATGCATCCGCTGTCGCAAAGCTAACAGCAGCAAATGTGATTAAAGCGGCTAGGCGTCGTCGTTTCGACATCCAGATTACCCGTGCGTGAGAAACGTGTTCGCTCGCACCAACCCGAGTTTGCGCGAGACTACATGAGCAAGTGGACGTCCGAAGCGGGGTTGGGTCAACGTTTCTTAAATAAACTTCTTTTGATTGGTAAACGTTTCCGGTCAGCTGATAACGATTAAAACGATCGCGGTGAATTTATTGCCGCCGTCGATCCGATTGCCGACACCTAGCGATTCGTGCCTCCTTGGGCTCATCTGTCGGTACGGACGACGAATGTAAAAGACTGGTTGCGGTTCACGACCGATTTGGTGGACGGTCCTGGGGGGAAGACCGACCCCTGCGAAGCCACCATTGTCTTCGCTAGTCTATTTCGAACGTGCCACGGCCAGATCGTGACAGCCAAGCCTTCACAGCCAGATCGTTGCGGGCAAATCGTTGCGGGCCTGGCACGCGGGGGTGTTTCACCCGTCGACTTCGGGCAGCCCACCAGCGAATTCGGCCAACCCAAGCACGCGGAAACGCAGAACGTCGAGTCGTCCGCTCGGGCTCTGCCAAGCTGACACGACGAACCGAGCGGGAACTCTTACTAAATCGCATCGTCATGTCATAAGTCCTTTTGTAGTAATGGTTTGTGTGCATTTTTTTGGCCGTGGCACACGGGTTGCTCTCCAGAGGACCCAACCGGCTGGCTGCTGCCACCGTTGCAGACTTACGTTCATCCGCAAGGTTTGCGGGTCGTCGATCCCCAGGGGGGAAAGAGCGACCGCCTTCCTGTGCGGCAGAATCTCATTTTCGATCCCATCCCTTTACTTTGTTGTTGTTTGGCTCTCGTGCCCCATTTTTGGGGGCGATCCTGAGCAGCAGCATTCATTAGACGAAACCACAGGAGAAAAACGTCGTGGCAAAGCAAATCGTTTTCGACGACGATGCACGCGGGCCATTGTTGGCCGGTGTCAGCAAATTGGCGCGAGCCGTCCGCAGCACCTTGGGACCTCGCGGTCGCAATGCCGTGTTGGACAAAGGCTGGGGCTCACCCAAAGTCACCAAAGACGGTGTGACGGTTGCTGAAGACATCGAACTAGACGATCCGTTTGAGAACCTTGGGGCTCAACTCGTCAAAGAAGCCGCTAGCAAGACCAATGACGTCGCTGGCGACGGTACGACCACGGCAACCGTTTTGGCCGAAGCCATCTTCCGTGAAGGCCTGAAGATGGTCGCCATGGGAGCCGACCCGATGGCCCTTTCTCGCGGGATTGCTAAAGGCGTCGACGCCGTTGTCGAGCACGTTGGAAAATTGGCCAAGCCAATCGACGAAAAGAGCAAGAGCGACATCAAGCAAGTTGCCACCATCGCTGGTAACAACGATCCCGAGATCGGCAACGTGTTGGCCGATGCGTTCACCAAAGTCGGTAAGAACGGCGTGATCACGGTCGAGGAAGGCCGAACCAACGAAACCACGGTCGACGTTGTTGAAGGGATGCAGTTTGATCGTGGATTCCTGTCGCCTCATTTCGTCACCAACCAAGACGAAGTTTCGGTGGAACTCGAGGATTGCTACGTCCTGCTTTTCGAAGAGAAGATCAGTGCCAACAAGAAGATGATTCCATTGTTGGAAGCGGTCAGCAAATCGAAGAAGCCTTTGTTGATCATCGCCGAAGACGTCGAAGGTGAAGCGCTGGCGACTTTGGTTGTCAACAAGATGCGCGGCATTTTGAACGTGTGTGCGGTCAAGGCACCTGGTTATGGCGATCGCCGCAAAGCGATCCTCGGCGACATCGCCGTGTTGACCGGCGGAAAGGCCATCTTCAAGGACCTTGGTATCGACTTGGAAAGCGTCAAGCTAAGCGACCTCGGTCGTGCCAAGAAGATTCGCATCACCAGCGAAGCGACCACCATGGTTGGCGGTGCTGGCAAGAAAGCGGACATCGACGGTCGCGTCGAGCAGATCCGCCGCGAAATCAGCAACACCGACAGCGATTACGATCGCGAGAAGTTGCAAGAGCGTTTGGCGAAGCTCGCCGGTGGTGTGGCTCAGATCAGCGTCGGTGCTGCGACCGAAACTGAAATGAAAGAGCGAAAAGCACTTCTGGATGACGCTCGTGCGGCAACGCAAGCTGCACTCGAAGAGGGCATCGTTCCCGGTGGTGGAACCGCTCTGCTTCGTTGCCGTAGCGTCGTCGAAAAATTGGAAAAGGAAACCGAAGGCGATCAAAAGCTGGGCGTGCGAATCATTCGCAACGTCCTCGATCAGCCTTTGCGTGCGATCGCGAACAACGCCGGGCTCGATGGCGCCGTGGTGGTCAATCGCGTGTTGCAGATGAAGGGTAAGCATGACGGATACGATGCGAACGCCGAGAACTATTGCGATCTCGTCGCCGCTGGAATCGTTGACCCTGCCAAAGTGGTTCGCACCTCGCTGACCAACGCGGCAAGCGTGGCGTCGCTGTTGTTGACCACCGAATCGTTGGTCACCGAAATCCCGGTCGAAGAGGAAGAAGCCGGCGGCGATCACGGCCATGACCACGGTATGGGTGGCATGGGCGGAATGGGTGGCGGTATGCCAGGCATGGGCGGAATGGGTGGCATGGGCGGCATGGGCGGAATGATGTAATGCATTCGCCTCGCGTCGAGATTGGGATCGCGACCGGATGCATTGCATTGGGCAGCGATCCCTTCGGCGAGGCACGCTTTTTGTCGGCTCAAACCCGCGGGACATGGTCCTCCGTTTGAACAAAACCTTTTAAACACAACCTTCAAAACAGACACGAAAATACTATGGCAAAAATGAACCTACGTCCGTTGGATGACCGCATTGTTGTTGAGCCTGTCGAGGCCGAAGAAACCACCGCTGGCGGTATCGTGCTTCCCGATTCGGCTCGTGAAAAACCACAGCGTGGCACGGTTGTCGCCGTTGGCCCAGGCAAGATGTTGGACAGCGGAAACCGTGGCGAGCTAAGCGTCACCGTTGGCGACGTCGTGATCTACGGCAAGTACGGCGGAAGCAACATCGAAGTCGATGGCCGCGAAATGAAGATCCTTCGCGAAAGCGACATCTTGGCAAAAGTTCTGTAGTGAACGGCACTTTTGGTTTTTCGCAGTGAGCCGGCCACGTCGGCTCTGCTGCGATGGACGAAACGTCTCAGCGGTGTGTGTGTCACTGCCGCTGATTGCAACAAAACGAACAACAGCAATTTTATTACAGGAATTCACTCGTGGCAAAACAACTGCTATTTGACGACCACGCGCGAGCTCGCATGTTGGCGGGCGTCGACAAGTTGGCCAATGCGGTCGCCGTGACAATGGGCCCTACCGGTCGCAACGTGATGATCGAAAAGTCCTTTGGCGGACCGACCGTAACGAAGGACGGTGTCACCGTCGCTAAAGAAATCGAACTCGAAGATCGCTTCGAGAACATGGGCGCCAAATTGGTGATCGAGGTCGCGCAAAAGACCAGCGATCTGGCGGGCGATGGTACCACCACCGCAACCGTCTTGGCTCGCGCCATTTTCAAAGAAGGCTTGCGTAACATTGTCGCCGGCAGCAACCCAGCGGCGATTCGCCGTGGGATCGACAAAGCGGTTCAAGCGGCAACCGAGCAATTGATCGAGATGGGACAACCCGTCAAGAACAAAGAGCAAATCGCGAACGTTGGTGCGATCAGTGCGAACAATGACAAGGTTATCGGAAACTTGTTGGCCGATGCGTTGGAGCGTGTTGGTAAGGACGGCGTGATCACGGTCGAAGAAGGCAAGAGCCGAGCGACCGAAGTGAACTACGTCGACGGAATGCAGTTCGACAAGGGCTACATCTCGCCTTACTTCATCAACGACCCAAGCACGATGGAAGCGAGCCTCGAGAACGCTTTGATCCTGCTTTACGAGAAGAAGATCAGCAACATTCGCGATCTTGTTCCGTTGTTGGAAAAAGCGGCTCAAACCGGTCAACCGTTGTTGATCATCGCCGAAGACGTCGACGCGGAAGCTTTGACGTTGTTGGTGGTCAACAAGCTGCGTGGCACGCTGAACGTGTGTGCGGTCAAGGCGCCTGGTTTTGGCGATCGTCGTAAAGCGATGCTTGGCGATATCGCAACCTTGACCGGCGGTACGCTGATCAGCGAAGACTTGGGTATCCAACTCGAAAACGTCACGCTCGAGCAACTCGGTCGTGCCAAGAAGGTCACCGTCGACAAGAGCAACACGACCATTGTCGAAGGCAGCGGAAACCGCGAAGACATCGACAAACGCGTTTCTCAAATCCGTGCTCAAATCGAACAAACCGATAGCGAGTACGACAAAGAAAAATTCCAAGAGCGTTTGGCGAAGTTGGCTGGTGGCGTTGCCGTGATCAGCGTTGGTGCCGAAACCGAAGCGGAAATGAAGCAAACCAAGGCCCGCTTGGAAGACGCCCTGCATGCGACCCGTGCAGCGGTCGAAGAAGGCATCCTGCCCGGCGGTGGTGTGGCGCTGGTGCGTTGCTACGAAGCTGTCGAAGCGGCTCAGAAAAAAGCCCGAGGCGATGAAAAGATCGGTGTCGGTATCGTCTTGAACGCGTTGGACGCTCCAATGCGTCAAATCGCTGACAACGGCGGAATCGACGGCAGCGTTGTCGTTGACGAAGTTCGCCAAAAGGGTGACACGATTGGTTACGACGCCAACACCGGCCAGTACTGCGACATGCTCAAGGCTGGCGTGATCGACCCCGTCAAGGTTGCTCGCACCGCATTGGCAAACGCCGGCAGCATCGCAGGTTTGATGTTGACGACCGAAGCCTTGGTCACCAATTTCGAAGCCGAAGACAAGGACAAGCGTCAAGTCGAAGGCGTCGTGTCGTAACGCGAGGGGGATTCCCTCGAATTGCGACTAATGTGTGATTCGATTGCGATGTGCGGCAGGCCTTAGGCCAATGAGGTCACCGCACGGGTTGTCGATGCACAAGGATAGATAAGAATCGAATCGGGTCGTCGCCAATGGGCGGGCGGCCTGATTTGATATCAGGACCGGATGGAATCTGGTCCCGGATGCAGCGGGAGTCGCTGTGTTGGCTCGTCTGATTTTTTGCTCTGGATAATGTTGCCGTTGTTATGGCTGAAAAACGCGATTATTACGCCGTCCTCGGGGTGGCTCGCACTGCGACCAAACAGGAACTTGATCGTGCCTATCGAAAGTTGGCGATCAAATACCATCCCGACAGCAATAAAAACGACGAGAATGCCGTCGAGATGTTCAAAGAGGCATCCGAGGCTTACGAAATTCTAAGCGATCAAACCAAACGCGAACGCTACGATCGTTATGGGCACGCCGGCGTGGACGGCATGGCCCATCAATCGCACGACGTCGAAGACATCTTCGAAGCGTTCGGTGACCTGTTTGGCGGCGGGATGTTTGGCGATTTGTTCGGGTCGCGTGGTGGCGGCGGAGGTCGGCGGCGATCGCGTCGCGGTGCCGATATTCGCTGTAACGTAACCCTGACGCTCGAAGAGGCCGCTCGCGGCGTTAGCAAAGATATCTCGTTTCGGCGACGCGTTCGCTGTGTGACTTGCGAGGGCAGCGGAGCCGCGCCCGGCAGCAAACCCGAAGCCTGTGCGACGTGTGGTGGTCGCGGCCAAGTGATTCAATCCGCGGGCATCTTGCGAGTGCAAACCGCGTGTCCGCATTGTCATGGTACGGGACAACAGATCAGCCAACCTTGTGCTGATTGCCGCGGTGCTGGACTGCAGAACGAAAAAGCTGAATTGACGGTCGAAATTCCTGCGGGAGTCGACGATGGCATGCGTGTTCGCTTGCAAGGCGAAGGCGAAGCGAGTCCCGATGGCGGACCTCCGGGTGACTGCTACTGTTTTATTTCCGTGTTGCCTCATGCGTTGTTCAAACGCGATGGGGTTCACCTGATCCTGCAGTTGCCGATCTCGTACACGCAAGCCGCTTTAGGCGCCGAGATCGAAGTTCCCACGCTGGATGGTCCAGAGTCGCTTCGCGTGGATGCAGGCACGCAAAACGGTGACGTCTTTACGCTTCGCGGCAAAGGGATCTTGGATCCTCGTGGCGGCCGTGCCGGTGACCTATTGATCCAAGTGATGATCGAAGTACCGAAAAAACTCTCGAGCGAGCAAGAACGATTGCTTCGCGAACTAGCGGAACTTGAACATGAAACGGTTTTGCCTCATCGCAAATCGTTTTTGGAAAAGCTCCGAACGTTTTTTGACCCCGATGCACAACCTCAAGAAACTTGAGTCGAAATATGAAACAAGAAGAAAACAAATCCCAGGAAGAGATGGACGCAATGGACGCCGTGCACGAAGACGAAGGGTCGCAAGACGAAGCGATGCAGGAGGATAACGCCGGCGTCGAAAGTCGCGATGCCGAAATCGAGCGATTGCGAGCGTCGTCGGAATCGGCCGAAAAACGAGTCCTGCAGGCGCAAGCCGAAGCCGAGAACTTTCGCAAACGAATGCGTCGCGATTTCGAGGACCAATTGCGTTACGCCGCAGTCCCGCTTGTAAACGATTTGCTACAGGTTCGCGACAATTTGCATCGAGCGATCGAAGCATCCGGAAGCACAAGCGAATCCGATGGGTTGCGTGAAGGGGTCGCGATGGTCGCCAAGCAGCTCGACGATACGCTCGCGAAATACCAGATTCGCGAAATCCCTGCTGCAGGTGAATTGTTCGATCCGAACTACCACGAAGCCATCTCGCAGATCCCGAGTGATGAACACCCCGCAGGGACGGTGGCTCATGTTGCCGTCACGGGATTCCAAATGCACGATCGCGTGATTCGCCCTAGCCAAGTCATTGTCAGCACGGGACCTGCGAGTGATACGCCCGCGAACTAAGAATCGCGGAAACGATTTTCGCTCCCTTGCGTTTGAACGTTCCTAACCTGGTCCATCTTTCAAGGCAACTTTCTATGCCAACTTACGATTATGAGTGCGACGCCTGCGGCCACACCATGGAGCTCTTTCAAGGGATCAATGATCCGGTTGAAAAGAAATGTCCTGAGTGCAAAAAGAACAAGCTAAAGCGTTTGTTCGGTGCGGGGGCAGCCATTGTGTTCAAAGGCAGCGGGTTCTACCAAACCGATTACCGCAGCGAAGGATACAAAAAGGCCGCCAAAGCGGATAAATCGTCGACAAGCAGTTCGAGCAAAAGCGAATCGAAAGCTTCGAAAAGCGAGTCCAAGGCGAGCAAGCCCGCGAAGCCCAAGAGCGATTCCTAACGATGCCGCACGTCCATTCGCCGCTACGATTGTCTGCGGACCGCAGCGCATTGTGGGTCATTGATCTGCAAGAAAAACTCGTGCCCGTCGTCCCCTCCGGAGACGCCGTGGTCGAGCAAACGATGCGATTGGTCGAAGCGGCGAAGTTGTTGGACGTGCCGCACGCCGCCACGGTTCAGTACCCCGAGCGGCTCGGCGGTTTGGTTCCTCCACTGGACAAAGTGTTTGCTTCGCCCGAATCCAAACGAGCCTTTAGCGCTACGGTTTGCCGTGACGCACTCGACGCGTGGGCGAAGCAGTCTCGCGATCAAATAGTGATCACGGGGATCGAGACGCACGTGTGCGTGTTGCAAACCGTGTTGGATTTGATCGCCGAAGGGTTCCGTCCGTATGTGGTGGCCGAGGCGGTAGCCGCACGCCATGGTCGCGATCATGAAATCGCGATCGAGCGAATGCAGATGGCCGGTGCGACGATCACCACCGTCGAATCGGTGCTGTTTGAATGGGTCGGAACCTCGCTGCATCCACAGTTCAAGGCGATTAGCCAACTGGTCAAGAAACAACGTTAGTTCGCATCGTGTCGGTGAAACGGATACGATAGGTGAAAACCGTGCGGCGCGTCGGAGACCTTTTCTGTGGATGAAATTCAGCAACCCGCCCCGCGGCGAGTCCATTTTCGCAAGCGGTTCTTTCATCCGTTTCAGCGGCGGACCAAGGTTGGCTCGGTACCAGGCAAACTGCGATCGAGCAAGAACGCGGCACCGACCAATGTGGAGCGGATCTTTTTTGATCAAACCACGGTGCAAGAGGATGAGTCCGTCGAGGCTTCATCGCTTGGCGACGTCACCACCGGGACTCAGTGGATCAATGTGGTCGGGTTGGCGGATCACAAGGCCATCGAAGCGATTGGCGAGTGCTTTGGGATTCACTCGCTGCTGCTCGAAGACATCATTCACACGCACCAGCGACCCAAGGTCGATACGATCAATAACCGCCTTGTGGTCATATTAAGGATGACCGACCAGGAGATTCCACTGTACTTGGAACAGGTCTCGCTGGTGCTCAGCGGTAACACGTTGATCTCATTCCAAGAACGTCCGGGCGATTCGTTTGAACCGGTGCGAAGACGGATTCGACAATCACTCGGGCGGGTTCGCGGTCAACCAGCTGACTATTTGATGTATTGCTTGATCGATGCGCTGTTAGACGCCTATTTCCCGCTGCTCGAACAATACGGGCGGATGTTGGAAAAATTGGAAGATGATGTGACCGATTCTCCAGGACCGCACGAGCAGATGCAGATTCGTGATGCAAAACGCGAACTCGCCTTCTTGCGAAAAACGGCGTATGGTCATCGCGAGACGTTGCAGCGTTTGATCCAGGAATCGGGCGGGAATTTCAGCGAGGACACGCGGTTGTTTCTACGCGATTGTTTGGATCACGCCAACCACTTGTTGGACGTGACCGAATCGTTTCGCGAAGTCGTCACCGATCTGCGAGATCTGTATTTCACCAGTCTCAGCCAACGCACCAACGACGTGATGCGTTTGTTGACGTTGATCTCGACGATCTTCATTCCGATGTCGTTTGTCGCCGGGGTTTACGGGATGAATTTTGACAGCAGTCGGTCACGCTGGAACATGCCCGAAACACGTTGGGAATGGGGCTATCCGATGGCGCTGACGCTTATGGTTGGGATGGCGATGGGGATGTTGTGGGTGTTCTATCGACGCGGATGGTTGCGGCGATAAATCGGTAGCTAACTGCCGGTTGCCACCGCGCGATGCCATCTACAGTCGCCCTAATCGGGTGTTCTTTAGAACGGTGCGGCGCAAGCCGCCCGGTTGAGATCGAACGATTTTACTCGCCGCAACCGGACGGCTCGCGCCGCGGGCGCTACCAAAGAAAATGGCACGACCGAGTTTGAACTACAGCGATTCCAAGAACCAACTGACGCGTCTGCTGAATTCGTAGGGATTCATGCCAATTACCTCTTCGAAATCGGCTCGCCGTTCGTCGCGTTGATAGGTGACAAAGGGACGCCGCATCGCGGTGTGCTTCAAGATGGCGGCGAATTCGCGTGGTTGTCGTTCGGCTAGATAGAACATCATCGCCCACGCGACTGAGTAGGCATCCATGACGTGGTCTTCGTCGGCGAACATTTCGTCGCCGCTGACGAGATTCATGACGGCTTGAGCGAATTCGGGGTTGTTCTTGCCCGGATACGATTTTTTCAAGACTTGCAAACTGTCTTCGTTGGCTCGCTGGCGACGCAGCGACGCGGTTGTTGATGTGGTTACCGCCGCTGGTTCGAACAGTTGTCCAATCCCTTCGGTGATCCATTTCGGAGTGTCGTTCAAACGACTGTGCACCCCGGTGTTGAACGCCGATTGATGGGCCGCTTCGTGACGCACCGTAGCGATGATCGAGGTCAGATGCCCACCGTCATGCGTCATCACGCGGTTGCTGTTGTTGGAATAGATGCCGGCAACTCGAGAGACATCAATCTTCTGTTTTTTGAATTCGTCGTACATTGCGCCGCGATCAGGAAACACGATGGCGACCATCGGGAATCGGCCTTGGCGAACATTGACCCCCCGTTTGCTCATGTAGGAAACAAAACCGCGGTGCGATTGCTCGAATAATTTTGCCCAGCGGTCGCCTCGCCCGAGTGGCTGGACCACTAAGAAATTCTGGGTCGCAACGACTTCAAAATCCTTGCCAAATTCGGCGCGGAGTTGATTGCGTAGCTCGGGTGCGGAAAGCGGTTCGTATTGCCCTTCGAGCGATTTGAATTTTGTCTCGGGTTGCAGCGGGTCGATCGAATGCAGCCATCCGTCGCGGCCCATGACGACAATTTCGCTTGCGAGTGAAACAAGCGGAATGCCTCGCTGCAGCCGTCCCGATTCCGAAAATTCGATCAATCCACTGACTTGGGCGGTTGCCGAATCACAGACAAACGCCGGCATCAGCGAGAGAAACGCAAGGGTTACAACGCGTGTTGGCGAGCAAGCCATCAATTCGATCCTGTCAGTACACTGAGGGTAAGCGAGCAGTGCAAAGGTAGGTTAGAATCGAGACGATGCCCACAATCGTCTTGGGGGATGCAGGAGCTTCGTTCATTCAACGGTAACGATAATGATGATCAAAACAATCGTGATGGTTCTTCAGCGTGGCGGTCTGGGGATCGTTTTGGCCTTGTCGATCTCGTTGCAGGGGCAGTGCCAAGACACGACTAACGATCTGAAGTCGGATGTTCTGCAGTGGGTCGACGAGCTCGATGCTTCGAGTTTGGCCAAACGCAAAGCCGCTGAGAATGCGTTGATCAAAGCGGGACCCGACGTGCTGCAGTATCTGCCTGAGAACAAGGTAGGGATGTCGATCGAAGCGTCCGAGCGGTTGACGCGAGTTCGCAAGGCGTTGTTTTCGCTGCGTACGCAAAGCGAGGTGAAATCACTGGGAGTTTCCATCCGCCTAGGGGATGCTGAAACCGTTGGCGAAGCGTTTGAAGCGATCAGCCGCGACAGCGGAATTGAGTTTGAATTCGACGGGGATGAATCGACGCCGATCCAAGCGGTCGCCACCCCCCTTCCCTTTTGGCATGCCGTCGACTTGGTTCTTGATCAAGCTGATTTGGACATTAATTTCTACGGCGGAGACCGCGAGACACTGCAAATCGTCCGGCGTGAGCCTGAGCGGCCTTCACGCGTCGATTCGGCCGCCTACGCTGGCGTTTATCGGATCGAACCGACCTCGGTGAATTCTCGTCGCGTGTTGAATCGTCCTAAGCTCAGCGCACTGAATATCAGTATGGAAATTAGCTGGGAACCCAAAACGACACCGATCGGATTGACCATCCCGATCGCTCAATTGCGAGGCAAACTCGATGACGGTGCAATGCTGAAACCTCAAGAGTCCGGCGAGACCATCGACGTTGCCACCAATAGTGAAATTGCCTTCAGCGAATTCTATTTGCCGATGCAGTTGCCTGCGGGCCAGCCACAGAAAATTGAATCTCTCTCGGGCGTCATCAAAGCCATCCTGCCTGGTAAACGTCAAACGTTCGAGTTGCCTTTGGCTGAACCGGGCAAGGACGTCAAGCTTGATGCCATGCAGGTGACGCTCGAACAGGTGCGAAAGAATGGACCGATTCATGAAGTCCGAGTCGGCGTCACGCTGGACGATGCCGGACGCTCACTGGAAAGTCATCGGCAATGGATCTTTGAAAACAGCGCTTATGTCAAACGCGCCGACGGTTCTCGGGCCGACCATCTTGGTTACGAGGTCTACCGGCAAACCGCCAACGGAGTCGGGATCGGATACCTGTTTGATCTTGGCGATTCGGTAGGCGAATCGTTGCTCATTTACGAATCGCCCACCGCGGTGGTGTCTAACGAAGTTTCATTTGTTTTGCAGGACATCATGCTGCCATGATCAGTTTTCCCAAAATTGCTTACCCGTTTCTCGTTGCACTCGTCGTGGTTTGCCCCGCGACGTTTGCCGAAGACCCATGGAAGCCGGAGGATCCATTCGCCGCGATCAATGGAGAACCGATTTTTCTTGGCGAGCTCAATTTGGTGCTCGTCCAGCGGGTCGGCGTGGATAAGTTCAATCGGTTGGACATGCGTGTCAAACAAGCGGCTGCCGCGTTATTGGTGCGTCGTCATCTCGCGCTTCGTGCACTGCATCAACAAGGTGGCGAGGCGCTAGCGGCAATCGTGGATCGCCAAATGGACGCGTTAGAGAATGAATTGAAGCGACGCGGCAGCGATCTTTCGCAGTATGCAAAGGAACGACTATCTACGGAGAAAGCAGTGCGTGATGATTTAGATTTCAATATCTCGTGGCGCCAATATCTAAAAAGCCGCTTGACCGAGGCCAACTTGGAACGCTTCTTTGAAAGTCGCAAAGCAACTTACGGTGGTGGACGTTGGGAAGTATCGCAAATTTTCGTTTCGGTCGACCCCGCGGATTCCGAGGCGGTGCAAAGCGTCCACAACAGCCTGAGTGAACTCGTTAGCGAAATTCGTGCTGCTGACGACGTCAACCAAGCGTTCGCCGCAGCCGCACGTGACCACAGCGATTCGGTTTCCGCGGGCGATGGCGGATCGATGGGGTGGGTGGAAAAGGATGGTGATTTGCCGACCAAGGTCATGCAGGCGGTGCGGTCGACGAAACCGAACGAGGTCAGTGATCCGGTGCTCAGTCCCTTGGGGATGCATGTCGTGTTGGTGCACCAATTCGAGGAAAAACCAATCAAATTCAGCGATTTAAGTGATGTCGCACCGGTGCGACGTGATGCCGCCAACGCACTGTTGGACTATCTAATCCAAACGCAGCAGGATGCACGAGTGAGTTGGTTGATCAAGTCGCTTGAACCCCCAGCGATGGACGTGACGTCGCCTGATGCTGCAAGCGTCGGTAATTAGCCTGGTTGAAACAACGGACGTCCGAGATGTCCGCTGAGAATCCTTTCGCCTCGGACCCTATCGATCTGTGAATCGTCCCTCGAACACCTCGCACGAGAAAGCTGATTCGATCGGACGATGGTGGACACGCGTGGAAGCACATGAAATCAAATGTGTCGTGTGGGCGTTTACGTGGTTCTTTTTTATTCTGCTTAGCTATTTCACGATTCGTCCCATACGCGAGACGATGGGAATCGAAGGGGGAACCGGAAAACTGCCCCATCTGTTTCTGATCACGTTTCTGGCCATGCTGGTTGCCGTTCCGGTCTACTCCGCCGTGGTCGCCCGCTTGCCTCGACGCTGGTTAGTGCGCGTGGTGTATCACTTCTTTGCGGGCTGTCTGTTGCTGTTTTGGAGCCTGTTGCAAGTCGAATCCGAAATCGTTCGCATTTGGACAGCACGTGTCATCTTTATCTATATCAACGTCTTCGCATTATTTGCGACAAGCGTATTTTGGAGTGTGTTGGCCGATCTGTTTCGCAGCGACCAAGCGAAGCGGTTGTTTGGACTTATTGCCGCCGGAGGCACGTTGGGGGCGATCACGGGATCGTTTTTAACTTCGATGTTGGCAACCCGGCTTTCGACCGATTCGCTGTTGCTGATCCCCGCGGTGCTGCTCGAGCTGGGATTGGCGTGTGCGTGGCGTCTCGAGCTGAGCTCGTATCGATTGGTGGACACCGACGAAGTGGGGACGTCACAGACGACTCGAACGACAGCCATGAATCCAACCGGTGGCGGACTGTGGACCGGAATCACCGAGGTGTTGAGTTCCGGCTACTTGGCGTCGATCTGCTTGTTTCTGTTTTTGATCCAAGCGTTTGCAACGCAGTTGTATCTGCAGCAGGCCGATATCGTGAATCACGCGATCGAATCACGCGAGGCGCGAACCGCCTTCTTTGCCAAAATCGACTTGGGGACTCAGCTATTGACGTTGTTGTTGCAAACTACCGTGGCCGGAGCGATTCTCAGGCGTCTCGGTATCAGCGTGGCGCTGTCGGTGCTGCCACTGATCTACATGTGCGGTTTTGCTGCTTTGGCAAGCATGCCAACGCTTGGGGTGCTGATGGTGGTCATGGTTTGCACACGCGCCGGAGCCTATGGCATCACCGTACCGTCTCGAGAGGTTTTGTTTACCGTGGTGAGCCGCGAACAGAAGTACAAATCAAAAAGTTTTATTGATACGGTCGTGCTGCGTGGCGGTGACGCATTGTCGAGTCAATTGTTTGGATCGCTGCAAAAGCTCGGAGCCAGTCTAGTGGCGATGAATTGGTATGCTGTGCCGTTGACCGCGGTGTGGTTGATGATTGCATGGCGGCTCGGCCGCAGCCAAGAACGACGGGCAAAACGTTAGAATGTCAAACGATGGGACGTTGGCCAAAGTCGATTTCCCTGCGAACCGTAATCGCCCCATTGATTCGGAATAGGTGGGAAGCTTTGCCTAGATCAAAGTGGAAACTCTTCCGAGGTCCCAACGATTTCGATATCCTTGTCGGCCACGAAGATTTCGAGCAAATCTTCGTGCAGTTGATGAGTCCACGGCGCGGTGTCGATAAAACGCATCTTCTTCCAACTCCAATTACGCAGCCCGCTGGTTCCTTCGGTACAAGCAAAATCGGTAGGCTGATGATCTTTGCTTTCGTTTTCTGCGAGATTCGCTGAATAGATGCAGACGCCAAATTTGAAAGGGACGGGTTGGTTGGGCCCCGATTTGATTTCGACCCACCACCCCCAATCTTCGCAGCACACAAAGGGGGTCTGGTAATCGCGATCGGCCAATTTGTGTTGTAAGTATTCCGCTAACGCTTTGCCATACATCCCTTCGTTAGCGAGTTCTTCTTGTTCACCCGGAAGGATCGGAAATTTGTTCGAGCGGATATGGATAAAACGGTTCATGCGGGACTACAGCCCATTGAAAGTTGCCGATTTCATTCGGTCTCGGTCGTCTCGGTTTCGAGCGGCCGTTTTGCCAACCAATACCGACGTGTTTGCTTTGTCAAAACTGCAATCACCAACAACAGCCACAGCAACGATCCAAGCAACACCAACCCCGGGGCAGCTTGATTCGCTGCTTCGCCACTAAGGAAAGCAAACACGGTGCCGATCAATGTCGCTGCGGACATCAGTGCCATGGGGGCAAAGATCAGCCATACGCCCGTCAAGATCAGCAGCGAAGGTTTCGCGGATGCCAACGCGCTGTATTTTGGAACAAAATTATCGTGCCACACGTCTTGATTAAGACGTTCTGACAGAGGGACGTAACGTTCTTGTTCTTTTGCTGACATCAACTACTTCCACGACGTATGGAAAAATAGAGACTCATGCTGCGAGCATCTGTTTGAATCGAGGGATTCTACCCCTGCCATTGTATGGGTACTCGAAAAAAGGTTCCAGTGCGAATGGATGTGGATCAAGTGGGCGTTTGGCATCGCGAATGATACGAGCCTCGGCGCGTCAACGCCGGTTGCCTTCGACACCAAACAGCGACACCAAACAGCGAGATCACACGAGTCGTGAGCGAATCACTCCAGGGAGCGAAATGTTCAGTGGAGTTGAACATGAGGCCGTAAATACGTCCATTTAAAGTTATTGCGGCTACAAAGTTGATCGAAAGATTGATGTGGCACATCGCTTGCTTTGGTGTTTGCGGTGGGTGATGAATAGGACTATCACCCGACTTGCAAATCGCTCTTCGCGACCGCGAATGCGATTCACACGCGAATCGCACATTTCACTGAAACCAAGCCCTACTAAACGATGATGAACCCTCCGACTCTTGCTGTGACTCGTTCCGATGCACTGAGGTTGAAAACGCTGCTCAATAGCGAATTTGTGATCGCAATTGGGGGCGAACGCACGCATCTGAGCGAATTTAAGGACCGGCTAGAACGAGCCATGGTGCTGGAATCGCAAGACATCATGTCGGACGTGATCACGATGAATTCGACCGTGCGGATGCTGGACTTGGATCTGAACGAGTCCGAAACTTACACGCTTGTTTATCCCGAAGAAGCCTGTATCTCTGAAGGGAAACTCTCGATTCTTTCTCCCTTGGGGACAATGATTTTCGGATGTCGTGTAGGCGAAGATGTGACATGTCGTGTGCCGGGACGCGTCAATCGAAAACGGATCGAAAAGATCACGTTTCAGCCGGAACGCGTCGGTGCCTTTAATTTGTAACGCCAGTTTTTCGCGTCAGTTTGTTTGCGCGAACGCTATTCGGACAAGCCTTGGCGAGAGCGAAGCCGGGCGATCATCGCGATGGCGGACGCTGCAAGCAAGAGCGTGCTAAAGACAAAGTACCCAATCACGACCAATAGGTTTCCGGCGTTGGCGACCTCCTCATCATTGTCGATCAGGTTGCCGTCAAGCGGCAGCGAAAAGGCTGCCGAGAAGGGACTGGTCACGCCAAGCCACTGGGCCCGTGCGACCAATTCGACGGGGAATTCCAGGATCGTCATCAGCGAGACAATTGCGGGCGGACCGACATACAGCGATAGCAGCACAATGTAAGTCGACATCAGTGCGATCGACGTTTTTCGCTGGAACAGCGAACACAATTGCGCGATGGTGGCGTTGACCAGGCAAACCATCAAGACAATCGCAAACATGCCTAACACGCTCGCCCAATTGGTCCAATAACTGTAATTCAGCACGCCGCCAAGCAGCAGTGGCCAAAGCAGAAAACAGGTTAGGACAGCGGAGATGCGGAAGCCAACGATAAATTTGCCCCACAAGATTTGACTGGGAGTCAAGGTGGTCGTTAACAGCAAATCGAGTGTTTGCCGTTCTCGTTCACTGGTCATCGAGCCTGCTAAAAAGACGGGGCCGACCAGCATGTTGAAAACGATCACATACACCGAAAACCATGCAATCTTTTCGTCCATGTAGAACAGGAACACCCCCATCATCGGGATCGCCAACAGCATGCTGATTTGGATCACCAGCCGCAGCATCAAGGTTCCTTGGGCAAAGATTTCGCTATGGATTTCTTTGTCGTAGACCGGATTCGCTCCATCGGCCATCAGCTCGGATTTCTTGGGGGGCGCGAACAGTCGATCGGGAAACTGGTCGGGCTGGATCACTAGCCCCACTGCTTCTTCGGCCTCACGCTCTAAATCGATCACTTCCTTGCCTTCGCTACCCACGTCCGGTGGGTAAAGCATTCGTCCAGCGGCAGCCGCGCACATCAAAATCACCGCGGACAACGCGAACGCGGGGATCACCAGCAGCGCAAGTTTTAACCGCAATTCGCCTTGTCCTTCGAGCGACGCCCAAAACAGAATCGCTCCGATCACCAACGGCAAAATGAACAGGTAGCTGACGACCAACGAGCTGCTGGTACGCGAGAAATAGCTGCTGCAAAAGACCCCGATCGCGCCGAACAGAATCACCGAAACGATCAGCCCCAAATAGGCCGCCAAGACTTCGTAAACACTGACGCCGCCCAGCGGAAGGCAGAGCACGATGATCGGCAGCGAGGCTAGGATCAGCATGCCTAGGTGCGTCAAACTCGCCACCATCTTGCCAAACACGATCGCGCCGGGACGCAGTGGGCTGGCCAACAGCATCTCGTAGGTATGGCGTTCTTTTTCGCCCGTGATGGTTCCGGCTGCAAAGCTTGGCGCCATCAGTGATGCGATCACGTATTGACCGAGAAAAAACAGATTGACCAGCTTCGTGGCCGATGGCGGGCTAATTGTCAGATCCAACCGTTGTTCACTCGGCCATGCCATCAACACAACCGCCGCGAGTAGCAGCTGGTAGAGTCCGAGCAGCAAGAATGCACGATTGGTACGCAGGTTTCCCAGCAATTCACGTTGCAGAACCGGATTTTCAAAAACGTACATGGTCGGTTGATTCGAGCGATATGGAATTACAGTGGCGTCTTGGACGGTTCGCCTGCTTGTTCGCGGACATAGGTTGGAACTGCGTAGCCCGGCAAACGGCTGCGGATACGGTTGATGAGTTCCAATCCCTGCTCAACCGGTACTTCAAAGTGCTTGGTTCCCCGTACGCGATCGAGTTGGTGCAAGTAATAGGGCTGGACACGGTGATTGACCAATTTCATACACAGATCCACCAGCGATTGTTCGTCATCGTTCACGCCACGCAGCAGGACCGCTTGATTCAACACCGGGATTCCCGCGTCGACAAGCATTTCCATCCGAGCGATCACCGACGAGTCTAACTCATTGGCATGGTTACAGTGCACGACGAACCAAACCGCCGAGCGAGTTTTCTTCAGTTTGCTGCATAGCGCGGCGGTGACGCGTTGTGGGATCACGATCGGCAATCGCGTGTGAATCCGAATGCGACGAACATGCGGGATCGCATCGATGCGGTCGATCAGATCAAACAGTTTTGCGTCGGTTAACGTCAACGGGTCGCCACCGCTGAGGATGACCTCTTCGACATCCGAGTGAGCTTGGATGTATTGAATCGCCGGAGCCCAATTTTCGCGCCGCGAGCCCGCTTGTTGGTAGGGAAATTCGCGGCGAAAACAGTAACGGCAGTGAACCGCACAGACGCCCGAAGCGATCAGCAGGACACGGCCGTCATACTTGTGAATCACCCCTCCGGCGGCTAGTGAGTCGAGGTCTCCGACCGGATCAGAGACGAAATGGGGATCCGCAACCAATTCGTCGCCGCGTGGCAGCACCTGCCGAAGCAGCGGGTCGGCGGGGTCGCCGACGGCCATTCGGCTCAAAAATTCCAGCGGGACGAAGGTCGGAAACGTCTCGAGATGCTCAGCAAAGGTGTCGGCGGGCAGCTCAAGTCGCTCAAGCAGCTGTTTTCCGCTGCGAATCGCGTTGCGAATCGCGGTTTGCCAATCGACTGCCGCGTGATCGGGGGGCGAGACCGAGGCGGCGAAAAGCTGCTCAGGACGGGGCGGGACAAGAACCCGAGATCGCGTTAGAATCTGGTCCGGTTGCTCCTGAGACTGGGGGGCTGAGCCGTGCTGCGGTTCAGCCGGCACGGGATTGAACTTGTCCGATTTGCCGGGGGAAGTGTCCTGGATCATTCAGTTTCTAGTGGCTGCAACCAATCAAATAATCAAAATCCCCATCCCTCGAAAACATTGACTCGTAAAGACGGGACCATCGTCTATGGCTACTTATAACACAAGTGACTTCCGCAAAGGACTTAAGGTCCAAATTGATGGTGAACCTTACATCATGACGGAAATGATGTTTGTCAAACCAGGCAAAGGCAATGCACTTTACAAATGCAAACTGAAAAATCTGATCCGCGGAACCTCGCTTGATCGCACCTACAAGGGGGGCGATTCGCTCGAGTCGGCCGACGTGGAAACGACCGAGGTACAGTTCCTGTATCGTAGCGGCGAAGACTACGTTTTCATGCATAACGAGTCGTTCGAGCAGTTCGAAGTGACCAGCGATGTTGCCGGTGACATTTGGAAGTACTTGAAAGACGGCATGACTTGCACAATGACGCTGTACAACGGCAACGCCATCATCGTCGAACCGCCGAATCACGTTGAATTGTCGGTGATCGAGTGTGTCCCGGGGGCTAAAGGCGACACCGCTACCAACGTGACCAAGCCCGCCAAGGTGGAAACCGGGGCCGAGTTCAACGTGCCTGGGTTTATCAAAGAAGGCAACGTGATCAAGATCGATACACGCTCGGGCGAATATATCGAACGAGTCAGCAACTAAGTTTGCCATTCGGCTTGAAGTTCACGATCGTGGTGTAGCGAAAGTCGCCAAGACTTTCGGCAGCGGTCGCGGCGTGCCTCGATCCTGTCGATTTTGCCTTCAATAGCTCGTCGATCGAGCTTATTTCAGTGGAGGGATTGCGGTGGTGCCCCGAGGGATTGCCGCCGCGACTCTTGCTGGTCCTTTCTTTGGGTCGCTCCCGCTTAAAAAACTCTCCATTTTATTGCCTATGAATTGAACGCATCGCTGCGTTTTTTCGGATAACTGCCATGGTCAACACGCTCTTCCTTCCTGAATTACGAGAAATGTTGGCCGAGCAAAATCGGGCGGAACTCGAAGAGTTCTGCACGACGCTGAACCCGGGGCGAACGGCAGAGTTCATGGAGGGGCTTTCCAACGAAGAGGCGTGGGAAGTTCTGCAATTTGCCGAGCCCTCTCGTCGCTCAGAGATCTTTGGCTACTTCAGCGAAGAACGCCAATTGGAGATGCTTCGCGATCATGATCCGTCGCAAGTCGCCGCGCTGGTCGAAGAAATCCCGGCGGACGATCGCGTTGACTTGATCCAAGAATTGTCGGACGAACGCGTCCAAGAAATTCTGCCGCTGCTGCCGGTCCAAGATCGCCGCAATATCCAGCGTCTTCGCTCGTACCAAGGCGAGACGGCGGGCGGTTTGATGACGACCGAGGTGGCCAAGCTTGGCGAAAAATTGAATGTCCGCGAGGCGCTCGATGAGCTAGGACGTCAGGCCAGCCAACTCGAAACGATTTACTACTTGTATGTGGTCGATGACGATGATCTGCTTCGCGGGATCGTCTCGACACGGCAATTGGTTTCGTCGTTGGCCCATCCTGAAATCACGCTTGGTGACATGATGGAAACCGACGTCGTTGTCGCCAACGTGACCGAGGATCAAGAGTCGGTCGCTCACAAGGTCGAGCGGTTCAATTTACTGGCCATTCCCGTGGTCGATGCCAATCGCCGATTGCTCGGAATCATCACGCATGATGATGTGATCGATGTGGTTCGTGAGGAATTGACCGAGGACGCCCAGCGAATTGCCGCCGTCGCCCCATTAGAGGACGACTTTCTTCGCATCGGCTTGCTGACGTTGTCGTGGAAGCGAGGAATCTGGTTGACGATTCTGTTTTTCGCGGCGTTGTTGACCGCGTTTGCGCTGCGTCACTACGAGGAAGAGTTGCAGCAATTCGTTTGGTTGGTTTGGTTCATCCCGCTGATCATCAGTGCAGGTGGTAATTCGGGCAGCCAATCTGCGACCTTGGTCATCACCGCGATGACAAGCGGCCAAGTCAAATTCCGTGATTGGCACCGCGTCTTGATTCGCGAAAGCGTCGTGTCGCTGTTGCTGGGAAGTTTCTTGGCACTGATCGGTTTTGCGGTCGCAATCTTTGTGGCTCCTTCGTTTCACGATGCACTGGTCATTCCGATCACCTTGTTGGCGGTCATCGTTTGTGGCTGTTTGTGTGGCGCGACGCTGCCGATTGTTTTCAAACGAGCCGGGTTGGACCCGGCGTTGATGAGCAATCCGTTTGTCGCGGGAATCGTCGACATCATGGGGATCGTGATCTACATCAATGTCGGCCGCATTCTGCTTGGCTAGTATCTGCGATCGGGAAGCTTGCGGGACTTATTCGTGGTCAATGGTGGTGACTTCTCCCGCGGATAACTACAATGAGGATGTTATCTCCCCACCCGTCGTCCCCCCGAAATTCTCAAGGCCAATAATGACGCTTGCGCGACAATTCTTTACGGCTCTCACCCTCACCCTCACCGCGTTCACGCTTCAGCCGATTTGTGCTGAAGATTCGGTGTTCGTCGAAGCGGAAAGCTTCGCTCAGCCCGGTGGTTGGAAGCTCGATACCCAATCGATCATGACGATGGGATCGCCCTACATGATCGCCCATGGGCTGGGGAAACCGGTCGAGGATGCGACGACGACCGTCGAGTTCCCAAGTACGGGGACGTACCACGTATTCGCTCGCACCAAGGATTGGGTTGCTCGTTGGGACGCCCCTGGTGCTCCTGGTAAATTTCAAATTGCGGTGAACGGTAAAACGCTTGACCACACGTTTGGAACCAAAAACGCGGAATGGTTTTGGGAGGCCGGTGGGACGATTGAAATCGACGACACCAAAGCGACCGTGGCATTGCAGGATTTAACTGGATTCGACGGTCGCTGCGACGCGATTTATTTTTCGAAATCGGGCGCCGAGCCGCCAAATAAATCGACGGTGCTTGGCCCATGGCGACGCAAGCAACTTGGTTTGGGCGACACGCCCACCGAAAAGACCGGCTATGACATCGTTGTCATCGGTGGTGGCTACTCAGGCATGGGGACCGCGATTTCGGCGGCCCGGATGGGATGCAAAGTGGCGTTGGTACAGAACCGTGGCGTGTTGGGCGGAAACGGTTCGAGTGAGATTCGTGTTTGGGCTATGGGACACGTGCGCCGTGGAAATTATCCGCGTGTGGGCGAAATCGTCACCGAGTTTTCCGATAACGCCACGAAATCACCGGGAACCTACGAAGAATTCGAGGACGCCAAAAAAGAAGCGATCGTGCGGGCTGAGCCCAATATCGATTTGTTCTTGAATCATCACGCGTATGACGTCGAAACCAAGGACAACCAAATCGAAAGCGTGATGGCGTTTGATACTCGCACGGGCGATCAAATTCGCTTCGCGGGAACGCTGTTTGCCGATTGTACCGGGCACGCCACGATCGGATACCTGGCCGGTGCGGACAGCGAAATGACACCCGAGGGACGCATGGGCATGAGCAACATGTGGGCTTGGGACGAAGCCGACAGCCCTACCGAATTTCCGGAAACGCCCTGGGCATTGCAACTGAGCATGGACGATTTCCCCTATCCTCGTGACCACCACGGCCAATGGTTTTGGGAAAGTGGATTTGATAAGGATCCGATCAAACACGCTGAAGCGATTCGCGACTGGAATTTGCGAGCGGTCTACGGGGCGTTTAACGCGATGAAAAATGGCGATGGGGCGGACAAGCACAAAAACGCTTATCTGACTTGGGTCGCCTACATCGGTGGCCCGCGTGAGTCACGTCGTTTGCTCGGCGACATCGTGTTGACCCAAGACGATGTCGTCAACAAAGTCGCCTATCCCGACGGCTGCGTGCCAAGTACATGGTCGATCGACCTGCACTATCCGAAACAGCAATACGCTGAAAAATTCCCTGACAACCCGTTCATTTCGGTCGCGGTTCACGATCGACGGATCGATCGCAACTATGGTTATCCGGTTCCCTATCGTACGTTCTATTCGCGAAATATCTCGAATCTGTTTATGGCGGGACGCTGCATCAGTGTGACGCACGAAGCCTTGGGGACCGTGCGAGTGATGCGGACTTGCGGAATGATGGGCGAAGTTGTGGGCAAAGCGGCCAGCGTTTGTGTACGCCACGACTGCACG
Organism: Novipirellula caenicola; assembly: GCF_039545035.1. NCBI lineage: Bacteria > Pseudomonadati > Planctomycetota > Planctomycetia > Pirellulales > Pirellulaceae > Novipirellula > Novipirellula caenicola. The sequence continues at coordinate 63,397 of NZ_BAABRO010000011.1, forward strand.
CCTCGCGATGTCTACGGCAAGTATTGGTCAGAGATGGATGAACTGTTGAAACTGCCGGGCAAGGCTCGTCGCGATACCGTCAATGCCGAGATTGTTGTACCCGACGACGCGTTGCCACTCGCACCACCCACAGGATTGCCGACAAGCGGTAAAGGGTCGGGGAAAAGTATCGATCCTGCAAAAATTAGCGGCTTGGTGATCGATGACACTCAGGCGAAAAAGACGGGAAGTTGGAGCGAAGGCGCGGGATTGCCAAAATTTGTTGGCTCGCACTACCTGTACGGAAGCGGAAAGAATGCATCGATTCGCTTCGAGTTCGCCGCGCCGGCCCATGGGAAACATCAGATCATGATTGCCTATCAGTCGCACGAAAACCGTAGCGACAAGGTCAGCGTCGAAGTCAAAACGGGCGACGACGTGATTACCAAGTCCGTCAACATGAAAGTGGCACCTCCGGTCGATGACTTGTTCATTTCGCTTGGCACGTTTGATCTGAAACGTGGTGAAGATTGCGCCGTAACGCTTTCGGCCGACGGCAGCGGCAATGTTCACGCCGACGCGATTCGTGTGGTTCCAGCCAAGTAATGGCGTTGGGGACCGTCAATGCGGATCGATTTCAAATTCGCCGCCTCGTCGTGCACCTTGCACGCTTGGCGGTGTTTGTTTCGATCATCGTTCTGATTCATCTTCAATACGCCAAGTCCTCGGCTCGCGTTACCCCGATCGCCGATCTTTCGGTCGATCAGGTTGACGCGTTGTTTCCCGCCGCGGCAACGCTGGTGGGTGTTGCCAGTGACGATGGACGGATGGCCGTTCGTGACGCGGATGGCCAATCGCTCGGCTACGTCGTCCAGACCTCGCCCCAAAGCGATCACATCATCGGATTCTCGGGGCCGACCAATGTGTTGATCGGATTTGACGATCAGGATCGCGTGGTTGGATTCACGATCCTTTCGAGCGAAGACACGCGGGACCATTTGTTAGAGGTCCAGCAGAGCGAGCGTTTCATGTCATCGCTTGATGGAAAATCGAGAGACGAAATCGGTCACGGTGCCGTGGTCGACGCGGTCTCGGGGGCAACACTAACAAGTTTGGCGATCCAGGAGTCGATCATTCACCGGTTGGGCGGCGAGGTTGGTTCGCTGCGTTTTCCGGCACCGCTAACCCTCGACGATGTGAAGCGGTTGTTTCCCAATGCGGACCACATCGAGCCCGATCCGGTACACGCGTCGCTGTGGTCGGTCCAATCCGCCGGCGATCCCGTAGGACAAGTGCTTCGCAGTTCGCCGGCTGCCGACAACATCGTCGGTTATCAAGGTCCGACCGATGTTTTGATTGGCTTGGACCGTGACGGTGCTGTGGTGGGAATCGCGATCGGCAAATCGTACGACAACGAGCCCTATGTCGGATACGTTCGCGAGGACTCATATTTTCGCTCGACCTTTGATGAGATGAAGCTGCCGGAAATCGCCAAAGCGGATCTTTACGAAATGCGAGTCGAAGGGGTGTCCGGGGCAACGATGACTAGCATGGCTGTAGCCGATGGTGTGGTCGCAGCCGCCGAGAAGCATCTTGCGCAGATCGAACGAGAAGCATCACGCCCAAAGCGTCGCTCGGAATTCCAAATTTCGGTGCATGATATTGGTACCGGAATCGTGATCATTGCGGCCATCGTGATTGGATCGACATCGCTGCGAGCCAACAAGCGAATTCGGATTGCGTTTCAGCTGACCTTGATTGTCTATCTCGGACTGATCGCTGGAAATTTGCTATCGCAAGCGATGATCGCAGGTTGGGCCAAGCACGGGGTGCCGCTGCAGATGGCACCGGGATTGACGATGCTGGCGATCGCCGCGTTTGCGTGTCCGCTATTGAGCAAGCGTAATATCTACTGTTCGCACCTGTGTCCGCACGGCGCGGTTCAGCAGTTGATTAAAGGCCGGATCCGATACCAAATCAAATTGGGGCATTCGGTATCAAAGCTATTGATGCTGCTGCCGGGGTTGCTGCTGTTGTGGTGTCTGGTGGTCAGCATGGCTGCGTTGCCAATGAGTTTGGTCGACATCGAGCCGTTTGATGCCTACGTGTTTCGCATCGCAGGCTGGGCCACGATTGCGGTTTTCGTGGTCGGCGTTGTCGCGTCGCTGTTCATTCCGATGGCCTACTGCCGATTCGGATGCCCCACCGGACGCTTGCTTGACTACTTGCGATTCAACGCTCGCAGTGACCACTGGACGGTTCGCGATTGGGTCGCGCTCAGTTATCTCGGGTTAGCGATTTGGCTGAGTACCGGCCATTAGTGACGTTTGAGAAGTGTTCCCACCCGGAACTTGCTCCGCTCGTTCTGACCTGCTCCCAAAAGCAAAGCTTTTAGGGAGGTGAAGTCACATCAGCCGAAAGTCTTCGCGACTTTCGCTACTGCGGATTGATCGGCGGTAAAACGGGCCTAGCGTTGCTCGATCGGTGCCTAGCGTTGCTCGATCGGGACAAAGCTACGTTCGGTGGCACCGGTGTAGATCTGGCGAGGCCGATTGATCCGCGTCGATGGGTTGTTGTGCATTTCTTCCCAGTGAGCAATCCAACCTGGCAAGCGGCCAATCGCGAACAACACCGTGAACATTTGGATTGGAATTCCCAGAGCACGGTAGATCACGCCCGAGTAGAAGTCGACGTTCGGATACAGCTTTCGCTCGATGAAGTATTCATCTCGCAGCGCCACTTCTTCCAATTTTTGCGCCACTTCAAACAACGGGTCATCCAATTGCAATTTGGCGAGCAATTTATCGCAGCTGGCACGGATGATTTTTGCCCGTGGGTCAAAGTTCTTGTAGACGCGGTGACCGAATCCCATCAATCGGAAACCGTTCTCTTTGTCCTTGGCCATGTCGACATACTTTTGCACGTTGCCGCCATCTTTGGCGATCGTTTCGAGCATGTTCACACACGCTTCGTTGGCTCCACCGTGCAGCGGTCCCCACAACGCTCCGATGCCAGCAGAGATCGAAGCGAACAGGTTCGCGTTGCTGCTGCCGACCATGCGGACGGTCGAGGTGCTGCAGTTTTGTTCGTGGTCCGCGTGGACGATGAACAGCAAATTCAACGCTTCGGCGAAATCGGGATCGACCATGTATTCGCGAGCCGGCGTCGCGAACATCATATGCAAAAAGTTCTCGCAATAGTTGAGGTCGTTGTTCGGATACATGAACGGTTGACCCATCGACTTCTTGTAGCTGTAAGCTGCGATCGTTGGCAGTTTAGCAAGCAGTCTATAGAGCGAGATCTCGACTTGGCCGGGATCGTTCGGGTTGAGCGAATCTTGATAGAAGGTGGCAAGGGCGCCGACGACACTGCTGAGGATCGCCATCGGGTGCGCGTCACGTGGGAACCCGTTGTAGAACGACCGCATGTCCTCGTGGATCATAGTATGGTCGCGGATGCCGGCACGGAATATTTCGGCTTGCGATGCGTTGGGCAATTCGCCGTAAATCAGCAAAAACGCGGTTTCGACAAAGTCGCAGTGTTTGGCAAGTTCTTCGATTGGGTAACCGCGATACCGTAAGATTCCTTTTTCCCCGTCCAGGAACGTGATCGCACTTTTGGTGCTGCCGGTGTTCACAAAACCGTCGTCGAGCGTGATCAGTCCGGTTTTGGCTCGCAGCTGACTGATGTCGATTCCACGTTCCCCTTCAGAGCCTTCGACGATGGGGAAATCGATTTCACTGCCTTCGATCGACAGCTTAGCGACTCCGGCTTCTTTAGTATCCAATTTGGGAGGGGTGCTCATCTGCGAATCCGCGTAGAGAGAGGGCTAATTGCATGTACTTGATCTCGGGATAGTGTAGTCCTGTGAGAAGCGAACCACAATCACGGGAACGGTGTCAATCGGCTTTCAGTGTCGTCGCAACGCAGGGCAATGACGAGCAAAAATGTCGATCCGAACTGCATGCGAGTCGCGTTTGCCTAAGATTCGCTGGTCAAACGTCATCGTACTCGCCCTTACCATCGAATTTGAGTGGGATAGTTACCCCACTTTCTGGTCGGTGACGTTTTGTCGCCGGATTCGCATCGAGTCAATCTTGCGATTACTCGCCTTTAAAATTTCGATCTCTGAATCGCCCAGCGTTAAACGTGTTCCGGTCTCGGGGATCGATCCGACATGCGACAGCACAAACCCAGCCACGGTTTCGTAGTCGTCACTTTCGGGCAAATCCCAACCGAGCAGCTCGTTCAAATCATCAATCATCAAGCGGCCGTCCACTTCGACCGTGTCATCGTCAATGATCTGCAATCCGATTTCTTCGTCTTCATCAGATTCGTCGACAATTTCGCCAACAATCTCTTCCAACGCATCTTCGATCGTGACCACTCCGGCGGTTTGTTGAAATTCATCCAGCACGATAGCCATGTGGCTTCGGCTGTGAAGAAATTCACGCAGCAAGAACTCGACGGATCGATCGACCGGGACGAACCACGGGCGTCGCATGATCTCGGTCACCGGTTCTTGGGGTTGATGGTGGGCTTCGAGAAACGGCAGCAAGTCTTTCACATACAGCACGCCGACGACATTATCGAGTGTGCCGTTGTAAACGGGCAAACGGGTGCGGCCCGCCTCGACGATTGTCCTCAGGATTTGATCCCATTCCCAAGTCACGTCAATCGCATCAACATCGCTTCGTGGCGTCATGATGTGACCGACCGGGTCTTCGTGCAGCGTCATCACGCCATGGATCATCTCGCGAACGCCTGGCCCAAAGTAGCCTTCGCGTTCACCCGCGGTGACGATCGTTCGGATTTCGTCTTCGAGTTGCTCTTCGTCTTCATCCTCATGCTCTTGTTTGCCGGCCAAGCGGCGGGTGATGACTTCGACCAATTCTCCCGGTGCTGATAACGGGTGCATCAAAATCGACAACGACCGCCAAAACGGCCACGTGTGATACAGCACTTGGGTTGATGCAAAACGCGTCACCGCGGCGGGCACCCAAGCGTGAACCAACATGATTGATAAACCGGCGGCGAAAAACCAAATCAGCAGGTCGCGGCCAATTGGATTCTCTTCGGCAACGAATAGGGCCGTCGTGCCGGAGATCAAAAACAGCACGGTGCCGATCATCCGCAAGTACTCGCTGCCGCGAATCGCTGCGTCCTGATGATCGATGACAGCGCCAAAACGCTCTCGGTTTTTGTTTAACCGGCAATAGGCTTCCAAGGGACGACCGGCGAATCGGTCCAGCAATTCACCGCCGAGACCGCCGATGCTGCTGAGCACAAAACCCAGGCTCGATAGAAGACCCCACGCTACCGAATCGGTCATGAACTCGCCTCCGACCGCGATGGGTCCGGCTGTAGGTTGACTTCCACACGGTCGGGACCGTAATGAACGATATCGTCGATCCCTAGCGACTGCATGACTTGGCATTCCGCGTCCCGCATGGCTTGCCGCACATCGTCTTCGAGATCGTCCATGCCGGCGATATGCAACGTGCCGTGGACCACATACAGCAGCAATTCGTTTTCCACCGACCAGCCCACGCGATCGGCAACGCGGCGGGCGGTTTCCAGGCTGACGACAAGTTCGCCTTCGAGCGTCGGCGGTTCGTCGCTGTAAGCGAAACTGATGACATCGGTTTCATAATCGTGGTCGAGATGCCGCGCGTTGATTTGGCGGATTTCGGCGTCGTTGGTCACGCGGACCCCGATCTCGCCGCAGGAATAGCCACGTAGCGTGGATGCTTCGGTGACGGCGGAACGAATGCGGTCGTACCAAGTGGGGTCAGGCAGCGGGTCGTCCGTCACGATTTCGATCGAGAGTGTCGGGGCCGATTGGCCGCCGCTCTCGTTAGGCTGATTGTTGTCCAGGATATTTGACACGTGCGTGATAAATGGCGGTTAATGATTTGACAAGACTGGTGCGAATGCGATCGAGTTGGCGGAACGTCAATCCGCATTCATCGAACTGCCCATCTGCCATTTTCTTCTGTGCAATGGCGTCGACAAGTCCTTGAATTCGCGATGGCGTTGGATCGACCAGAGTACGGCTTGCGCTTTCAACCGTATCGGCCAGCATCATCACGGCGGCTTCGAGCGTTTGTGGTTTCGGCCCGGGATAGCGGAAATCTTTGTCGCTGACCGATTCGCCGTTGGGATCTTCCTCGCTGCGACGAGCCGCTTCGCGGTAGAAATACTCGACCAACGTCGTGCCGTGATGCTGCAAAATGAAGTCGATAATCGATTCAGGTAAGTGATGGCTGCGTGCTAAATCGGCGCCGTCTTTGACATGCGCAATGATCACCAGGGTGCTCATCGCCGGTTGCAGTGAATCGTGTTGGTTCACCCCAGCGATTTGGTTTTCGATAAAGTACTCGGGTTTGAACATCTTGCCGATGTCATGGAAGTACGCACCCACGCGGACCAGCAACCCATTGGCACCGATCGCATCGGCGGCTGATTCCGCAATCGACGCCACGTTGATGCTGTGGTTGTACGTCCCCGGTGCGCGTTGAGCGAGTCGACGCAGCAGCGGATGGCTGGCGTCGCCAAGTTCCAACAGACTGAGGTCCGTTTGGACTCGGAACGCTTTTTCGACGAGCGGTAAAAGTCCTGTCATTGCAGCCGAGGAAACCACGATGCAAAAACCGGCCCACATCGCTTCGCGACCGAGTCCCCACAGCACCACATCAAATTGAGGGCCGCGGTAGAGTGATTCCACCTCGCCAACGATGTCGCCGGTCGCATCGACCACCGATAGCGTTTGCGAAGTAACGATGCCAACGCCGATCACGGTCGCGGCGGTAATCACGGCCGAGATCGTACCGACATACAACAAGTGAGTACGGCTGCGAATGCGTCCGAGCAGCAGTGTGCAGCTGGTGCACGCCGCCAACATCATCACCAATTCCGACAACTCGGCACTGAGGAACAATGTCACGCTTAGGCACGCGGCCGCCATCAACAACAATGCGAGTTCGCGTCCATAGACCACCGCTGCGATGATCGACGCCAGGACCAGCGGGATCAATTCGCTCCGCCACTCGTCGCGTGATGCGTAAAAACTAAGCGCGACGGCGGTCACAATCAACGCCAACAACTTGGCTAACTTCTTTTGGTCTTGTAGCAGTCTGCGGTCTTCGACAAAGAAAATGTAGGCGCCGCACAGTAAATACAGTGCTGCGATCATTCCGGAAAACGCGGCGAAACGGGCTATCTTGTCTCGCCAACCCATGCGGCTGACGAACTCTTTCCATTCGACACGCAGCAACGCGAGTTCTTTTAACCCAAGCGGTTTACCCGCTTCGGCCAACTTCGAATCGCCCGAGTAGTACGACGTCATGACCGGTTCCACGTTCTGAGCGGCCTCCAGTCGTGCGCGTTCGCTCAATTCGTCGTCGTATTGCAGGGTCTCGTATTGAGGCAACCGCTGGACGATCCAATCGCTGATCATTCCCGCGACCACTTGGCCGCGTTCGCTGCCAAAGCTGGGGCGAAAGTACTCTTGCAGCAGCGATTGCAGATTGCTGCTCGCCTGCGCGATTCGCACTTGGCTGACTTCGACCGGAACGGCTTCGTCGGGTTGGCCTGCCGGATAGACCATGATCATCCGCTGGTTGCCCTGGTCGGGCGTATGCTGCATCGCTTTGAGCAGCCCTAGTTTGTACATCGGCTCCATCGCCGTGCCGACGGCCGCATCGACTTTGATCAATTCGGGGTCGTCGGCTAACACCGATTTTAGCGTCGCAAAGCGTTCGGCCGAGGTGTCGCCGGGTTCCGCAGTCTCGTCGCCTTCATAGAACTGTGCGAACGCCTTGCGTTCGTCTTCGTTCATTTGGTCAAACGACTGAGCCCCCAAGGCCAAAAACAATTGGTCCTTCAGCACCGCTCGTAATTGATCGAGCGGTTTGGTGCGATTTCGATACAGCACCGGGGCTTCACGACGTTTCTGCCGACGAACGGCGTCGGTTTCCAATTCGTCTTTGACCTGGAACGTGACGCGGGTGATGATGTCGCGGGCGGGAATCGCGTTTTTGCGGTAGGCAAACGAAGGTCGCCAAGCGTGACACAGGACCAACATCAATACTGCGGCAAGGATCGCCATGCCGACGCGGATCGAAAAGTCGGCTTTGTCGCTACGCTGCCACCACTGGATCAATCGAGGCTTGGGAATCCCGAGCGAATCGATCCGTTCTTGGCGTGTCCGTTGTTTGCTTGTGCCACTCATCACAATAAACCTAGAGCCCCGCGAATTAGGCGGGGAATGTCTGATCGCACGTGGCCCGATCGGTATCGGTCACGTTGCGTCGGAACTACTCGCGGTTTTTAGGGCCCTCGCTAGGATGACGCGGGTGATGGGATTCATCATGCAAGCTTTCGCTCTCATGATGTTGATCGTCGTCATAAGCTTCTACAATTTTTTGCACCAAGCGGTGTCGCACGATATCGCTTCGTCGCAATCGCACGATGCCAATGCCTTCGATGTCGCTGAGCCGCTGAATGGCATCCCGCAATCCGCTGGTGATCCCACGCGGCAAATCCTGCTGAGAGATATCGCCGCTGACCACCATTTTGCTGCGTTCGCCCATCCGCGTCAGAAACATCTTCATTTGTGCGACGGTCGTGTTTTGTGCTTCGTCCAATATGATAAAGGCATCGTTGAGGGTCCGTCCACGCATGTAAGCGAGCGGAATGATCTCGATCACATCTTGTTCCATCAACGTCCGAGCTTGATCGAAATCGATCATTTCACCAAGGGCATCCATCAACGGACGCAAGTACGGGTTCAGTTTGGCCCGTAAATCCCCCGGTAGGAACCCCAAACTTTCCCCCGCTTCGACCGCAGGGCGGACCAAAACGATCTTTCGCACCTGACCGGCGCGTAGGGCTTCGACCGCCGTCGCGACGGCCAAGTATGTTTTTCCGCAGCCCGCAGGCCCAGTGGCAAAGGCCAAATCGAAGCGGCGAATCGCTTCGACATAGCGTCCTTGACCCGGTGTTCGTGGTTTCACACGGCGGCCGGCATGTTGGATGTCGATGTCGTCGCCTGAAATCGTCGGCACGGCACCTTCGATCGTGGCGCCCTCTTCGGTCGCCGCAGCGTCGACATCCTCGCTCGCCAAGTCTCCCTTTTTACGAGAGATATGACGCATTTTTTCAAGCGTGCGGGTGGCACGATTGACGTTGTCTTCTTCGCCGGCAATTCGGATGCGTCCGTCTCGCAGCGTGATGCTGACGTCAAACGCTCGACGCAGTTTTCGCAAATGCTGGTCACGCGGCCCAAATAGCGTCAGGATTTCCGCAGGATTCGCAATCGATAATGTCGCTTCGGTCATTCAAGTGCCTGAAAGGTTTAGTCTCCTACTTCGCTCGATTCTAGCGTGAGCGAGTGCTTGTATCACAATGAAAATCTCTGGGTGTACAAGCGTTATCCTCACCCAGGTGGGCCTGCCACTCCGGCAGCAAAACATAGAAATGCTGGCATCACCGCTGCGATCAGCGAATCCGTCACGTCCCAAACGCCGCCCAAACCAGGCAGCCAGGAGCCACTGTCTTTGACGCCCGCATCGCGTTTTACCAGGGATTCGGCTAAGTCGCCCATCATGCCTGCGATCGCCAACACGGGGCCCAACACGATGGCTCCAACAATGCACTGTATCAAAGTGATGGCATTTGTGGTTGGCGACATTGCCGGAAAAAGCCAATGCAGGCAAGCGAATGCAACGATCGTGCTGGTTAGCATTCCCCCCACAGCCCCCTCCCACGTCTTGCCGGGGCTTAACCGTGGGATCAATTTGTGTCGGCCGATCGCACGGCCAACGAAGTACGCGCCCGCGTCGGTCGATTTCGTCACCGCAATCATCGTGATCAGTGCCGCCAGCCCCCAATTTCCGCTGCTCGGTTGATCGGGATCGATCGAGCCGAGTGAACGCAGTGAAACCAGCAGTGCCATTGGCAACCCGACGTACATCGACACAAAAACACCGGACAAGGTGCGGTCAATTGCGTAACCTTTTTCACGTTGAATTTCGGGCCGGCCGTACGTCCACATCTCCGCAGCCAATGTGACCATGACCGCGGCGACCGCGGCGACCACGATCCAGCCCAATCGTCCAAGCGGGCAATCGAGCGGATAGGTCGAATGGAACAGCGGCCACAGCATCGGCACGCATGCCGACAAGGTAACCATCGATGTATTGAACAAGGCAATGGATCGTGAAACGTTTCGGCCACTCGCCGACAACAACTGCGATAGATCCGATGCCGTTCCCAGTGCAAAGAACAACAGTAGCGGAATCAACCAAAGTCCTTCGGCGCCGACGATCGCGTGATTTGCATCCAGGTAGATCAGCAAAACGACGATGGATATCAAGACGGCCGAAGTTTTTAGACGGTCAATAAGCACGCGTTTTTCCTAAAGCGTTGGGAGCCGAGACGATGGCGGATTCGCGGGACGATGCGTTGATTTGGAACTGCAATGCGTGCGGTCACTCATTCACGTTCAGCCCGCCGAAACGTCGTTGACGTAGCGCAAAGTCGTCAATCGCAGTGAGAAAGTTTTCACGTGTGAATTCGGGCCAACAGGTGTCGGTGATCCACAGCTCAGAGTAACTCAGTTGCCATAGCAAAAAGTTGCTCACTCGCATGTCACCACCGGTGCGAATCATCAAATCAACATCGGGTAATCCCGCGGTATAAAGTCTCGCGGTGATCAGTTCTTCGCTAATCTCGTCTTCACGCAAGCTTCCTGAGGCGACTTCGCGAGCCAATTCCCGAGCGACTTTGGTGATCTCGTCACGTCCGCCGTAATCAATCGCCAACACCAATTCGGTGCCGGGATTGGTTTTGGACATCGTCAGCGTTTTGTCCATTTCTTTGATCACGTTTTCGGGCAATCGATCGCGTCGACCGATCACCTTCAATCGCAAACCCTGGTCCATGATGGTGCGTCGTTCCTCGACCAGGTATTGCTCGAGCAAGTGCATCAGGAAATCGAGCTCGGCCTTGGGACGCTTCCAATTTTCGCTGGAAAGACAATACAGGGTGATTGCGTCAATCTTCAGCTCGGTCGCGGTTTCGCTGACCATGCGAACCGTTTCAACGCCACGGCGATGCCCTTCGATTCGCGGTAAATCACGTGCCTGGGCCCATCGACCGTTGCCATCCATGATGATCGCGATGTGCCGAGGGCGTTTGCGCTCGGCATCATCGCTGGCTTGATCGTCACACGCGTTTGCTGGATCCTTCATCGTGCAGTTCGCCTTACTTGCGATGCTTCCTGACTAGCTTAGCGGTTGCAGTGCAAGTTCCGATGCGGCATCGGTAAAGATCGTTTGGGCTCGATCCGGTCCGACCGAAAGAACGCCCACGGGAACACCGACCAATTCTTCGATACGGCGAACATAGTCCATTGCACCGGCGGGGAACTGGTCCATGCGGCGAACGTCGTCCACCGGTTCTTTCCAACCAGGGATCGTTTCGTAGATCGGTTTGCAGCGACGCAATTCGTCCGCGTGACTCGGGAATCGCTCGATTCGTTTGCCATCCAATTCGTAGGCAACACAAACCTTCAATTCGTCAAGGTGAGCCAACACGTCCATCATCATCAGTGCCAAACGTGTCACTCCACTCAGCCGTGCCGTGTAGCGAACAGCGACTGCATCGAACCAACCGCAGCGGCGCGGACGCCCCGTGGTGGTTCCATATTCGTTGCCCAAATCACGGATGCGATCGCCAGTCGCGTCGTCCAATTCGGTAACGAAGGGACCGCCGCCGACACGAGTGCTGTAGGCCTTGCAAACACCTAGGACCGTGTTGATCCACTTCGGCGGCACTCCAGCACCGGCACAAACGCCGACGCCGCTGCTGTTGCTGCTGGTGACGAACGGATACGTGCCGTGGTCGATGTCCAACAACGCGCCTTGTGCGCCTTCGAACAAGATGCGTTTGTCCGCTTCGGTCGCATCGAGCAGCAGGTCGGTCGTGTCACCGATCATGTCTTTCAGACGTTCTGCCCAGCTGGCTGCCATCGGTACAACCACTTCGGGTGCAACTTTTTGCAGTTCTTCTTCGGACGCGCCAAGGTTTTTCAGCAGTTGGATTTTCTGCTCAGCAACCGTGCGAATGCGTTCGTCACGTTGCGGTTGGATCAAATCGGTCATGCGAATCGCATGGGTGCGTCCCACTTTGTCGCGATAACACGGTCCGATGCCTCGGTTGGTCGTGCCGATGGATTCACCGCGAACTTCGGTCGCGTTGATCTGACGATCTTCGGCGATATGCCAAGGCATCACCAAGTGAGCCCGCTCGCTAATCATCAGGTTCTTGGCACAGTCCACTCCACGCGGCGCCAATGCATCAATTTCGTCGAGCATCGTCGACGGATTGATTACCACCCCGGGCGTAATGAGGTTTTGAACCTGGGGATGCAAAATCCCGCTAGGAATGTGATGCAATTTGTAGGTTTGATCGCCCGCAACCACGGTGTGCCCAGCGTTGGCACCTCCTTGGTAACGAACCACGATATCGAACTGAGGTGCAAGCAGATCGACCAGCTTGCCTTTTGCCTCGTCGCCCCACTGCAGACCAATGACACAAGTACCCGACACCAAACGAACTCCCAAGAACTTTGGGGGGGGAAATTCCCGGGGGGGAAATCCCCACGGCGCAAACGGAAAAGCCTAAACCCCAGCGCGGATGCTGGCAAGCAGGCGGAGAGTAACGTGGGACAAAACTTCCCAATCGATCACGAACCTATCGAGCGGCGGCGGCCCAGATTTTTTTGTCCGCGGCTTCGATCAGCGGCGGGAACTCACCAATTTCCACCGCATTGTTTCCTTGTTCGTGTTTACGAAACAGCAGCAGGTAGGTTTCGTTCTGAGGACGGTATTGGTGAAAGAAAAGCTCATTCTTGCGTACGATTTGCTGCGAAAGCTGCTCTTCGACCTGTTGGGGTTGCCCCCCCACCAAGGCATCTGCCAATTCGTTGGCCAAACGTGCGTAGCCGCGGTCATTGGGAACCAAGCCATCGGATGTGGTTTCGTCCTGATTGGGTTGCCAAGTGATCGAAACGACCGCTGAATCGGTTTTGTTGCCGACCGTTTGCACGATTTTTCGTGTTTGAGCAATCGAGGCTTGGTAGTTTTCGGTTTTGTAGCCGGGCAATGGAAACGGCGTCATCAGGATCACGCGGCGATTTGATTGCTTGATGTCATGAATCAGTCGCTGCAACCCATCCGTAAACCTTCCAATCGCCTGGTCGCCATCGCTCGCTTCGGCAAAACCGTAGGCCAACAGAACGACCGTTGGCTTGGCTACCTCGATATCGGCAAGCAACCGCGAATAGCCTTGGTGAGGCGAGTCAAAACGTTTTCGGGCGTAACCGTGCACGTCATCGCCCGACCAACCCAAATTTCGGACGGTCAATTTCCAATCCGGTCGTCGGGATTGCAATTGGCCCTCGAGTTGACCGCTGCTCTGCATCCGCTCGACAAACGTTCCCCCGACAATCGCCAACCGATCATGAGGCTTTAGCAACGGGGTTGCGGTTTCCGCCGACGCCCATTGAGGAAGCATACTGGCAAAAGCAAGCGAAATGCCGGTGACGATTGTGGCAAAGCAAGAGAGTGAACGCATATCAAGAAAGGGATGCGAGGGTGTGTCGGTGGTTAGTTACGTGATGCAAACGCAGAAAGATGCTAACACAGAAAAACGCCCAAGCCGGTCTTGGGCGATCATTCGATGTCGCGGATGCTGCGCCGCAGCTTAATTGATAGGCTAGCAAAACGGCGCAAGATTTTTGGGCGGTATGGCAAGTGCCACCAACCCTTAACCACCCCCGGCCACGGTCCGCATGCATTGTAACTCTTGACGCAGAAAGCGTTTAGTTGCTTTCGGTTGCCAGCGATGGGGTCGAGCGAGCGGCCGGATCAAACGCGTTACCCGGTGGATTACGGGGAGGTTGGTTTTCGCAATACCGACGGTATTTTACAGTTCCGCTTCGATGGCTTTGACCAATTCGGCGTCATCGGGAGTGGTCCGCGGCGCGAATCGGTGCACCAAGGTGCCATCGCGGTCGATCAGGAATTTTTCAAAGTTCCAGCTGACCTTGCCTTTGCCAGCCGGTTTGACGTCCTTGCTGGTCAAGTACTTGTACAGCGGCGTTGCGTCGTCACCGTTGACATCGACTTTGCTGAACATCGGGAAGCTGACGTTGTACTTCGTCGAGCAGAACGATTTGATGTCTGCCTCGCTACCTGGTTCCTGCGAATTGAATTGGTTGCAGGGAAAACCGAGCACGACAAAGCCTTTGTCTTCGTACTTTTTGTACAGCGATTGCAGTCCGGCGTACTGAGGCGTCAGCCCACACTTGCTGGCCGTGTTGACGATTAACACCACTTTGCCCTCGTAATCTTCGAGGTCCACGGTTTCGCCATCAATGTTTTTGACTTTGAAGTCGAGTGCACATTCGTGATCGTCGTGAGCGGTCGCCATGGTCGTAAAAGCTCCGAGAACAAGGGCGGTGGCAAGCAGAAAACGCATCGAGAGGACTCCGATAGCAGGGGGGAAGCTGCGATGAGCAGCAAATTTGATTGTTTAGGCAGAGTATAGCGAGCGAGTAAGTAGCAACGAGCGTGGAGGTGAATTAATCTCTCATTGCTGGCGAAATAACGGCAGACTTACTTGACGAAACCACTTTCGATTGCCAGCATTTTGTGGTCAATCAGCAATTCTCCCCCTCCAACGGACCGAACCGGCATACTATGGAAAACCGTAAACTTCTTCTTTCTGCAGGCTTTCTAGCCTTGATCGCTGCCGGTATCGGTTTCGCCGTCCGTGCAGGACTTCTGGATGTTTGGTCAACCCAGTACGGGTTCACCATGACCGAGTTGGGCCAGATCACGGGTGGTGGATTGCTCGGTTTCGGGATCGTCATTTTGTTGGCAGGGTTTCTGACCGACTGGATCGGGTACAAGCCACTGATGTTGGCGGCCCTGGTATGCCACGTGATTTCCGCAGTGCTGTTGTTCTCGGCCACGCCGGTCTTCAACGCCGCGGGTAAGGATGCGGTTTATATGATTTTGTTTTGGTCCGCGTTCATTTTCGCGGTCGGAAACGGGATTTGCGAAGGGGTGATCAACCCGTTGACCGCCGCGATTTATCCGGAACAAAAGACTCACTATCTAAATATCCTGCACGCGGGCTGGCCCGCCGGATTGGTGATTGGTGGTTTGATCGTATTTTTGAAAGGCAGCATCGGTTGGGAATTATTGCTGGCGACCTACCTGGTTCCGACCGCGATGTATGGCTTTATCGCGGTTAAAGAACGATTTCCGCAAACCCACGCTCAATCCGGTACGGTTTCGTATGGCGGAATGATTGCCAAGCTGATCGCGCCCTTCTTTGTCATCCTGTTGCTGACCCACGCCTTGGTAGGTTACGTCGAACTGGGAACGGACAGCTGGATCAACAAGATCACCAGCAGCATTCTCAAGAGTGCGACGTTGGGAACCGCGTTGTTCATTTACACTTCGCTATTGATGACCGCACTGCGATTTTTTGCCGGCCCGATCGTGCATAAAATTTCGTCGCTGGGGCTGCTGTTCTTCAGTGCTTGTATCGGTGCCACCGGGCTGTATTTGATCAGCATTGGAACGAACGTCTACTTCATGTTCTTTGCTGCGACCGTCTACGCGTTAGGGAAAACGTTCTTGTGGCCAACGATGTTGGGTGTGGTCGGCGAACGTTATCCCCAAAGTGCCACCGTGGCGATGGCTTTGATGGGATTTGCCGGAATGACGTCGGCTGGATTGTTGGGCGGTCCTGGGATTGGATACAAACAGGACTATTTCTCGTCGCAGTACATCCAAGCAAATGCTCCGGACACGTTCGAGCGTGTGAAGGCACCTAACGAGAACCAATTCCTGTTCTTCCCTCCGATTGTCGGTATCGACGGAGCGAAGGCGGGGATGCTTTCGGATAACGGCGAGACGATCGAAAACGAAAAGACAATCGCCGGCGATGAGTGGAGCAGCGAGAAATTCGAGGGACTTCGCAATCAATACAATTGGTGGCAAACCAACAAAGAGTACGCTTCGGTCGATGCGGCTCCGACCAGCGAAGCGGCTCTTTACGGCAGCCGGATGGCAATTCGAGCCACCGCGTTGGTTCCGGCGACGATGGCAATTTTGTATCTGATTTTGATTTTCGCCTTCAAAGCCCCCAAGCAGAAGGGCGATGCCTCGTTGGCCGAAGAAGCTCCGGGGACTGAGCTGTAATCTGCCAGCCTCTGAGGGTGGCGAAAGAACCGATTTGCGTTGGTTGCTTCGCCACTTTGCTCGGATTCAAAACTAGCAAAAGCCGGCATCTTTTCCGATGCCGGCTTTTCTTTTGCCTGAACCGTTTTACTTTTGCCATAACTGGCCGTTGCCCCCACTCAGCAAAAGCAACTTGGGCAGCTAGAATCCTGCTCGTTGACCCATTCCGTTTCCCTAGCCCCCGACCGATTCTGTGCTACGCACCCATACCTGCGGACAACTCCGCAAGACCGATATTGGAACCGAAGTGACCCTATGCGGATGGGTCGACAGCAAACGTGACCATGGCGGCGCCGTCTTTATCGACCTTCGCGATCGCTACGGATTGACCCAAGTCGTGATTGGGCCTCCCGAGGCCGACGCGAAATTGATCGACGAAGCGGGCCGAATTCCGGCCGAGAGCGTGATTCTGATCAAAGGCAAAGTCGCCGATCGATTGGAAGGCAAGACCAACGACAAATTGCCGACCGGAGCGATCGAAGTTCGTTGCGACCACGTTGAAATCCTCAACGTTTGTGCCAACCCTCCCTTCACCCCCGGGCAAAGCGATTTGCCGGGTGAGGACCTGCGGCTGAAGTACCGTTTCTTGGACCTGCGTCGCAAAGAAATGCAAAACGCGCTCGTCCAACGCAGCCGCATCATCAAGGTGATGCGTGACTACTTTGCCGAGCATGACTTCATCGACGTGGAAACGCCGATCCTTGGTCGCAGCACGCCCGAAGGCGCTCGCGATTATTTGGTCCCCAGCCGCGTGCACGCTGGAAAATTTTACGCGTTGCCGCAGTCACCCCAGCTGTACAAGCAAATTTTGATGGTGGCCGGTTTCGACCGCTATGTCCAAGTGGCAAAGTGTTTCCGCGACGAAGATTTGCGTGCCGACCGTCAACCTGAATTCACCCAATTGGACCTCGAGATGTCGTTCGTCGATGCCGACGACATCATGGCGTTGATCGACGGCTTGGTCGCGCGGACGGCCAAAGAGGTGCTTGGCAAAGAAGTCAAAACTCCGCTGCCACGAATGACCTATGACGAAGCGATGCGGCGCTACGGTCATGACGCTCCCGATTTGCGTTTCGATATGGAAATTGTGGATGTCACCTCGGTCGCCAAGAAAACCGAATTTCGTGTTTTCCGCGGCACCGCCGATGCCGGCAACTTTGTCCGTGGGATGAACGTCAAAGAGGCGGCGACGAAATTTTCGCGTCGCAATATCGATGAGATGACCGAGTACGTCAAAGAGTTTGGCGCGAAAGGTCTGGCTTGGTTCCGCGTCGAAGACGATGGCACGTTGTGGAGCCCGATCAGCAAGAACCTCGATGAAGCTCATCTTGCCGAGATCAAGGAATTGATGAAGGGCGAGCCCGGCGATTTGTTGATGTTCTTGGCCGATACTTGGGAAGTCACTTGCAAAGGGTTGTACGCACTTCGCAAGCGTTTGGGCGCCGAGCTGAAGCTATACAGCCCCGATCAACTCAATTGCAGTTGGATCACCGAGTTCCCGATGTTCGAGCGTGACGAAGAAAGCGGCAATTGGACGGCGATGCATCATCCGTTTACCGCACCGCTTGCCCGCGATCTCGAGAAACTTGACAGCGACCCCAAGGCATGTCGGGCTCAGGCGTATGACCTTGTCATCAACGGCAGCGAAGCCGGGGGTGGAACGATCCGGATCCACGATTCCAAAACGCAAAGCAAGGTCTTTGACTTGTTGGGGATCGACGAGGCAACCGCCGAAGATCGTTTCGGATTCCTGCTGAACGCACTGCGTTTCGGTGCCCCGCCGCATGGCGGGATCGCACTAGGCGTGGATCGCTGGGTGATGTTATTGGCAGGGCTCGAGAACATTCGCGAAGTGATCGCGTTTCCGAAGACGCAAAAAGCAGCCGACTTGATGACCGAAGCGCCGGGCGAGGTCGATTCAGGCCAGCTCACCGAGCTGCACCTGCGAACCGTTGGCGTGAAGACTCAGTCGTAAAGTAAAAGCGGAGGGAGTGGATCTTGCTAAAGATCCTGAAGAGCCTCTCCTGCAATAAAAAAAATCCCGCTCCAATGGAGCGGGATTTTTTTTCGTCTCAGGTTGTGATCGTTTGCGAACGAATCTGGTTATTGCGGTCGGCGGCTGATCCAGTTGTTTTCGGACAACCGCGAGATCGCTCGTTGCAAGACAGCGTCTTCGCGGTCGGTCGTCATTTCACCGTCGGAATTCGGACGAGCCGCGATGTAGGTCGGTTCGACGGGCACGCTCGGGGTGACCCCGTTTTGGCTGATCGCTCGGCCGCTTGGCGAGTAGAACTTGGCGGTGGTCAGACAGAGCCCGAACTTGGCCGATTGCATCCGAAAGATTCCTTGTACACTGCCTTTGCCGTAACTGGTTTCTCCAATCACGTCGCCACGTCCGCTGTCGGCGATCGCTCCGGCAAAAATTTCACTTGCACTCGCACTGTCACGGTCAATCAGCACCGCCAAAGGAATGTTCCATGTGTTGGGACGATGCGCGGTGTAGTCGTAATTTTCACGAGCGTTGCGACCTCGAGTGGTGACAATGCGGCCATCGCCGAGAAAACGGTCGGCCACTTCGACTGCAGCCGAAAGCAGTCCACCGGGGTTGCCACGCACGTCAAGGATTAACGATTTCATTCCTTGGCGATGCAAATCCCACAAAGCCTGCTCGACGTCACGCGTGGTTGTTTTTTGAAAGTTCGTCAGACGCAGGTAACCGACGTGGTTGGCGGCGTCGACGATATGCACGTTTTCCACACAAGGCACTTCGACACGGCGACGTTGCACTTTCAAATCACGGACGTTGCCATCGGCTCCCAATACTCCGATCGAAACGTACGACTTTTCGGGGCCGCGAAGCAGGTCGGCAGCGTAGCCTGGGTCGGACGTTTTGGTTTCGGTGTTTTCAACACGGATGATTCGGTCGCCGCCGATCAAACCCGCCTCTTCGGCTGGGCCGCCCGGAATGACCGATAAGATGTGCAGTGCATTGCTTTCTGCTTTCAGCTCGATACCCAAACCGACAAAGTTGCCTTCGATGTTCGAGAACATCTCATCGAGTTGGTTTCCCGACAACAATCGTGTGTACGGGTCGAGCGTCGAAACGGCACCGCTCATGAATTCAAGCGCGGTCGCGGTCGGTGACAATCCGATTTCCGATTTTGCCAATGACGCAACGTAAGCAACGTTCGCTCGCAAATCAAAGCGAGTCGCCGTGCTACGATTGGCCAATTGATGATGTACATTTTGGCGAAAGTGCTCGACTGCCGCGGGATCGGCCGTGGCCAACATGCGGCTGACAAACTTTTCTTCAGTCAACGCGACTTCTAGAGCCGCGGTGCCATGCAGCATCACGCGAGCCCAATCGATCTGTTCGACGTAATGGGTTTGTAGATTTGCCAAGATCTCAGCATACAAATCAAGAGCTTGCTCTTGCGACAATCGGTCGACCGACTGCAGGTAGCTGGTGTCTTGGTAGCGACGATTGACATCGTAATGCAGCTTTGCGATGGTCAATCGTTGATACAGCGACTTGCTGGTAGGGTGCTTCTTCGAAGCGGTCTCGTAATGACGAACGGCATCGGCCCACAATCGAGCTTGCTCGAGTTCAAGCCCCTGCTGAACCGCTTGTTGTTCCGGCGTTACAGAAAACTGTTCCGCTTCGGTGACAACTTGGGCTGATACGGGAGCGACGTAGCCGAGCAGCAATGCCGCAGCAAACAGGCTGAAAAAAGTTCCAGCGGATTGGCGACGATAGACCTGTGGGATCCGATTCATACGAGCAAAATCCAGTGGAGCATCGTTCGGGAGGGTCCCCTAAACATCAAGGGAGGTGATGTTTAGATGAAGCTGTGCAAAGACGCTCAGACCACACAGCTACGGGAATATAGGACACAAAGGGTGCCCGGTCAAAAAAACGGTGCGGTGGAAAATCGGGTAATTCGTGACAACCCCACCAAATGGAAAAGTGGCGAATGGGTCGATGCAAATGTTCCGATACTTCCGGTCAACTTTTCAGAGAGTATGACCGCACAAGCGTGTTTCACGCCTGTTTCCTACCGCTGTGCCTCCACTGCACAAGAGACGACCAACATGTCGTCGTGGCTTCCACGAGAAAGATAGACGTTGTCCAGTTCGCAGGCAACGAACTTTTTCGTCTCCGGTTGAACCTTTTGCTATTCGCTTGTTTTGTGGGGGGACGAGGCTAATAGCGAGATTTTTCTAAGGGGGGTATCGACCCATTTTTCCATTATCGCGGAATTACGGTGTCGTATCCTCGCTTAAAAAAAGATCTCTTTAACTAAAAATGAATTTATGACGATAATAGCTGATGGACTCGTCGGGCCGCGCCCGACCAGGTTCGGCCCATGCGCGTTCACTGATACCAAATGCACCCATAGAGCGGGTCAGGTTAGGTTGGATTTCGCAGCTGGCATCGTGGCTGGCTGTGCAAATCAACTCGACTTACCTGCACCACTTGTGGCTAACACCACGAGTCTCGGGAAAGACCCCGAGGAAAGTTGAGGGTTCAGGGATGAAGTGGCGATCGCTGCTAGCCGTTGTACTCGGCCTGTCCGTTTCTCACGTTGCGACTTTTGCTCAAAGGCCGCTCGACGCTGAGCGTCTTTCTACGAGTCGAGCGTCGCCAGAACGCGACGTATTCTTTTCTTCCAGCGGCGTGGTCCGCTTTCAGCTGATTCAGGGACGGCTCGGGCTCAATCCCATGTTGCATCGCAACGGGGCCCAGCAGCGTCAGGACGACGAGGTTTTCGAAAGTATTACCGTCACCGCTCAACGCGGAATTCCTTCACTGCACTATGTGCTTCAGCAGCCGATGGTTCGGCACCTGCGTTCTTATTCGCTATCGTCGCAGTCCTCTTTGTCTCATGCCGACCTGCCTGATTCGCACTTATCCGAATCGCACTTATCAAGGTCGCCGTTTCAGCACATCACGCTAAGTGTTGATGATGCAACGGATGTCGAGATTGAATCCGAACTGATGCACACCGGTGAGCGGAGTGTATTGAATCAGCCCGAGTTCGGGCCGATCCGCTGGGTGATCCAGCGGGGCGATCAGGTCGATACCTACACCGGATCGACCCTGTTTCATGTCCGTCTGCAAAATCCCGAAGTCTTTGATCTGCATTACGCCGACCTGACCTCGCGTGTGTTGCGTGGCAAATCGATTGCCGAGTTGTCGGACCAGATTCACGTGGCGGTGCTTGGGCACTATGACAGGCTTCCCGCGATTCCGTTGCCCGAAGTCGTTCGCTGTGTCGAGCAACTGCGTTCGCCACGCCAAAGTGTGCGGATCTCGGCGCAACAAGAACTGCTTCGCTGGGGGACACCCATCATTCCGATGCTGCAGCAGCAATTGGCCACCGATCTCGAACTCGAACAGCGTGCGTGTCTGAGCGAAACGATTCGGATGCTGCGTCCGCGAGTCGAGGATACGCCTCGTTCGTTGGCAATGTTGATGATCAACGATCTCGAGTTTTGGTCGTTGACCAAGCCGCAGCTGACCCCAAACGAGTGGATCTTGGTCAGTCAACATCTGCAGCAAATGGGGGTGGCAAAATCGCGACCGCATGATGCATCGGTCACGAGTGTGGCGCCACGCTAACGCTAAACACCGAGGTCGTCACGAAAGCCGTCAAGATTTTCGGCGACAACGGGGACGAAGCGAATTTGAATTCAACGTAGCCTAGGCTACGTGAGGTCATCCAGGCGGCAGTAATAAAATCGACCCGTGATGGCGGCCTCGTTCGTGGTCGCATCGTCTGGGGCGGTCGCACGTCTGGTTTATTCCAACCGCGCTCGCTTGGCCAACCTTAGGTCGCCATTGGTAATCTCTTGGCCGCTCATCAACGCGTGCAGTTTCATCTCGACGGTGCGTTCGCCGCCCTCTTCGAGTCCTGGAGGGCTGCCCCACAGCAGACGACGGTTGTCGGTGGTGGTGATCTCTAGCTGTGGCACCGCGTTTTGCCGAGCATCGCCGTACACCCCGATCGCTCGCACCTTGGTCTGTTCTCGCACGGGCGACAAAACGCCTGCCAAGCGAGCTGCGGCTTCGACCCGAAGATCGCCAAAGGGACCACCCACCACGCCGGTCGGGTAGACGTCGGGGACTTCGATATGGATGTAGTCAAGCGTTTCAGATTGAGCGAACTCGGTGGTCGGCAACAAGGTGCCGGTGCCATCGATCGGGAAAAAGTAGCTCTTTGAATCGGCTTCGTTGGGTTTAAAGACATGCACCATCGCCACTGGGCGTCGGTATTCCAAGTGCACATCGACCGTGCCACCCGGCAATTTGCGAACGCTGATCACCCGGCTGACCCATGGATGGGTGGCAAATGCCGAGGCAATCTTCGCCGTGGCTTGGACATCCAGCAGAGACAGCTGGTCAAGTGCGGTGTCGCGAAAGACCGTTGCCGGGATATCGGTGCGGATGTACCCCGGCGGCTCGGTGACTTGGATGTGATCGAGCTGCACCCCGTAGAATTTGCTGGCAACGTGTTCAGCCCCCCAGCGATCCCAGGTAACATAGCCGCCTACGATTAGCATGACAGGCCAAATAAAGGACAGCGATGCGGGAGCGACGATCAGCCGCCGAATCATATCGCGAATCGGGCGGGGGCGGTCGTCGCGATCTGATTTCATCGCCACCGTGCTTGCCTCTTACAATCCATTGTGATTCGTTACGGAATGCCTGGCGGTCGCCAGCGTCGTCACCGTGCGGACGCGGTCATGTCCATCACGACGCGACCCGCTAAGCTGGGTCTCTACCAAATCTGCAGATTCAATTGCAAGTCGATCCCGGTTTGCAGCAACACCTGTTCACGTACTCGCTCGATCAAACGCAAGCATTGTTCGCTGGTGGCGCCCGTGTGCGCGATCAAGTATTGAGGATGGTTGGCATCAAGTGAAACATCTCCCTCACGCACCCCTGCCAGCCCGCAGTTTTGGATCAGCGTGTTTGCTGGCATTCCATCGGGATCGACAAAGGGCGTCGCGATTCGCCGCTGTTCACTTGGGCGATCCGCATTTCGGCTGATCCACAACTTCTGCATCCGTTTGGTCAATGCAGAAACATCGCGTGGTTCGAGTGCAAAGGTGACCTTCAGCACGCCGAGCCCGTTCAGCGCCGTTTTACGGTGCGAAAAACCCGCTTCGTGCTGATTCAATTCCCGCGTCGTGCCATCGTTTTCGATCACCGTGATCGTTTCGACGACCGATCCAATGTCTCGGCCTCCGTTGGAAACGTTGCCCACCACGGCTCCGCCGACCGAACCGGGGATACCGACGAGATGTTCGAGTCCGCCCAAACCGGCGCCGACCGACTTGATCACCGCGTGAGACAGTTTTGCCCCGGCCCCGGCGATGAGCCGGTTGTCTTGGATTTTGAGTTCGCTGGTGGCCGCCGCGGCGAGCGAGATGACCAAGCCGTCAAAGCCCGATTCTCGTACCAACACGTTGCTGCCGCCGCCCAGGATGCGGATCGCTAACCCGGCTTCGGTGGCTTCACGGTAAACGCGTTGCAATTCGGCTTCGTCGACCGGTTCAGCGAAAAAACGAGCGGGGCCACCAATTCCAAGCCATACCAATGGTGAAAGAGGTTCGTCGGTGCGAATCAGATGGTCCAAATCCTCAGAGAAGCTCATGCTTTGTGTCTGCCTTTCCAGTTCCATTTTGGGTCAATGAACACACAGAATAACCGATATCCCAAAAAAAAGCGTCAGCTGTGATTCAGGGGGCACAACTGACGCTTCGATCTTACTGTTTTCCTATCGGCCAAACCGGAGGTTCGGTTTAGCCCTGTCGATCCAAGATGGCTCTTCGGATGAGCGTGCGGACCGGTTGCTTAGGTTGAAAACCCATCAAACGACGACGATTCCACTGACCGGATTCGGTCTTCGTGAACATAATGATCTGAGGCAACATGTTTTCGCCTTGGGTGAGTTGTTTGGCCAACTCAGGGTCCCGATCTTTATCAATAACTGCGACACAAACTTCGTCCAATTCGCCCGTTTCTGCCATTTGCTTGATGGTCGAATCTTTCAGGACGTGACATGCGGGGCACCACTCGGCGCCAACGACGACCATCAAAGGCTTGTTTTCTTCAATCGATTGCTTGTAAACCGAAGCGTAGTTCTGCTGCATCTGTTGTTCGCTTGTCACACTCGACAAGACCAAAGCTAAAAGCAACGAAACCATTCCAGACTCCCTAGGTTTTCGGGGTACATCAATGTGGGCGGCGGCACTCTGCCAACCGATCGAGCCCTCATCGCAATGAAAGCTTGATCAAACGAAATATTTGGAGACCACAAGGATGTTGAGACAAGATTCCTATCCGAAACGCCTTAGCGACTTCCATGAAGTCAACCGTTTTTGCTGATCTTTCACTGCCTCGCGTTGATGGCGTGACGAGAAAGTTCCGCATTCCTGCGTTGAAAAACGATTGATTGCTAAGGAGGAGCTTTTCTAGGGAGAATTGCGACCCTCAATTTAACGTCAATGAGGGGCATTCTTCCCGCGGAAAGCCTGCTCGCAATCACCCCTAATCCGCAAGTCTCAAGGGCTTGCCGGTTAGGTGTTTTTGGCGAGTTGGGAGGATTCTATGGATGAGTCGGATGGCCACAAGGGTCAACGTTGCCATTTTTTCGAAATGGACCTTGGGCGAGATCGGCGTTTTTGATTGGTACAACTCTATATTTTGGTATGCTCAACGCTAAACTATTGTTCGCAAACGGTTTCGGGCGTGCCAAAAAGGTGTGCCAAGTTGCCGCACCCGGCTGAAGGTGGGGTGCTCAGCGACAGGAAATTTTTCGGGAATACGGATTTTTAATACGGTTTTGAGTTCGGATTGTCGCTTTTGCGGCCAACCTGACTGCTTTGCAATCAATTCATCGGTTTAACACGTCTTTCGTTCGATTGGTTATGTATGAAGCTTCGCATCGGTTTGATCGGTCTAGGGGATGCATGGCAAACCCGTCATCGGCCTGCGTTGCAAATGCTGCAGGAACGATTTGATGTGCGTGCGATCTTCAGCACGGTTTCAAAATTGGCGGAAAATGCTGCCGCCGAATTTCAAGCGGATCCCGTCGACGGCTACCAAGCCCTTGTCTCACGCTGTGACATTGATGCCGTCTTAGTGCTTCAGCGTAGCTGGCTCGGTTGGTTGCCGATGTTGGCGGCGTGCGACGCAGGCAAAGCAATCTATTGGGCTGGGGATCTCGATTTCGACCCTGTCGAAGCGGGCCGGATTCGCGAGGTCATTGACCGCAGCGGCGTGGCATTTATGACCGAGTTTCCAAAGCGGTTTGCTCCCGCCACGCTGCGGCTCAAAGAATTGATCGCAACCCACCTCGGGCCTCCGCGTTTGGTGTTTTGCCATCGACGCGTGCAAGTCGATCCTGCGGCCCCCAAGCCCAACACCGTGGTGGCGAACCCGCTGCAGCAAGAATTGATCGAGTTGATTGATTGGTGCCGATACGTCGTCGGTCGTGAGCCTCAGAGCGTGGTTTCGACAGGGCTTAGCCATACCACACCCGCCGATTACGAATGCATGAGTTTGCAGTTCGCCGGCGCCGACCCCAAGCCGCCCGTGACGGCGCAGATCAGCTGCGGCAGCTACATTCGCTCGGCTTGGCACGAAGCGGTCAGTTTCCGTCCCCCTTCGGCGATGCAGATCTGCTGCGAACGCGGCGTCGCCTTTATCGATTTGCCATCCACGTTGGTATGGTTTGACGATGCCGGTCGACATCTCGAATCACTCGAAACCGAACTGCCTGTGGGCCAGCAATTGCTAACCCAGTTCTATCGCAGCGTCACCAGTCTGGTGCGAAACATGAGCGACCTGAATGACGTGTATTGTGCCGGCAGTATTCTGGCAGCTGCCCGAGAAAGCTGTCGAAACGGGCAGCGGATCGATCTTAAAACGCGAATCTCCTAACGGCCATCTGCATTGATGCGAAGCAGGTGGTTTTATTGCTCGCGCCGCTGCACCGAATTCGATGGCCATGGGGCATCGCGGCCTTAGCGAGGCACTCGTGGTGCGGTAAAGGTGACGGTGGGGACGCAGCCGATCGAGGTCATGGACCGAGTCGGCATGCCGGCCGAGGCAAACAAGCGTTTCATCCCGATCATCAATCGGTGCCACATCTCAATCGTTTCCGGGGTGCCAATTTCGATCGCGTCCTCGCGGCTGAATCCTTGTTCGCTGACGCGGACCGTGGGAGCGAGGTGCAGTAGTGCTTCGATCATCAAGTGGTCTCGGCAATCTTGTTCGCTTAAGCCGTTGTCATCGTAGATCCACAAATGGGATTGCAGCATTTGGTCCAGTGCGTTCATCGCCGCCGATTCTGGCGATTCAGCGACAAGGATGGTTTCGATCGAGCCACATTGAACGTAGAACTTTGCCATTTGATTTTCTTCCGTGATAGCGTGGGAGGTGATGTTTTTCACATCGAACGTTTGGGTGACACGTCTATCATCGCGGGCGGCCGGACACGTCTGGTCAAAGCCACCGCAGAAACTCAAAAGAAAAAAAAGCAGGGAAAAAACACCGCGTTTTTGCGGTGTTTTTCCCTGCTCGGCTCGATCGTCGTGTGGGGCCTTTATGGGTTTGAAGTAGGCGGTGCAAGGGCAGGTTCACCAGCCCTCCCCGGCCGCTTCCTGCGGCCGACCCTCCCTGAAGGGAGGGTGAATTTGCTTTCGTGCCAGCTCCCAACTCCTCACTCCTCACTCCTCACTCCTCACAACGCCGCCTCCGCGGTCCAGCCTACCTTGGGCACAGCGTCAAACACGCCTACATCCCGGGGCTGAATTGATCCGGGCCGCCTGCGATTGGCATGTGGTCGTACTTGACGATTTTCCATTGGCCGGCCGAGTCTTTTTCGAAATGCAGCAGCAGCCGACGCGGTACTCGCACATCTCGGATCCCGCCTCGTTTACTGCTGACGTCCACCTTCACGCTCATGTCGACATCGGCTTGCGGCGGATAGCTGCCTTCGATCATCACGATGCTGCGAATCCGGTTGACTTGTGCCAAACTGAAAATGTAGTTCGGTAGCTCGAGTGCTGCCTTGGCCTTGGTCTCTGGATCGCCGATGTAATTCAGCGCCGCGTCGTGGTCATTGGCTTCGACCGCAGCCGCTGCTTCGTAGATGATCGCTTCGATTTGTTCGCGATCGGTGACCATCATGGATGAAGCGATCCACACCGCAGGGATCAGCAGTAGAAAGACGATTCCCACGACTGCCGCCGCTCGTTTGCCCGTTTGGGTCCAACCATAAAGTAGCGATCCTCCGATCAGACCCAACATCAACGAAATCAACAGCGGTTGTTCAGCAAGGACTTGCATCGGGATCGAGCCTTTTCGCAGTAGAGGAGCAAGCAGTAGGGGCGGCAAGTTGGAAGCGGTGTAGCCATGAAAAAAGGGCGGTGTTCTTTCAAACACCGCCCTTTGACAAAGCGTGTGCCGCTTTCAGGGTACCATCGTTTGCGGAGGCCCGCTAACCAGGATTAAGCTCGTTTGGGGAACAACGGTCCGCCGTATTGAGCCGCATCGCCCAGCATTTCTTCGATGCGGAGCAATTGGTTGTACTTGGCCATTCGGTCGCTACGGCTTGCTGAACCCGTCTTGATTTGTCCGGTCGACAGTGCCACTGCGAGATCCGCGATCGTCGAGTCTTCGGTTTCACCGCTGCGGTGACTTGCAATGGCGGTGTAGCCATTGCGATTGGCCAATTGGATCGCGTCGATCGTTTCGGTCAGCGTTCCAATTTGGTTGACCTTGATCAGGATGCTGTTGCCAATGCCTTCGTCGATACCGCGTTGCAAACGTTCGACATTGGTGACGAACAAGTCGTCGCCAACGAGTTGGACTTTGTCGCCCAATTTCAGCGTCAGCTTCTTCCAAGTTTCCCAATCGTCTTCGTCGCAGCCATCTTCGATGCTGCAGATCGGGTACTTGCTGCACCAATCGGCCAAGAAGTCGACCATTTCGTCGCCCGACAATTCTTGTTTGTCGATCGTGTACTTCTTGGTCGAGCTGTCGTAGAACTCGGTCGACGCCGCGTCCAACGCGATGAAGACTTGCTCGCCCGCTTTGTAGCCCGCTTTGTCGATCGCGGTCATGATCACGTCGAGTGCTTCTTGATTGCTCTTCAAGTCCGGTGCAAAACCACCTTCGTCACCCACTGCGGTGCTGTAGCCCTTGTCGGACAACACTTTCTTCAGGTTGTGGAAGACTTCGGTACCGCAGCGAAGTGCGTCGCTGAATCGCTCGAAACCAAGTGGCATGACCATGAATTCTTGGATATCGACGCCATTGTCGGCGTGCTCGCCCCCGTTGATGATGTTCATCATCGGGGCTGGCAATAGACGCGCACCCGCACCGCCGAGGTAGCGGTACAGCGGTTGGCCTGTGGACGAGGCCGCAGCGTGGGCAACCGCCAACGAAACGCCAAGGATCGCATTGGCACCAAGTTTTTTCTTGTTGGGGGTACCGTCAAGTTCCAACATGGTGGCGTCGACTGCGGCTTGGTCGGTCGCATCGAGACCTTCGAGTGCTTCGCAGATCACGTTGTTGACGTTATCGACGGCGGTTTGGACCCCTTTGCCCATAAACACCGATTTGTCGCCATCGCGAAGTTCCCATGCTTCGTGAGCACCGGTGCTCGCTCCGCTAGGAACCGCCGCACGACCATGGGCGCCGTCGCTGAGCAGGACTTCACATTCCACCGTGGGGTTTCCGCGGCTATCCAGGATTTGGCGCGCGTGAATTGCTTCGATCAGAGTCATCAGAGGGCCTCGTAAGATATTGCTAAAGAAGGATTGTTGCGAAAAGTTTTGTAAGTTAGTTGGGTAAATGGGGGGCGTGCGACGCCAACTGCGTTGTGCAAACTGCCGGCATTTTGTCCAATGCGGCACGCTGTGGCTACCCGTCACTGATTCTCAAAAACGAATTCGATTACAGCGATGCGACCCGCAGCGGCAATCTTTCACTCCGCTTCTAAACTTTCCTGACCCTTATAACTAACCGAAACCCCTTACAACGAACCGAAACGATGTTCACTGGACTTGTCGAAACGGTCGGCCGAATTGCCGAGATCCGAAACGAACCTCCCGGACGACGCTTTCAGATCGAAGCCTCCTCGATCTGCGAAGGTGTTCAGATCGGCGACAGCATCGCGATTAATGGCTGTTGCTTGACCGTTATTGAGATTGACGGCAGCATCTTGGGCTTCGAAGCGGGATCCGAAACGCTCTCTCGCACCAATTTGGGCCAACTGAAGCAAGACAGCCCGGTCAATCTCGAACGCTCGCTCGCGGTCGGCGATCGATTGGGCGGGCACTATGTGACCGGACATGTCGACTCGCTAGCGACGTTAAGAGAGCGTCGTGAGGATCCGCCTTGGGCTCATTTATTTTTTTCCGTGCCCGAGAATTTGGCCTCGCAAATCGCTTCCAAAGGCAGCGTCGCGGTTGACGGGGTAAGCTTAACGGTGGTCGATGCAGGTAAGGATTTTTTCAGCGTCGCGTTGATTCCGCATACCTTGGATCAAACGACGCTGGGAAACTTGGCTGTCGGAGACCACGTGAATTTGGAAACTGATGTGCTGGCAAAGTACGTCCAACGTTCGATGGAATCTTTGCGTCCCGAATCGTTACCACCCGAAGCGACGAATTGACCAGCTACTTTTCACGAACGCAACAAAATCAATGATCGGTCAAACTGGCCGCAGAGTTCCCCGATTTTTCGAGGAAGCCTGTCTTGCTAACTTGTTCGATGTCTAGAACCTCAAAGAATGAAATCCCCGTGAACCAACCACGACAAACCGCATCGTATCTTTCCAAACGACTTGCTGCCGCGGGACTGCAACCGGTATCGCGATACGGCCAAAACTTTCTTATCGATCTGAACCTCGTTGACCTGATCGCCAATTCCGCAGGGATGCGCAAAGACGATGTCGTCTTGGAAGTGGGCACCGGCGTCGGTTCGTTGACGTCACGATTGTCCGACGCCGCCGGGGCGGTGTTGTCGATTGAAATCGACGAAAACTTACATCGCTTGGCAAAAGAAGAATTGGGGTGGCGACCGAACGTGCGATTGTTACAAGGCGATGCACTTCATAATAAAAACACGCTGCGTCCTGATATGATGGAACAGATTCGTGATGCGATGAACCGAATTGGTGAGAACGCACGTTTCTTGCTGGTCGCAAACTTGCCCTACAATGTGGCCACGCCGATTATCAGCAACTTGATGCTCGAAACGCCTTCGCCCGATGTGGTCGTCGCGACGATCCAAAAGGAAGTCGGCGATCGCATCGTTGCCCAGCCCGGCAGCAAGGATTACGGCGCACTGAGCGTGTGGCTACAATCGTTGTGCGAGTGCAGCATTGTGCGAGTGTTGTCGCCCAAAGTCTTCTGGCCGCGACCCAATGTCGATTCGGCCATCGTGCGTTTGGATGCACGGCCCGAATGGCGAGAAAAGATTCCGGATCTGCGCTACTTTCACGAAACCGTTCGGGCACTCTTCTTTCACCGACGCAAGTTCTTGCGCAGCGTCGTGGTGAGCGGCATGAAAGGTCGTCTGGACAAACGTCAAGTCGACGAGGTGCTCGGTTCGCTCGGTTATAGCGAGAATGCACGCACCGAAGAATTGCCGGTGGCCGAGATCCAGCGTTTGGTCGAAGCACTGCGACAAGCCGAAATCAAAACCAAAGCATCGTAACCGCTACGATGCCGGTTCTTCGATCCGGCCGACATCTAAGCCGATCATTGCCGCGGTGAAACCACTAGCGTGTCGTCGGTCCATGTGACATCGACGCCCGCTTGTTTAGCGATCTCTTGGACCAATTGACGTAGCGATGCGTTCTGCATGCTCATCGTGATCAATTGGCTACACGAACCCTCTGCCGCCGGATCGATGCGGCAGGCTCGACCCGCTGCGGCGGCAAGTTTCTCTAGCACCTCTCGCGCGGATGTGTTCTGCAGTGTCAGCGTCAAGTTCTCTTTATCCAGGCTAACGCTTGCTGCTTGCCTTGCCGCTTGGCTGGCCAAGAACGCTTGGATCCCGGCACGATGAGCGGCGGCCGTTGCGGTGATCTCGATTTCGTTGCCGGAGTGACTCAGTTTGCTCTGCCGGTCGACGCCGCGAATCGCCGCAATCACGGCCGTTCGGTTGGCGTCTAACCGATAGGGAATCGTAAAGCGTTTCGCAGCCGAAGCTGCCGTTTTTGACACCGCTCCAGCCTGCGATGGCGATCCGTTCGGCAACGGTGGATGATCGAACTGGGCGGTGACCAGTGTCGTTGCCACGTCCGAATCAATCGATTTCCAATTGGCTGCGGGCCACAAATCATGAGGCAGCTCGCGCAGCGGTGTTGCCTGGCCGCTGGCGGTGGCGATTCGTCGGATCGCTTCGCTAGGTGTCGTTGCTACGGGCCATTGGACGTCAATTTTTGTGGACGCCGCTTTGCCAGGGGCTGTCGAAAGCGACAGGATCGATTCGCTTGTACCGTCCACCCACTCGGGACGCCCAACGAGCAGAACGCCCCCGACGGGCATCACAACACAGCCACGGGACTCGGCTACCTGCTGAATTCCAGCAAAAACGGTCGGGCCAATTTGACCTACATGGACGTTCACCGAAGGGTCGACGTGCCGATCCAATACGATCGGGATTTCCACGCGATCGGCGAGCTCCGAGATGACGCTGCGAAACGGTTTGCCGTCGACAATGGCTCGGCTTGTCGCAGTGAGTCGAGCGAAAAATGGGTTGGCTAGCGAAACGGATTCCGCCGCGATGGAAGGATCCTGACCCACAGCAAAGTCGCAATGTACAAGCGATCCCCACAGGATCGACAGTGTTAAGATGGCGAAGATTTTCATGACGGTGGGGATAGGTAAAAAGCGTGCCGCCGAGTCCATCGCAGCGGCGTCGGACAAGGGCTGGGAATCAAGGTGGCTGCGCGGATGTCAGGGCGGAGATCCCATCGTGGTCGATCACGCCGCAGGGTCAATCACGAGTGTCCGCCCGAAAAGCAAATCAGTGTGATAAGTTGGCGTTTGGTTGGTTGCCGAGGACGTTGGCGGCAACTAGACTCGCACGAACTTAACATGATTGTACGCGAAATTACGATGTTTCGCGATTCGATTGTGCGGAAGATCAGGGAGGGTTGACCGAGCAGTGGTCGCCAAATGATCAAGGTCGCTAAGGCCGAGGCCCATGACGGGATCGCTTGCCGCTCCAAGTCGATTGCGTAACATGCACGCGACTGACATTCGTTATTTTCCTCATCCTGATGGACTTCCTTGTGACAACTCCCCTCGTGCGGACGACTCGATTGACGATCGCCTATCGGCGGTACCTCACGTCAGCCAATTCGCCTCAATTTGCGGCGGAAGTCGATGAGTACTACTCCGCTTCGACGTTGACCAGTCTGCTGCGTCGCAGTGACGTCGAGATGCGACGGGCGTCGGCCCTTGCATTGGGCATGCTAGGGGATCATCGTTCGATTGAATCGCTCGGCCAAGCACTATCGGATCCAGATCGCGGAGTGCGTTTGGCGGCGGATGATTCGTTTCGAGCGCTGCTGGTGCGCGATGCCGCGCCGCGTCATCACCAACAACTGTTGCAAGTGATGCATCTGAATGACGGAGCCGAGTACGCTGCGGCGCTTGCGCCGACAATGATCCTCGTCGATCAAGCTCCACGCTACAGCGAAGCGTTTCATCAGTTGGCAATCTGTTGGCAAGGGCTGGACAATTCTCCGCAAGCCGAGACCGCGTTTCGGACTTGTTTGTGGCACTGCCGCTATCACTACCCCGCGTGGCAAGGGCTGGCTCGTTGCCGGATGCTTGCTCGCGATTATGAAGGCGCGATCGCGGCGCTTCGTCGCTGTGTCGAGATCTGTCCCGACATCGAAAATGCTCGCGTGCAGATTCGGGTGTTGGAGCGGCGGTTGCGTCAAACCGATGCCTGACCCTTTGATGCAGGGTATCATGGTCGAGGGAGAGTGATCGGTTGAGCGTGTTGCCCGATCCTAGCTTGCCTAGCAATTAGAAACCGCACACCCTGTAGCCGGCACGCGTTTGCAACGCCAACTCCGCAGTGATTTAGCAGATAGAGGAAACGAGATGAGTTACGACGAGCCACTTGTCGGATCGCTTGCCATTGCGTTCGCGGTGGTCTCCAGCGTGATTGCCGTCGGTCCTTGGAGTAGCCCCTATCAGTTGCGAAGCATCGCAGCGGTGCGAGGTCGGTTCGGTAAACCCGCAGCCCGCTGCGTCTGGTTGGCCGTTGCGATTGCAGCGTTTGCCGCAGGCATGGCGATCCTCAGCGGAACTCGACCTTCGTACGCCGAACCCGGCGGCGTGCACGCGATCGAGCATTAGCCGCCCCTCTTCACGTCGTGGACGAGGCAACGAGTCCCAAGTCCACAGCTTTCATTCATCCGCACGGATTCGTCGACTCATCCACGACCTGCGGACCTCAGCCGACCCTAGGTTCCGGGGTTGGCGTCTTTGACAGCTTTGTCCATCACTTTGATCGCTGCGTCGGTGTAGCGATGGTGTTCGTTCCAGAAATGGTTCATCGCAGCTTCGTCGGCAAAGAAGAACATGCGGTTGTGAGTTGGGTCTTTCAGACCCCATTCCCGTTTGCCTGGCACGATACGACGTTCTTCAAAGAATCGCACGACGTCGATTTCGTTCAGCACGGGCGTGTAGGTCACAGGATCGGCTAGGAACGTTTCCATCGCTTCGGCACTGGCAAACAAGTACAGCTTGCCGAGGTGAATCACACCAAAGTCAGGCCGTCCTTCCACCCAGCGGTCTTCTTTGATGACGGTCACGGCACAGAAGCCTTCCATCGCAAGTCCTGGTTGATCCGGTTTGCCGGTCGTCTTGGCGGCGGGCTCGGCAGCGGCCAGCGGTTCGACTTCCGCTTCCGGCAGCGATTCTTCGTTCACTTGGCTTGGCATGCCCAACGTCATGGCGTCGGTGCGAGAACCCGCCAAGATCCCTTTCGCACCGCCTGCGAATTCACCCGACATGTTAGCCGACGCCGGAGCGGCGGTGACCTGAGGTGCAGGAGCGTGTGGAGTCGTGGAAGCGTGCGGAGTTGTTGGAGCGGGTGGGGCTGCGGGCGATTCTGCGGCAACGTGTTGCTCCGATGGCGAAGCACTCGCTTGAATTCCCAGTGGCACGGCGGATTGCAACATTGCCACATAGCGATCTGCCGCTTGCGGGCTGACCGTATGCGAAATTGTCTTGCCGTTGGTGGTCACGATCACGTCGGTCGGAAATGCTTTGACTTTGAACATCTCCACCAGCTGTGGGTTCTTGCCCGCATGAATTTTGACGGGGATGTAGTTTTCGCTTACCGCGGCGTCGACAATGGGCGCTTTGAACGCACCTGCTTCGAGTCGATCGCACCAAACGCAGTTGTCGCTGTAGAAGTGCAGCAACAGCAGTTTGTTTTCTGTCTGCGCTTTTGCGTGTGCCGAGCGAAGATTTTCATTCCAAGCAATGTCGGCGGTCGCAAATGAAGATGCGGTCACCGCAATGACTGCGGAAAAAAGCATTGAGAGGGTTACCGTACGCATCAAACCTGTCCTGCCGTCGTGAAAGCGTGGGTATAAAAGGCGGAGCAAAATGCGCTCAGCTGGAGTTGGTATCGGCAGTAACCATCCTGCCACTTAAGCCGAAAGTACAAGTTGGGGAGACTTTGACGCCACTGCAATCGACACCCCCTTTTGGAAATCACTCCGGAAAGTCGATTGAGGATGCGGTGGGCCGATGACATCTCCCTTGGGTAACGCTCCGCTATAAATATCACCCGGTTGGGGCGAAAGCAGATGGCGTTGGGCCCCGCACTGCTACCGAAACCCTCGTCCTTGCGGTTTCCGTGGCGACCCACAGAACTTGAGTCAAACACGGCTAAAAACTGCGGTTTTGTCGCTCCGCCGAACGATTCCCAGCCTAGCGCGGTTTTCATGCTTGGGTGTCAGTAGTCCCCCCGGGTTTGCTTGGTTTTTTCTTGCTTGTTTTAGGCCATGTCGTAGGTTTTCCTGGCGACTTATCTCGTTCAGGGATGAGCAAATCAAAAAAATCCAAGATGCGGCCCCCTAGGCCGCGTCCATTACGGGGAGCCAAATAAAGTGACTAAAATCAAATCAAAAATGCTGATCGCACTGGCAGCCATTGCGACATCGGTCGGGGTTCAAGCCGCAAACGCGGAATCGTCGGTGCGCTTGCCAGCCAACAATTCCGTCCACATGCAGCAAGGTGGCGACGTGCTGCTGCAGCTCGAGGTGCCCAGCGGTGAAAGTCGGCAATCTTTGTCGTATGCCACCGTGACGGTCGTCGATCGCAACGGCGTAGCTCGCAAATTTCAAGCGGACCAGCAAGGCATTGTGCGGCTGACCGGTATTTCGGCACAGCCATATGCTGTCGTTGCGGCCAACGGAAACGCGTATGGTTCGACATTGATGGTCGTGCGTCCCGAGGACGTTGCAGCCGCCAATCCGAATCCGGCGCGGATGACGCTCGCTCAAGTCAACTCGAGCAAGCTGATGCCGTGGATCGACCGCTACACCAAGCAATTCTCGAACAAACATGCCAGTCAGCTGGGGGAGGTGGCGGTCGACATCCCAACCGAGACCAGCACGACCGGCAATCGCATTGAACTTGCCGACGGCGGAGTGCTCAACGGACAACTCGTTTCGGTACTCACCCAAGATGGCCGCGAAGTTTCGCTCGAGGGAACCGAAGTCGTCTTGATGCACCGCGGCGTGGCGGTCGGAAAAACGTACGCGGAAGCGAGCGGAGCGTTCCAATTCAAAGGGGTCCGCAGCGGCCCTCACGGAATCGTCGCTGCCGGACCTTCCGGTTACGCAACACTTGCCTTTGAGGCCGTTGGACAGAACGACTTGGTCAGCAAACGCGAGCCTGGACATCACTTTGTTTCCGTGATGAACCGCGAAACCTCGAGTCTGCTGCCCGTCGTGATGGTTCCGCCGGCCATGATCCCCGGCGTGATCGATCCGTTTGGCGCCAGCGTGATGAGCGAACCGATCCCCTCGGTCAACGGCAGTGAGTTGACCGGATTTGGCCACCACGGCGGTGGATTTCACGGCGGTGCTGTCCAGGGCGGCGGTGGCGGCGGATTCGCCGGCGGCGGCGGTGGCGGAGTTGCTGGCAGCGGCGGTGGAGGACTTGGCGGCCTCGGACTGCTCGGGGGAATTGGAGCGGCGATCGCGATCCCTCTAGCAACGGATGACGATGATGCCCCAGGCTCGGTCGCATCGCCTTCCGGTTTCTAACGCGATCCGCATGCGGTCAAAAATGCGGCGATTGCCGTTTTGACAACACGATCCGATGACTTTGAAAACCGATGTCACCCTAAAAAGGGGGGCGTCGGTTTTTTTGTGCTTCCTCGGAACGTTCGCGAAGCGGAAGTCGTCAAAGCCTTCGTTTCGATGACGTCCACGCTCGAAACGCTTGCGAGTCTCGCTACGAGGAAAAGCCCGTTCCACCTCGGCACGCTGAAAGCCTAGCCACCGTTGTGCAGTTCGGCTTCGGAGATCAACGCCTCGAGCAATCGCCATTGTCCCCCAACGCGGACGGCAAGAAGCTCGCCGGAATTGCCCGCAAATTTGCCGTCTGGCGGCGATTCCGAGTCGCAAGCGTCAGAGAGGGCGTTGCCAATTTTTATTGGAATTGTTAGCCTGCGACACTTGCTGAACCAACCAATTCCGCTGTTACGTTGCCTGTTTTCGTACGGTTTTCAGAAGCAGTTCAGCTTCCCCCATTTCAGTCACCCCCTTCGGCAGCTGCCTACGTGATTGCCCCGAATCGTGCATCTCAGCTTCCTGACGACCAGCGCATCGTCATTACCGGTATCGGTCTAACCGCTCCCAATGGGAACGATTGGACGTCGTTCCGCCAATCGCTGCTGGAAAAACGCAGCGGCGTTCAGCCCTATGAAATTCGCTATTTTGGCAAAACGCTTGCCGGAATTTGCGATTTCGACACCAAGCGGTACCAATCGAAGAAGGACGTTCGCCGCGGTACCCGCGCCGGCAGCGTTGGGGTCTATGTCGCCAACGAGGCGATCGCCCATAGCGGTTTGGATTGGGAAAACGTCGACAAGTCGCGAGTCGGGATCTACGTCGGCGTGACGGAACACGGCAACGTCGAAACCGAAAACGAAATCTACGTCATCAAAGGCTTTGATTACGACACCAGTTGCTGGTCGCACCACCACAACCCTCGAACGGTCGCCAATAACCCGGCGGGCGAGATCTCGCTGAATCTTGGGGTGACGGGACCCCATTACACCATCGGGGCCGCCTGTGCCGCAGGAAATGCGGGTCTGATCCAAGGCGCTCAGATGTTGCGGCTCAATGAGTGCGACGTGGCGATTGCGGGCGGGACCAGCGAAAGCATCCATACATTTGGCATCTTCGCCAGCTTCAATAGCCAAAATGCATTGGCTACCCACGAGGACCCCACCAAGGCATCTCGCCCGTTCGACATGGATCGCAACGGAATCGTGGTTGCCGAAGGCGGCTGTTTGTACACGCTTGAGCGGCTCAGTGATGCCAAGGCCCGCGGAGCCGAGATTTATGGCGAGTTGGTGGGGTACGCGATCAACACCGACGCGACCGACTTTGTCTTGCCCAACCCCGAGCGACAAGCTCAATGCGTCGAGATGGCGCTGAAACGAGCCGGGTTGGACGCCGAGCAGATCGATATCGTCAGCACCCATGCCACCGGAACGAGCAGTGGCGATGCCCAAGAATGCAAAGCGCTTCGCAGCATTTTCGGGAATTGCAGCACGGTTCGATTCAACAACACAAAAAGTTATATTGGGCATGCGATGGGAGCTGCCGGTGCCCTGGAACTTGCCGGCAACTTATCATCCTTCCGTGATCGCGTGGTTCATCCCACGATCAATGTCGATAAACTGGACCCGGACTGTGATCTCAATGGCCTCGTGATCAACGAGCCTCAAGAGGTGCCTCAGGTCGACTACGTGCTGAACAATTCCTTTGGCATGCTGGGGATCAACTCGGTCGTGATCATCGGTCGAGTTTAGTTCGCGTAGCTTCTTTGCAAAAAACTCTGTTTCCTATTCCTCCAATTCCAAAAACAAATGACCCCTGCTGAAATCCGTGACGAGATCCTCGATATTCTTGAAGACATCTCGCCCGATGATGATTTGGAAAATCTTGATGATGCAAAACCATTCCGCGAGCAGTTGGAATTGGACAGCATGGATTTCTTGGACATTGTGATGGAGCTTCGTAAGCGTCATCGCGTCCAGATTCCTGAGGAAGACTACGGGAACCTCGCCAGCATGAATTCGACCGTCAGCTATCTCGAACCGAAGATGAAAGACATCGTCAAGTCTTAGTTCGTTAGGGCTTCGCGGTCGATCGCGGTATTTCACGCGGTGCGTTTTGTATCGCACTCTTACGCCAACGTTATTCGCCAGCAGTTAAGTTCACCCTTTGTACGATACGATCATCATCGGCGCGGGAATGAGTGGGCTTGCCGCCGGCATCCGCTTGGCCCACTTCGATCAACGCGTCTGCATTCTCGAGCGGCATTACACCATCGGTGGACTCAATTCGTTCTACCGCATGGGCGGTCGCGATTACGATGTCGGCTTGCATGCGATGACCAATTTCGCACGCAAAGGCGACAAAAAAGGGCCGCTGGCTAAGTTGATCCGCCAGCTTCGATTTCGTTGGGAAGATTTCAAGCTGGCCGAGCAGAACGGATCCTCGATCCGCTTCCCCGACATGTCGCTTGATTTTGATAACGACATCGCTCAGCTCGAAAACGAGATTGCCGAAAAATTCCCAGGCCAAATCGATGGCTTCCGATCGCTCTGTGCCGCGTTGTTGGATTACAGCGACATGGACGGCGACGACCCTAGTTTCATGCGGTCCGCTCGCGAGGTGATGGCAACCCATTTGTCCGATCCCCTGCTGATCGAAATGTTGCTCTGTCCGTTGATGTGGTACGGCAACGCTCGCGAAAACGATATGGATTTTGGTCAGTTCTGTATCATGTTCAGGGCCTGCTATTTGGAAGGCTTTGGGCGTCCCTACAAAGGGGTGCGTTTGATCCTGAAGAATCTGGTCCGCAAGTTTCGCGGACTTGGCGGGGAACTAAAACTGCGCAGCGGTGTGTCGAAAATTCACGTCGACAACGGTCGCGCGGTCGGCGTTGTACTCGATGACGGCACGGTCATCGAAGGCAAGCGAATTTTGTCATCCGCAGGCAACATTGAAACGTTGCGGATGTGCGATGATATCAGCGAAGTCGATGTCGCACGTGCTGGTAAATTATCGTTCATCGAATCGATTTCAGTATTGGACAAACTTCCCAAAGAGATTGGTTTTGATCGCACGATCGTGTTCTACAACGACAGCGATCGATTCCACTGGGAACGCCCCGAAGATCGTTTGTGTGACGTTCGCACCGGCGTGATTTGTTCGCCGAATAATTACGTCTACGATGCGGAGGAAGGCGAACTGCCTGAAGGGGTGATTCGCATCACGACACTGGCCAACCATGATCATTGGTGTGCATTGCCCGAGGCGAAGTACCGAGCCGAGAAGGTGATTCAGTATGATGCCGCGATCGAATCGGCGGTCCGTTTCATGCCTGATTTCCGTCGTCACGTTGTCGATACCGACGTCTTCACCCCCAAGACGATTCGCCGCTTCACGTGGCACGACAACGGCGCTGTTTACGGCGCTCCCGACAAGCAACTTGACGGCACGACTCATCTACCCAACGTCTTTTTGTGCGGCACCGATCAAGGCTTTGTCGGCATCGTCGGCGCGATCGTCAGCGGCATCAGCATGGCCAATCGCCACTGCCTGCAAGTCTAGCGGCGAGGTCACTCGCGTCCGCTGCCACTTCTCCCAAAACGCAGTTTGGGAGAGGTCGAGCCGAGCCTTCAGCGACGCTCAGGGGAGGGCTTGTCTCGGGCTCACTCGCACGTTGCTATCTTGCTGGTCATTCACTTGCGGCATCGCTTGCTTGGTCGGCCCTCACCCGGACGAGGCCTTTTGAGGCCCGCCCGACCTCTCCCCAGCTTCGCTCGGGAGAGGTGGCTTGCTGCGTGTTACCTCTCCCAAACGCAGTTTGGGAGAGGTCGAGCAGAGCCTTCAGCGATGCTCGGGTGAGGGCTTGTCTCAGGCTCACTCGCACGTTGCTATCTCGCTGGACATTCGGTTGCAGCATCGCTTGCTCGGTCGGCCCTCACCCGGACGAGGCCTTTTGTGGCCCGTCCGGCCTCTCCCTAGCTTCGCTCGGGAGAGGTGGTTTGCTGCGTGTTACCTCTCCCGAACGCAGTTTGGGAGAGGTCGAGCAGAGCCTTCAGCGATGCTCGGGTGAGGGCTTGTCTCGGGCTCACTCGCACGTTGCTATCTTGCTGGTCATTCACTTGCGGCATCGCTTGCTCGGCCGGCCCTCACCCGGACGAGGCCTTGAATTCCCGTCCGGCCTCTCCCTAGCTTCGCTCAGGAGAGGTGACTTGCTGCGTGTTGCCTCTGCCAAAATGCAGTTTAGGGAGAGGTGCCGGCGTTAGCGGTCCGAGTAGACCATCGTGCTCTCTTCCTTGGTCACAGGCACCGCGGATTGGTCGCTGGTCACGATCGCTTTGACGATGTGAGTGCCTTCGGCGGCACCGCGGACGCGGACGCGATAAACCAATTCGCTGTTGGCGGCGAGCAGCGGTTTGGGAGCAAAGAAGATTCCGCCACGGCCATCCTCTTGGGCTTCGCCGTCCGACGCGATTCGTTCGATGCCAGGAGGCAGTTGCAGCTGGACTCGGACGTTGCTGTCGTCACGTGAGCCACTGTTTTTAACTCGAATTTCGTAAATCGATTCACCGCCCACTTCGATTGGGTCCGCTGAATCCGTGATCTGGAATGTCATCTCAGCAAGCGATTCGACGACCACCGAGCTTTCGCTCTTGGCGATCACGCCCAGATCGGCTCGGGCATCCAGAACGATTTTGCGATTGCCCTCTTCGACGGGTAACAACGTCAATGGAACCTTGCCTCGTCCGCCCTTGGGCAAACTTTCCAAGTACCAAGACACCGCGTGTTGTGAAGGATCGTATTGGCCTTCGAAGTCGGTGCTGACGAACGTGAACCCACGATCAAGCTGAGCTTTGATTTCGACGTGAGTCGCATCGGCCGTGCCGTTGTTGACGATTTCGAGTTGATAGGTCGCGGGGCGTTCCAAGAAACGGCGAGCCGGACCGGCAAGCGCGACTTGAATCTCCGGAGCAATGACCTCAACATCCACAGTGTGTTCGGTGGTCAAGCCGTCATCGGCAACCAAGCGAATCGTGTTTTGGATCATCCCAGGGGCAACCGCTCGCATTCGCAACACTTGGTGACGCGTTTCGCCCGGCGCCAATTCGCCCAGTAAGTTGTCGAGTTGTTTGCCTTTGGGGTGTTCCAATCCATCGGGAACGTCTTCTTGAACGACGACGCCGGTGGCCGCTCCGGTTCCCGGGTTGGATACTTCGACTTCGATTTCAAGTTGTTGGCCGATCAGCACCTGCTCAGGGGCATGTTGGACGACTTTTAGTTCGGGGCGAGTGCTCATCGTTCGCACCGAAGCAGCCGCTTCGAACGTGACGCGAGCGACACTGCCGAGTTCGCCTTCTTGTTCGGGGACCAATTGCATCGTTACGGTGCGTTCGTCGCCAGCTGGCATCGCACCGAGTTCCCAGACGAGGATTTCGCCTTGTTGCTGCGGAGCGGGCGATGCATCAATCATTCGCATGCCTTGCGGGACGCGATCATGAACTTGAACGTCGAGTGCTTCGACCGAGCCGACGTTCTGGACGTGAATG
This sequence comes from Novipirellula caenicola, assembly GCF_039545035.1. NCBI lineage: Bacteria > Pseudomonadati > Planctomycetota > Planctomycetia > Pirellulales > Pirellulaceae > Novipirellula > Novipirellula caenicola. The sequence goes on from NZ_BAABRO010000011.1 coordinate 105,604, forward strand.
ACAAACGATGCCGGCTTGCCGACTTTGACTTCACTCGGAGCTCGTTTTTGGATCACGATGCTCGGGGACTGAATGCCTTCGAGTCGACGGTCGCCGGGCGAGGCAAGCGTTTCCGCTGGATTGACACGGACGGGTTGGGCCGCGATCGGGGCGTCAAATTGTTGAGGGGCCGGTGCGGGAGCCGCTTGGTTCACCATCCCTGGCTGCAGCGTTCGCGAGGCGATTCGCTCGTTGCCGAGGTTGCCGTCGTTGTTGTAGGAGGGCGTTGCAGAGGGATACGATTGCGGAGCCGGCATCGCGTCGGCCGCAGCACTGTTGCCAGCCGGCCCGTAATTGCCAGCCGCAGTATCGTTGGGGGCAGGTCCGTAGTTATCCGCAGGCCCGTAATTGGCAGCGGGACCATCGTTGGCAGCAGGTTCGTAATTCCCCGCAGGCTCGTTGTTCCCCGCAGGAACGTTGTTCATCGAGGAGCCGTAGTTGTCCGCGGCACCATACGTGTCGGTCGGTCCGTACGATCCGGCCGCACCGTAGGGGGCAGCCGCACCGTTAGAGGCGGATGGGGCACTGGCGACCGAGGGTTCATTGCCGGTAAGCGAACCAGCGGGGCCTGCGTTGGCTTGAGCGGCAGCGTCAAACGAACCAGACGGCTGCGGGGTCGAGGCTGCAGCGGGTGACATCGTTTGTGCAGCAAAACCAGGCTGCCCGTAATCGTCTTGTGGGCCGAGCTCAGCACTCGCAGCTTGTTTGTCTTCGGCACCCGATTGGGCTGGCATCGCTGCGCCGCCGTCGTAGGCCATTGCCGATGCGTCGCCGCGTAGCGAATTGTCACCGCGGAGCATGTTGCTTGGTTCTTCGGAGGCTGAGGATGGATTGGCAAAGCTTGGTGATTCCTCGGCAGATGCCATCATCGATGCGGAAGTCGGCAACCCCATCGTTGCGGCTGCGTCGCCACTTGCTTCGGGACCGCGAGTGTCAGCGTCAGGGGTTGGGACATCCATCGACATCACGGCGTCGTTGGGCATGGCGGTGTCTGCGGGAGCCGATTCGTTGATCCCCATCACCGCAGCGGGCAATCCCCAGCCTTGGTTGTTCGGCGTGGCCATCGGCTCGTCCGCCGCACCAGCTTCCGGTGTCTGCAGTGCCGCAGCATCGAACGAAGGGGCGTCAAGCGATGACGCATCAAACGCGGGAGCATCGAAAGCGGGGCCAGCGTCAGCACTCGCACCTAGCGAATCAGGCAGTGGCATCGAGTTGGCGGGGCCGTTGGTCGGTTCGGTGTATTGGACTTGCGCCACCCCGCCGTAGTTCGCAGCGATATCGGACGCTGCGGGTTGGCGGATGGGAGCGGCTTCGTCGAAGGAGCCATCGACTTTGCCTAGAGGGCCTTCGGGCATGCCTGCGAGTAGCGGGGTGGGGCCGGCGGCGGGGTCGGTCGTTTCGCTGTCGACGCTGGTTTCGGCATCGACACCCACGATCGGAGCGGGCAATTGGCCGGGGGCTGCTGCGGCGGCCAAGTTCCAGTCGGATTCGTGGCGATCGCTACGGTCTTTTTGGGCTTGCGCTGCTGCTAGAGCTCCGAGCAAAATCGTAATCGCACCAGCGGCAAGTCGTACGCCAAATGGTTTCATGGGTCGCAATCCTTCGCGAGAAAACTAGCCAAATCTTTTGGCCTCTAACCTATCGTTAGCAAATTTATGAAGGCTAGCGGAAGAGCAAAACCGAAAAAACGCGGAGGATTACGCCACCGGAGCACCCGAGTTTTGACTCATTCGCTTCGCCGCCACCAAGTCGTGAAACTGATGACGCAGGTTTTTCAACCAGAAAGCAAGGTACACGTTGCCAACAATCGAAATCAGTAGCAAGCCGTTGAACAGAGGTTGAGCCGCGACTGTTTTGGCGGGCGCCGGGCCGCGTGAGTACGCGTCTCGCTCGGCTGCCAACGCGGCCTCACGAGCGTCCGCTTCGCTGTAGCGGCGCTCGAGGTCCGATGGCGAACGGACGTTTTCGGCGTTATTGCGATCTTGTGACGTGTACGTTTGACCCGATGTGGATCCACCAGGGGCACTCGAGTTTCGCGGTGCAGCGTTTCCACCCGCAGTATTTGCATTCGTGTCGTAACCAGCGGGCCCGCGCGGAGGCGGCGCTGGGTTGCCAGCGGATTGGTCGGCTAGCCGAGTCGTGTTGGTGTATTGGTTGGGAATGATGCGGCCATAGCTGTCCAGCAGATTGCCGTCGCGGTCGATGGGGCGTCCATACGCGTCATAGCTCCATCCGTTCGGTGGCAGCTTGGCTGCGTCGCTACTCGATAGACGAGGGTCGGTATAGGTATTGCCGATCGCCGAAGCGGCGGTGCCATCATTTGAAAACGATTGCCCATACGTGCGGCCGCTCGGGTCACCGGCACCGGTATTGGCAAAATTGCTGCTCTGCCCTGGCGCCGACAATGGCGTCGATTGACCGTAGGGATAGGCAGGGGGTGTTTGCGTGTTCGAGGACGGGGGCGGATTGGATTGTGCTCGGGCCGCCTGTGCTCGTTCGTACTGCTCGCGTTCGTAAAGCTGTCGCTGATAGGCAGCTTGCTGCTCTTGAGCCAGTTTTTCCTGTGCGGCCCTTTCCTGCGCGGCACGTTCTTGAGCGGCCCGCTGCTGAGCGGCGGTGTCGTCGGCGGTACGCCGTGTGGTGTTCAGCGCGTCGGGGACTCGCCCAAACGTCGCCGTCGTGCCTAGTCCTGAGGTGGATGTGTTGGTCGTCGGCATTGGGGTCAGTGGCGAGTTGCCCGTTCGGTTGTCGCTTGCTGGACTGCCGACTGGGTCTGTTGACGGACCACCTGCCATGTTCGTTTGGGAACGCAAGTTCATCTGGTTCAAGTCTTGCCAATCTTTGTCGCGATCACGCACCATTTCACGAGTGTTCGTCGGATCCGTCGAAGGGCCGGACGCCAACGAACGATTGTTAGCGGTCGATGGATCGGATCCGGTGAACGAAGGAATCTCTGATCGATTCGCGTCGGGCGTTCCCGACGCGTTCGCAGCGGCGTTGTTTGATCCATTGGTGGCGGTGAAATCAAAGCCATTGCGAAGCGCGTTGGCGGCACGGTCAGCCATCCCCGCCGCGGTTTCTTCGGCCTTTTGCGCGGCACGGTTCATCGCAGCATCAAGTTCTCCGCGGGTGCGATTTCCAAGGTCTTGGGCGGCGTCGCTTAAGCCATCACGGACATTGGCAGCGGTGTTTCCGGCTGCCTCTTGTAGTGATTGGGGGATCGCGGAGGCAGGGAAAGAGAATCCCGAACCTGCGCCGGGCGAGCTGGCGTCGGGCTTCATCATCGCTTCCGCTTGAGCGGTGCTGCCGGCCGGGATCCCAGCCAATTTGTTTTGCGCACCGTGGAAACCAGGAATCGGCTGCACCGGTGAATCCGCTGTCATTTGCGGAATCGGAATCGGTTGTTCGTCGTTGGCGTCAAAGGCGTTGACGTTGCGATCACGCCGCGTCTGGGTTTCCACGATCGCAGAATTGGTCCCCCCGCTGTTGGGCACCGGAACTTCGTGGCGGAGTTGTGAGATTGCTGCCGGAGTTTCTCGCGGCAAACGCTGGTTGCCCACGCGAATCACGACGCGACTGACATGCCCTTGAACCTGAGGGTCGATGACGCTGGTCACTTCACCCGATTCCTGCAGTCGATCGATCTGATCGGCTGGGACTTGGATGATGTACTCGACACCTCCACCACCATCGGGTTGCCAACCATAGGTGACTCCGATCGCGGCGAATAGCAGTAGCACGGGGACTCCGCCCATTGCTTCAATCCTTGAACAAGTGCAAAAAAACGACCGCCAAGAGCCTTGCGTTTACACCGTCAACGATTCAAAGAAGGTTCAAATCATCTTGGTCAAGGCCACTTTTGCGCGACTAATGCTGGCGATGATAACCCCCTGAGCCCTTGTCGGTAAAGAGACATTTAGTGGGCAATTCACGCGGTATTTGAGGGGCCTGGTAAACAGGGCGGAATAGGAAGAGTGCTGACTGCGTCGCTTGGAATTGATAGCAATTGCAAATCGAAACTGACATGCGAGTTTCGTGAGAATCGTCGCCTCGCCGACAAGCCTTTAGTAGCGATTGACCGAGGGATCGATTTTTTGGCTCCAAACATCGATGCCGCCGTCCATGTTCTGGACTTTGTCAAAACCGCGACTACGCAGCGCTTCGGTCACTTGCAGGCTGCGTCCGCCATGATGGCAATGAACAACAATCCGGCGATCCTTGTGTTCTTCGAGTTCATGCACGCGGGCTCCGATCTCGCTGAGCGGCAGTAGCGTGCTGCCGGTGATCTTGGCGATCGCGTACTCGTTGGGTTCACGGACATCCAGCAACAGAAAGTCGTCGCCTTGTTTCAACATTTCGGAAACGGTTTGGACGTCGATTTGGATCGGCAGTTCGCTGGATTGGGACATCAGGAGTGGGGACCGCAGAATGAGGAGTGAAAAGTGAGGAGTTTGCAAGGAAGCGGTGGCGATTGGCCACTACAGCCGGCAATTCGACAGCGTGGTTTCAAAGATGGCCGACGCTCCGAGTTTTTCGAGCTGTTCCATCGCGTCGATTACTTGTTTTCGCTGTACCATCACGCGGACGCTGCACCAATCTTTGTCTTCGAGTGCATTGACGGTGGGCGAGTTGAATCCTGGAGTGATTTGTTCTGCGTCGGCTAACTTTGCTCGCAGAATGTTGTATTCCAGCAGCGAATAGTCTCTTGCGATCACGACCCCTTCGAGTCGTCGGACGACGCGGTCGGCAGTCGCTTTGTCGCGGCATTGATCGTTTTGGATCAGGACCGTTTCGTACGAGTCGATTTCATCAAGGATGCGAAGCCGGTTGGCCGCCAGCGTGCTGCCGGTTTCGACGAGATCGACGATGGCGTCGGCGACACCGAGCTGGATCATCACTTCGACGCTGCCGGTCAGCGAGACGAGGTGCGCTTTGGCGTCAAAGCCGGCCAAGTAACGCTGGGTGACCGCAGGAAAGCTGGTGGCAATCCGCTTGCCATTGAGTTCGGCGGCGGAGGTGATCGGTGCGTCTTCGGGGACGCAAACGGCCAAGCGACAACGGCCCACCCCCAATTTCATTCGCAATTGGACATCCGCACCCGCTTCTTCGACTAGGTCGCTGCCGGTGATTCCCATGTCGATGGCACCTTCGGCGCACAGCGTCGGGATATCATCGGTCCGCAGGAAGATCAAATCGATCGGCAAACCGCCGACGCGAGCAAACAGCCCGCGGGATTGGCGACGAAATCGCAGCCCGGCTTGATTGAGCAGATCGCCTGCGATTTCGCTGAGCCGTCCCTTGCTAGGCAATCCGATTCGGAGATTGTTTTCGGTGTCCAAAAGATTCTGCTTTCTTGTGCAATCTTGTTACTAATTACTCGGCGTTTGAGCCACTGTTTTTGCCGCGGCTGGCTTTTTCGACAAGCCCCGATGTTCCTTCGCGACGGCCCAATTCGTTGGCCACTTCGCTCAAATCGACCCCTTTCCAGGCCAGCAACACCATTGCGTGGTAGATCAAATCGCCTGCTTCGTAGACAAAATGCTCGCGTCCGGCATCGCCCTCTTCGCTGGCCGCTTCGATCATTTCCTCGGCTTCTTCGCGAATTTTTTTGCCAATCTTCTCCGGCCCCCCATCGAGCAGTTTCGTGGTGTACGAGCCTGCGGGCCGATTTTCGGCACGTTCTTGGAGCGTTTGCATCAAACGGACGAGCGGATCAAGCGAATGAGACATGGGGATCAAGTGCGGTTGGGTGACAGAGCGACATGGGCTGATTTCGTAGCAAATGTCGCCAAGACTTTCGGTCAATTGAGCGGACCGACGAAAACTACGGCCTAGCCTATTGTCCCGGCACCAATTGGCAACCGCACCCCACCAACGCAGGCCTCGTTTTGCCCCAAATATCGGCACTTTTGCCCGTTTCGCTCATTCGCCCGTTTTGCTCATTCACTCGCGGCTGCGACCGCGGATTGCTGAGTCAGCAAGTAGGCCACGACATCCTGGATCTGCTGAGCGGTCATCGTTTCGGCAAAATTGCCAGGCATCAGCGACTCCGTCGAGGCTTGACGCTGTTCGATCTCGTCGATCGCCAGCGAAAACTCCTTGCCGGTTTGGTCCGCCAACACCACCCGACCGCCCTCTTCTCGCCGCAGCAATCCGGTCACGATGTTGCCATCAATTGTCAGGATTTGCGTCATTCGGAACGACACATCAACGTTCCGATTGGGATCGACGACGTCTTCGAGCAATCGCTCGACTCCTCGATTGCCGACGCCATCGAGCTGCGGACCGACGACACCCCCCTGCCCTGCGATCTGATGACACGTGGCACAATGCTGTTTGAAGAGGACTTCGCCTTCGGCGGCTCGGGCGGTCGAAAAATCATGCCGCATGTTTTCTCGCAGCTGGATCATCCGCTGATTCGATTTTTCATCCTTGGGCGGCAAGTCACCAGCGAGCTCGGCGATCTGCGTTTTTTGCTCGGAAGTTGCATTCCGCTGGATCAATTCGGCAATGCGATTCTCCGTCAGTAATTGAGGCGACGCGTGGCCCAGCGAAATATGGGAAAGCAACAACTCAATGCCGAACGATTTTCGAGCGAGTCCCGCAGAGATCGCCTGCTGAAGGCCATACGAAGACGTTTCCAGACGCCGCGCCAGTGCGTGTTGTGCTGTCTCGCTGCCAAGATTCGCGAGAGCATCGGCCGCAGCAACGCGAAGTTCGTTCGTTTCGTCACTATCCGACAAAACGCCATCCAAGATCGGAACGATCGAGGCTTCCTCGCTCAAACGCAGCGAACTTGTCATGGCTTGTTTGCGAATCTTTGGCGATTGATTTGCGTCGTACACCAGCGACGCGACCACGGCAGCATGTTCGGTCAATCCAAACTGACCCGCCAGTTCAACGATCCGGTCACCGAATCTGTCTTCGCTGATGGTCACGACCGCGGGTTCGATTCGTCCGACGGCGACCCAGGCGTAAGCATCCGCTTGGTCTGCGTCGACAATTTCAATGACAGCGGTGCGGCCGGCGTGTTCCGTCAAGTCCCACGTGTACTGCATCGCAACATCACTTCGCGGTGGCGATTGTTTCGCAATCGTCTGGCCCGATTCGAGATCAACTAGCCGGACCAAGTTCTTTTGGGCGTCGGGCGAACCAGGGAAACCGTTGTGCCCACACATCCAAAACTGAATTTGCGTCGGAACAGTGAACGCTGGACTTCGCAAAATCCCAGTCAAGCTTTCGCCACCAGCGATGCTGTCCCAAAACAACGCATGCGAATCTCCGTCGGCCGAATTCCGCTGACGAATTCCCCACGGCGATTCCGACGCTGTGATCTCAGGAACTTGATGATTGGCCCAGTGCGCGGGACTCGATGCGATTTGACCAAGCAATTCGGCAGCGATCTCGGACCACCAACCGCGGAGCGGTTCGGATTGATCGAGTGACTTGCCGCGTTGCTGCATTCCATTGGCAACCGCCCCCAAAATTTGAAATTGGGAGCGCGGCTCGCTGGCGATTCGCTGCTTTGTGATCGAGATCAATTTGGCAACCTGGTCGTCGGTTCCATGGTTGCCGATTTGGGTGGCGATACGATCGGCCCACGCTGCGGGATTCGTCGACGTTTCTAACAACGTTAGACTCAGACCTGCGGCGTGATCCCGGTCGGTTACCGATGACACCTCGATCAATCGTTCGCGAAGATCACCCTCGATCGCTTCCAGCGGTAACCCCATGATGACCTGGTCGCTGAGAAGGTGATCACGAAGCGACAACCGAAGCGTGTGGATCAAGTGCGTGTCGTCGACCGGCGTGGTTGCCCACGTCTGCAGCATCGGTTCGACGTTGTCGCTAGCGGGATGTCGTCCCAATGCATCGGCCGCCGCGCGTTGCACAAACGCGTCGCTGTCGTGCAATGCGTTTCGAGCCAGCGACGACTCGGTGGCGGTCCAGTCGATTCGCTCGGCCAGCATTTTTATCAAGTGAGTCCGAACGATCGCATCGGGATCATGAGCAAGCCGTTCGAGCGTTTCGTCGTCAAGGGTTTTGGTTCGCTCGAGTACCCACAAACTATGAGCCCGAGCGGTGGCCGTGTTGCTCGACTCGACCGCGGCCCGGACCAAGCAGAGCGATTCTTCGTTGGCCCGATCGACCAAGAAATTTGTCGCCAGCGTTCGTACTTGCAAGTTCGGGTCGGACAGTCGATCGACAAGTTCTTTTGCAGGCAGTTGCGTCAGATCCGTCGGCCTCAATTCGATCGGCGACTTCGCATCGCCTTGATAGACGACTCGCCAAACGCGTCCGTGCGTCCGGTCGCGATCGGGATGATCCAGCGGAGCTTCATAATGTCCAATCACCAAGTTGCAAAAGTCAGCGATGTAAAGTGCTCCGTCGGGTCCCACAATCGCATCGACGGGACGAAACCAGGGATCGTCACTGGTAATGAAATCAGGCTGCGTTTGACACTGCAGTGTCGATCCTACCCGCGTTAATTGATCGCGATGAACCCGTCCGGTGACGGGGTTACAGATAAACAGATTGTCGCGATATTCCTCGGGGAAATGCTCGGCTGCGTAGTACGCGGGGCCGCAAATTCCGGTGGACCCATGTTGGTGATCAATCATCGTGGGGCCATATCCGATCGGCGGGGGATTGCCACCAAATTGCGGATAGGTGGCACCACGCAGCAGTTGATAAACCGGCTTGGAATGGCAGTCCGAATTGAACAGGTTGCCCCGTGGATCAAACGTCATTCCAAACGGATTGACTTGGCCTGCGGTCCACCGTTCAAAACGCGATCCATCCTCGCGAAACCGGTACGTGTTTCCTGAATGCAGCTTCACCACATTTCCGCTGGCGTCGCTGATTTCACTGTGGTTTGAAAATCCATGGCAACCATAAATCCAACCGTCAACGCCTCGGGTGAAGGAGCTTGCATTGCCATGGACATCGATGTTTCCAAATCGCGTGTAACGAGTCGTGATCGCATCGGATTGTCCGTCGTGATCATGGTCGACGACGTGAAAGATCGAAGGGATCGCGTAGACCAGTGCCTCGCTGCCATCGCCGAACGGGACATTTCCGATTGGAATGTTTAACCCACTGGCAAAATGAGTGATCTGCTGGGCGGATCCTCGAGGTCCAATCTCAACGACCGTCAAGCGATCACGTGGCGGGTTGTCGCCGCCGCCAGCAAATTTCCCGCGGTCCGCCTCGACTCCTTCGCTTTGCGCGGGATAGGGATATTCGATCGAATGCGTCAACCACAGTCGTCCTCGCGCATCGAAATTCAAGTTCATCGGCTGCCCGATGTCGGGATCACTTACAACGAGTTGAATTTCAAACCCGTCGGGCAGATGAAACAGGTTCACCTGATCGTCGGTTGACGGTGGCGTGGGCTGCGCCATCGCGATCGAATTCGTTGCGATCACAACGGCAATTACACCGCAGATCAACGCGAAGACGCGAATCGAGGACGCCATTGAATTTAGTCCTTCCCATTTTGAGAAGCTTGCGATGGAAAAAACTTGGTCTAGTGCTGCGTCGCAGCTTACTTTTGGGGTAGTGGACGAGGCTACGAGTCCTGCAGCACGGGACTCGTTGCCTCGTCCACTACAGCCAACTCTAATTTTTAGCTGTCACAGACCACTAGAGCATTTTCGATTTTGATGTAGCTGCCGTCGCGTTCGCGGTGGAACACGTTCTGGCGAACGCAGCTACGACATGAATCCCACGCCATTTGTTAAATCGCTCTATTTCGCTCGATAGACTTCCACTTCGCTGGTGAAGGCGAACGTGTTGTTGTAGCCGCCAGCCAAGCCGGAATGATGGTCGACGTAGGTGAGCCGAACAAATCTTGCCGTGGTGTCGTCAAACTCAATCACGGCTCGCTCGGCTTTGCCTTGCCCAAACGAATGCGTTCCGACTTCCTGAAACGTTTTCCCATTCTCGCTGAGTGAGATTGCCACGGTTTTGGTCGATCCCACATCGGGAACACCAAAGCGGACCAGGTTGATCGTTTGCGTCTTTTTCAAATCGATGGTGACCGATTTTGGAAATTCGTCGCTGACGCCGGTGGCAAAACACTGCGGGTTGCGATTGCCCCAGACGCCGTCGGTCAACCCGCTGTTCCATCCCCACGCGTTCGGGTCGCTCGATTCCCAAGTGCATCCCAGTGCAAGGTTGTAGCCGAGAGATGGATCGATAGGCCAATGCGTGTGGAACGAACACGCAGGCAGTCCGTCATTGTCCATCAAGTTCGGCATCGCCAATTTATTCCAACCAAATCGCACCTGTTTTGGTTTAGGCACGTTCGGCGATTGGACGACGACTTGGTTGCCGTCGATCGTCGCGGTCGCAGGATGGAAGTTGCCATCGATTCCGGCGATCTCGAAATCAGTTAGAGGTTTACCGTCACGAGACGCGAGTCCCGACTCGGCGTTGCGGAACATCACACGGATCGCTTCGCCATCGACTTTGTGGTTCAAGTAGAGAGGACCGCTGGGGTCGATGTCGGCTTGACCATAGGTGTCCGCCAATGCCCACAGCGACAACCGCCGTGCGACTTCCTTTTTGTGTTGCGGATGAATGTCTTTGAGCTCGGCGATGTCCGTGATCACCGCCATGCCCGTATTGGGGATTTTCATGCATTCACGCTGAGCGACCCAGAAACGAGCCAGGATTTCAGGATCCTCTTCGCCATATTGATAGGGTGCGATTTGGACGAAATAGAAGGGCAGTTCAGGCTGCTTGAATGCATTTCGCCAGGATGCGAGTAAGGCCTTTTTCTTGTCGATATAGCCCAGTCCCTCACCATGATTCGATTCGCCTTGGTACCAAATCGCCCCGCGAATCGCCATTGGAACAAGCGGATGGATCATCGCGTTGTAAAGCGCCGTCGGCGTGCCATGGCTCTTGGCCAGCGTTGCCGGCTGGGCTGGCAGCGGAGGCGCCGCTTGGTTTTGTGCGAGCGCTGTTTTTAACGATTCGGTCCACTGTTGGATTTGTTGTAAATGCGCTTCCTGCGATTTGCGGTACTCAGGCGTTCCGGGAGTTTGCGAGCGAATGCGATCGGCTTCACTTGACAGCGCGGGGACGGCTTCGAATCCATCGACGCTGGTCCATGGCTCGATCCGTGTTCCACCCCAGGCACTTTGGATCATCCCCACCGGAACACCAAGTTCCTCGTGCAATCGCAAACCAAAGTAGTAGCCGATCGCCGAGAAACTAGCCGAGGTCTCCGGGGAACTCCGCGTCCAGTTTGCATCGACATCGTCTTGCGGCGTCAGTGCGGTGGTCAGCGGGACCGCGAACAGCCGAAGGTTCGAATGCGTCGAGTTGGGAATGTCGGCTTTGGAGTCTGCCTTCATTTGCATTTCCCATTCCATGTTCGATTGCCCCGACGCCAACCAAACTTCGCCCACCAAGACATCGGTTAACTCGAGGCGGCTTGGTTCTTTGCCGGATTCGACGATCAACGATTGAGGTTCGGCATTGGCCTTCATCGAATCCAGTTCAACCTTCCACTTGCCGCTTTCGTCGGCCGTGGTGGTCTTGGTTTGGTTTGCGAACTTGACCGTGATCGATTCACCAGCGGTCGCAACGCCCCAAACCGGAACGCTCTGTTCGCGTTGCAGCACCATGTGGTCCGAGAACACCGATGCGAGCTTTAGTTCCGCTGCGGAGACCAGCGGAGTGGGAAGGAGCAGGAAGAGCGTGAAGGCGAGGATTTGTTTCATGATGGAGAGTGGGAGAGTGGGAGAGTGGGGAGCGGGCCGTAAGGCACCGGGTAATGCGTGCCACTCGACCTCGCGAGCGGCACCCCGAATCAACAATCGCTTTGCGTCATGCCGCGACTAAAGTTGATCGCGTTATTGGATGACAGGCTGGAAGCCTATCCCACATTGGGCTAGTCGATTTCCCAGCCTTTGCGGTAGGCGGTTTGGATCAACGATTGAGCCTTGGTGTTGTTGCCGGTGGACAACGTTTTGGCGTTCCAGTCGAATCCACCGGTGCGGTAGGCCACGTTGCCGAGCAAGACGGCCTCGGCCATCGGGCCGGTGTAATCGAAATTACACGTGGCCGCCTCGCCCCCTTTGCACGCGGCGATCCACTCTTTGTGGAAACCAGGCGAGTCGGGCACAAATTTTTCGGGCCGTTTGAAGTCCGCGAACTTTTCCTCGGGCAACAACTCGTGCTTGTCAAATCCGGATAACAACATGCCGTCTTCGCCAATGAACAGCGTGTTGTGGCCTTTGCCCGAGAGCCCACGCTCAGCCAGGATTGCGGGAGTGCCGTGATACCAATGCAGATCCAGCGGACTGTTTTGGTTGGTTTGGTCAAAGCGATAGGTAACGTGCATCGATTTGGGCGTTCGCTCGGCATCCACCTCGGGACCGCTTGCGTCGACATGACTCGGGTAGCGTAGTCCTAGCGACCAGTAGGGGATGTCCAAGATGTGGCAGCCCCAATTGCCGGTTTCGCCGGTTCCGTAGTCCCACCAAAAACGCCATCCGTAGGGACAGAACGACGGGTGATAGGGACGTTTCTCTGCGGGGCCGACCCACAGTTCATAGTCCAATCCCGCGGGAATCGGCGGTGTGTCTTTGGGAACCGCTGGCATGCCGCGACTGCCGCCGACCCAGCAGTGCACCTCGTTGACCTTGCCAATCGCTCCGCTTTGAATCAGCTCGACGACGCGGTGCATGTTGGGCATCGCGTGACGTTGGTTTCCAAGCTGAGTCGCGAGTTTGTTTTCGCGAGCATAGTCGGTCAACGTGCGGGTTTCCCAAACGTTGTGAGCAAGCGGTTTTTCCAGATAGGTGTGCAGCCCCAACTGCATCGAGGCGTAGGCAGGATGAAAGTGCGTATGATCGGGGGTGCTGATCACGACGCCATCAAGATCCTTGCCGAGCTTGTCGAGCATCTTGCGATAGTCGCTGAAACGCTCGGCCGACGAATATTTTTTGAACGCACCTTCGGCTCGTTTCTCATCGACGTCGACCAACGCGATCAGATTCTGAGAGTTGACGCCACCGACATTGGCAGCCCCGCGGCCGCCGACACCGATACAGGCGAGGTTCAATTTCTCGTTGGGGCTTTCGGCGGCCGAGATCCGGCGTGCCGAGGCACCGTGATAAATGGCGATTCCGGCAGCAGCTGCGGCCGTGGTTTTCAGGGCATCACGTCGAGAGATGGGTGACTTCATAGCGTGTCTTGATGGGAGGAAGGGAAAGTGGAAGGGGGAAGGATCGTGGGGAAGGATTTTTCAAAGAGGAACCGCTTCATCACGCGAGCCCTCGGTTTCCAAGCGGCCTAGTTTAACCGAATGATCCGGTAAACGCCCCCTTTCGCGGATTCCGGGACTATTGGAAACTGCCCCATTCTCGTTCTTTTTACTGAAAATCCGCGTGGGCGGAGGATTCGCCATGAAATATGTCATTATTATTCCCGACGGCTGTGCGGATGAACCGATCGATTCGCTCGGCGGCCGCACCCCGCTGCAAGCTGCCAATTTGCCCACGATGGATCGGCTCGCCGCCGAGGGTTCGCTAGGATTGGCCAACAACACGCCCGACCATTTGCCGGCGGGCAGCGAAGTCGCGAACCTCTGTTTGCTCGGCTACGACCCGGACGTCTACTTCACTGGCCGCGCACCGTTAGAAGCTGCCGCTCAAGGAATCGCGCTCGGCGAACACGATTGGGCGGTCCGCTGTAATTTGGTCACGATCGAAGACCAAACCATGGTCGACTTTACCGCCGACCACATTTCCAACGAAGAAGGTGCCGAGCTGCTGCGATCGGCCCAGGCCGAATTGTTGGCCAAAGCCGCCGCCGAGGGCGACCCGATCGCATCGCGATTGGAGTTTGTGCCAGGCGTTAGCTACCGAAATCTGCTGATTTATCGAGGCGACGCGTCCACCCCCGCTCCGTTTTCAAGCGACACACGCTCGCGAGCACCTCACGATTTGACCGATTTGTCGGTGGCGGATGAATTTCCTCGCGGTCCCGGCAGCGATCTACTGGTTCGCTTGATGAGCGAATCTGCCGAGCTGTTCGCGTCGCATCCCGTCAATCAGAAACGGATCGCCGAGGGCAAGCGGCCCGCGACCAACGTTTGGTTGTGGGGACTCGGCGGGGCACCCAAGCTGCCTAGTTTCCAAGAGCGATACGGGCTAAGCGGCGTGATGATCACCGCGGTCGATTTGCTGCGAGGCATCGCCGCACTGGTTGGTTGGCCACGAATCGAAGTGGCGGGGGCCACGGGCTATCTCGACACCGACTACGCAGCCAAAGGCCGTGCCGCGGTCGAAGCGCTCGACAAATACGATGTCGTCTGCGTGCACATCGAAGCTCCCGACGAAGCGTCGCACGAAGGTCGTGCTGACGAGAAAATCAAGGCACTCGAAAGCATCGACCAATCGATTGTTGCCCCACTTTACGAAGCGCTGCAGAAACACGGCGACTACCGTATTTTGGTGACTCCTGACCACCCGACGTTCTGCAGCACCAAAAAGCACACGCACGGAATGGTGCCGCTGTTGATCTCGGGAACCGGCGTCCAGCCGGATTCGCAATCGACCTATGACGAGATCGCAGCCGGGGCCAGCGGTCGCCGCTTCGACCATGGCTGGGATTTGATGGACGCATTCATCAAGTCATAGCGGGCAAGTGCCGACAATTCCCCCTGCCTCGTTCGTTTTCCACCCTTCACTTCCCTTTCAAATTCACACTTCTTCCCATGTCACTGATCGTTCAAAAGTTTGGCGGTACCAGCGTCGCTGATGTCGAAAAAATCCGCGCGGCGGCACGCAAGGCGATTCGCGCCCAACAGCAAGGCAACCGCGTCGTGATGGTCGTCAGCGCGATGGGCAAGAACACCGACGTGTTGTTGAAGTTGGCCAGTGACGTCAGCCCCCATCCGCCGGCGCGTGAAATGGACATGCTGGTCAGCACCGGCGAACAAGTCAGTGTGGCGCTCGTCGCGATGGCGATCGATGCACTCGGAGCCAAAGCGGTCAGTTTGACCGGGGGGCAAATCGGGATGAAGACCGACGACAGTTTCAGCAAGGCGCGGATCCAGTCGATTTCAACCGAGCGAATCGAACGTTTGTTGGACGAAGGAAACATCGTGGTGGCTGCCGGTTTCCAAGGCATCGATGATGATTTGAACATCACCACGCTCGGCCGCGGCGGCAGCGACACGACCGCCGTGGCATTGGCTTCGGTGCTCGGCGCGGACGCTTGCGAAATCTATACCGACGTCGATGGCGTCTACACCACCGACCCACGGTTGTTGCCCGAAGCTCGCCGGGTTGACGTGATCAGCTATGACGAAATGCTCGAATTGGCCAGTCTTGGGGCCGGCGTGATGCACAATCGCAGCATCGAATTCGCCAAGAAGTTCAATGTTCCGATCCATGTTCGCAGCAGTTTTTCGGACGCCGAAGGAACGATGATTGTCGCGGAAACCGAGTCGCAAACCGCTTCGGTTTGTGGTGCCGCGATGACCCCCAGCGAAGCTCGCGTGACCGTGCTCGGCGTGCCTGATGTGCCCGGGAAAAGTTTGCAAGTGTTCTCGGCGATCGCGGCTAAAAAGATTGCCGTCGACATGGTCGTGCAAAACGTGGGACTTCAAGGCCGCGCTGATATCTCGTTTACCGTTCGTCAAGAAGACCTGCAGACGACCCTGAAAACGCTCGAAGGCGTGCTGCCCGAAGTCGGCGCGGATGCGGTCACCTACGACGACCAAGTCTCGAAGGTTTCGGTGGTCGGGGTAAACATGGCCAAGCAAACCAACGTGGCATCGACGATGTTTCGCGCGTTGGCCGATGCCGATGTGAACATCCAAATGATCACGACCAGCGAGATCAAGATCTCGACGCTGGTTCCACGTTCGCAAGCCTCTGCGGCGCTGCGGGCGGTGCATCAAGCATTCTCGCTTCATCAGAAACCCGATGATGCGAAATCGTGGCACCAAATTCGATCCGAGCGAGGCAATCGTGCCGATGTCGATTCGCTGATCAGCCGGTTGCAGGCGGACGCGCTCGAGGCGTTGACGCTGACCGGGATTTCATTGACCAAAGAGCAGGCTCGCGTGACGCTGCATGGTGTTCCGGACAAACCAGGCATCGCGGCCGACATGTTCGAAACCATCGGCGAAGCGGGAATCTTTGTCGACATGATCGTGCAAGGCTATGACGGCGAAGATGGCTCGACCAGCGTCAGCTTTACCATCAACGACGATGCGATCGACGCAGGTGTCAAAGTTGCCACCGAGATTTGCAAGAAGCATGGGATGCGTGATATCCAGAGCGGTACCAACATTTCGAAAATCACGGTCAGCGGTATTGGACTGCGTAGCCACACGCATGTGGGCACCATTCTGTTTAAACAGCTTGCGGATCTAGGGATCAACATCGAGATGATTGGAACCAGCGAACTGCAGGTCAATGCGGTGATTGCCACCGAGAAGGCGGATGTGGCGACCGAGCGGCTGAAGAAGGCGTTTGCCGCGTCACTGGAATCCGGAGCGGTCTAAGTTCCGTCGCGATCACGCGGCACATCATGACCGCGAGCGTGCGTCCAAATGCGATCCCTCTCATAAAAAAACGGCCTGCGATGAATTCATCGCAGGCCGTTTCTTTTTTGGAACGATTCGATGTCGTCAACGACTTAGTTGAAGATACCAAAAACGTGGTGCAGCAATCCGCAATGTTTGCGAGCGGGTGGGCAGCAAACCGGAGCTGGCTCGCAGCAAACCGGTGCAGGCTCACAGCAGACAGGGGCTGGCTCGCAGCAAACTACTGGGGCGGGCTCACAGCAACCAGCTGGTTCGACGATCACTTCGCCACAGCAGCCTGCGGTTTCCTCGTAAACGATCGGAGCGGGCTCGGTCACAACCGGAGCCACGACGGCTTCGGGAGCAGCGGCAGCTTCGGGAGCCACCGGGGCTGCTTCTTCGACCATCGGTTCTGGAGCCGGAGCTGGTGCGGCTTCGGGAGCAGCGGGCGTTGCGACCGGGGTTGCCGCAGCTGCAGCGGCAGCAGCCGCTTTTTCTGCTTCGATCTTAGCAGCGGCCTTGGCGGCAGCAGCTTCCATCGCAGCCTTTTTCTCGGCAGCGGCTTTCTTCTCGGCAGCAGCCTTTTCTGCAGCCGCTTTCTTCTCAGCAGCGGCCTTTTTCTCGGCGGCAGCTTTCTTTTCTGCAGCCGCTTTCTTTTCGGCTTCAGCCTTCATCGCAGCTTCCTTTTCCGCAGCTGCCTTGGCTTCGGCTGCTTTTTTCTCAGCTGCTTTTGCTTCAGCAGCCTTCTTTTGAGCTGCTTTTTTCTCGGCTGCCGCCTTTTTAGCCGCTGCGTCTGCCTTTTTCTTGTCGGCCTTGGGTTTATCAGCCTTTGGCTTTTCCTGATCCGCTACCGCTTCGGTTGCAGCTTCGGTGGCTTCGGCTGCTTTTTCGGCAGCTTTGTCTTGGGCGGTACCATGCTGAATCGGAGCCACCAACATGCCTAGGGCAGTCGCGGCGAAGAGCATGGAATAAAGGGTGGTCTTGCGTTTCATCGGTTACAGGATCCTTCGTGAAGTAAAGCTTGAGGGGGGGGTGATGCGTTGCTGAAAACGAATGGGGGGACCGTTAGACGAGCCAATGTTCGCTCGTCTGTCGTCACGCTGGCTCGTCCAGCGATGACAGTTCGAAACAGGCTATTCCTCTGGCGGGTAGAGATGACTGATTTCGTGAACCGTTTTGGCGGTAGCCACGGTTTCGACACCACCGAGCCGGGCGATTACCCAAACGGCTAATCTGACCGCGGTGATGTCGTACGGAATCAGCAGTCTCCGGAAAGGGGGGGGGGGCCGAGGCTGTTTCGTGGTCGCAAGTCAAACCGATCGAGTCGGCTGGGACTGCCAAAGCTGGATCCGTTTCGAGCTAGCGAACAAACCGCCATCCTAATTGCCATCGAGGAAAAGCCAACCGATTTAAGGAATGTCGGCCCTATTCCTGCGAAAAACTTCCGATTTCGAGGATTGTTCGGTTTACGCGGTCGCATGCGGATTCGTTGGCTGATTCCGCTCGATTCTTGCTCGTGGTTCGCTGATTTTTATTTGGTGCGACCAGCAAATGCGACTATGATAATACGCGTCTGTTTGGCAAGAACTCGTTCGTGACCGTTCGGAATTCAGGTCCTACTGCGATCATCGCATGATTCGCTTGGCCTCGATTTGTCGAACGACATGCTGCTTTTCTCGACATAGCCTGTCGACACACCCCCGGTCTACCCACCTCATTTTCAATGAGGCGAATCGATGAATAGGAACCTAAGCGTGATCAAATCTTCTCATTGTCCGAGCGTGCTGGCGTTGCCTGGTTGTTTGCTGATGTTGTTGGTCGTGACGACGGCATCGCTGCGTGCAGACGATTTGCCGGTTGCCGACGAGGCGATCCAAGCGGAGATGTTCGCCGCAATGGATGCTGGACAGATCGACGTCAAATTCATTCCGATCAATGCAACCAAGGCCAATGTGTTGGTCAAGAATTTGACTGACAAACCGATGAACCTCAAGTTGCCCGCTGCGTTCGCTGGCGTGCCTGTGCTTGCCCAATTTGGTGGCGGCATGGGTGGCATGGGCGGCGGTGGCATGGGCGGCATGGGGGGTGGCATGGGCGGCGGCATGGGGGGCGGCGGTGGTCAAGCCATGGGCGGCGGCATGGGCGGCGGCGGTATGGGTGGCGGCGGCATGGGTGGTATGGGAGGCGGCGGCATGGGCGGCATGGGCGGCTTCCAACGCATTGCCCCCGAACGTGTCAAAAAACTCTCTGTCGTGACCGTCTGTCTCGAACATGGCAAGCCCGACCCGAATCCAAAGATGGCTTACAAAATCGTTCCCATCGAACAGTTCACCGACAGCCCGAAGGTGCGTTTGGTCTGTGAAGCACTCGGCAACGGCTTGGTCACTCAGAACACCGCTCAAGCAGCCGCTTGGCATTTGACGGACAACATGTCATGGGCCCAATTGGCACAGAAAAATCGCGTCGAAAGCAAGTACACCGGTACGATTCGCTGGTTCTCGCCGTTTGAATTGAAGACCGCGATGCTGGTGGTGCAAGAGATCGATCGGATCGTTAGCAGCAACGACGAATACGCAAAACAAAGTGATGCCGACGCCTCGCTGGCGGACGACCCTAGCTAAACGGTCGAGATTCCTCAGTGAATAACGCAACAACGCGAGACGATTTCGTCTTGCGTTTTTTCGTGCGCGGACACAATATGCAAGCTCCTCAGGGGGTAAAAATGAATCAATCCGGAATCCAGAGTTTGCTGCCGCTAACATCCGAGACGGCTTGGCCGCCCGCCGTTTGACGACGCGCCTTGATGCGAACGTAGGGAGCGATGAATTGGGCGCGGTGTGCGAACGAGCCCGCCGCCGCATCGCGTTTGGCATGAACGGGTTCGACCAAATCCTCGACCGAAAATCCGGCGCGACACATGCCGCCAATGATCTGTTCCCAGCGGTGCAGGAACTCAACGGCTCCGCTTTCGCGTAATCGATTTGCGGTTGCCGAAGCGTTTTTGGGTGGCGGCACCGGCGTGTCGCGGTAATAGGTGTGTTCGAAGCAATACGACCCGTTGGCGGTCGCCTCGGGACTCGCCTGCAGCGAGACGGGATTCTTGTGCTGGCTAATGTACAGGCCGCCAGGACGCAGCACGCGGGCAACTTGCTCGAACACAACGCCGATGTTGCGGACGTAACAGGTGCTGACTGGTTGAGCGACGATGTCAAATTCTGCCGGTCTTAGCATCGACAGATCTTCCATCGTCGTTTCCAAAATACGCAGCGAAAGGCTGCGTGCGGCAGCGACTTGGCGATCCAGCTCCAGCATGGCGGGGCTGAGGTCGACGACCGTCACCTCGGCTCCGGCAGCCGCGTACAGCGAACTTTGCCTGCCACCGCCCGCTGCCAAACACAGCACACGCAACCCTTTGATTGATTTTCCGAGCCATCCGAGCGGATCGAGCGTCTTGAGGGGATCGGCCAATTCGCTGTCTTTAGCGGGCTGGCAAAGCGGGTTTCTCGCGTCCGCCATCGCGTCATAAGTCTTGCGGTTGGCACGCAGGATCTCGTCGTGGTTCATTTAAAGCGTTTTGGGGGGGAAATTGGAAAACGAGGGCTGACGCCCAATGCCAGCTAGATTGGCACCGTACGGATGGTTTTCATAGCCGAGAGTGGCAGGTGATCCGGTAAATTTCGAACGTTTTTTCCCGCTGCAACCGGACGGCTCGCTCCGCGGACGCCGTCTAAGCGATGCATTCGTATGCCGCTACTAGCGTTGTGTGACAAACCCGCGGTGCAGCAGCGGAGGGAGGCGTCTTGGTCATTCGTGGGGGGGCTGGGTCGTATTACCAGCCCGTCTGGTCCATTTCCCCTTTCGGACAGTGAGGAATCCGAACGCAGTTCCAGGGCAGACGTACTCAGCAAAATTTCGCTAAAAAGACGAAATACACGTGCTTTTGGTGCATCGTCAGATCGATTCTGGTAGGTTTCTGTTGCGAAACAGGGAACTTTGCTTGCTGATACAGCATCGGATCGGATATGGAAAGCCAGGACGACTTTCAGAGCCTGCAAAGATTTATGGTCTAAAGAACTATGTCTGTACCCAAAGATATCCTCGATTCACTGCTGAGCGCCTACATGGATGACGCGCTGAGTGCTGACGAACGCGCACGCGTCCAGCAGATGCTGCGTGATGATCCGAACGTCGCCAGTGAACTCGAGCAATTGATCCAGCTGCGTGAATCGCTGCGTCAGATCCGCGACGAAGATCGCAATGTCACGTTGCCAGCGAATTTTGCCCAATCGGTGATCGAGGCGACAGTCGCTCGTGGTCGCGCCGAAGGTCTAAGTGATGACCACCCGGTGATGCGATTGTCCGAGCAACCCAGTCCGATGGTCACACGTGAACGCGCTTCGGTATGGCGAATCGTGGCACCGCTTGCGGCGATTGCCGCCTCGCTTGCGATTGCATTTTTTGCGACCCGTCCTGGTGTCGATGTCGACCCGGTGGCGTTGATTGACCCCGAAATTGACCAGGTCGCGACCGCAGAGGATTTGAGCCCGAGCCCGAGTCCCGAGATTGCAGCGAACCCTGATTCGATGATTGCCGATGCATCCGGCGACAACAAAATCAAGCCGGAAACGACCATGGATGCCGTGTCATCGGACAACGCGCCGGCGACGATTGCATCCACGGATCCCGGTAGCGTCGCGATCAAAGAATCCGACCACGATTCGAGTAGCAACGATGCTGTGATCAAACAGACGGAAATGAAAATTGCTTCGGTCACCCCGAATCCAGATTCGATGGACTCCGAAGCTGCGATCAAACGTCACGACGACAAACCCGCGACCGCCGATGTGGTCGCGATCAAAGCGATGTTGGTGCTCGATGTTCGCCGCACGATGGACGGCCGCAATACGCGTGCGGTTGAAACGGCGATGGAGTTGACTGGGATCGATTCGGCTAGCCGTAAAGCGGTTGGCGAGAAAGTCGTTCGTTTTGCCAAAGAGAACCAAGCGGATGACGAGAGTGCAAGTTCCGCGAGCGTGTTGTACTTGGAAGCGCCCGCAAAGCAGCTCGATCAATTCATTCTGCGTTTGATTGCCGATGAACAAGGGATCGAATCGGTCAGCATGACGATCGCCAACGATCCTCCGTTGGTCGCGATGATCCAATCGCTTCGTGACGTCGATCCAACGACGGTCACGCATTCGACATCGTGGCAATTGGATGCGGGAGTCAACGGGAACAATGCGTTGGCAAGCCACTTGAGCGATCGCCCGTATGTTCGACTCAATTCGGCAACCGCGAACATGGCGGTGGCGGGCAGCGTCGACGAAAGCGGTTCAGCGTCGACATCGTCCGACATCATCGGCCGCGTGCTTGTGATCGTTCGCTAAGCACACGCTTTGCTGGACAAACGGGCGATCTTTGCTCGGTACATCGCGCGATTGAATTCACGCGAGACTTTTTCAAGCGTCAAACTTCGCTTCTTTCCGACGCCGATCGTGCTGCCACCAAGTTCGGTCGTCAAGTCGCGGATTCCCGATGGATCAAGCGTCAACAAACGGACGTCGGTAATCCAGTGCATCTGTAACGTTGTGTCGACCGGTCGGTCGAACGTCTCGGTCGCTCGCAGTAGCTTTTTAGCTGCCAAGCGGGTGACCCATTGCCCCGACGTGCGGAGTGGGGTCACCGTGGGCAGTAACATGCGGTGAGGTCCGCGGGATGACAGCGAGATCACATCACGAGGCACTTTTCGCACGGGAAGCTGAACGTACGAGTCCTTCGGTGCGTGGCCGCGAACAAATTCAATCGCACTTTGAAACTGATCGCCGTCGACTAGCACGTCGTCCTCGAGAATTAGCGCCGCGTCGAGTTCGCTATCGAGAATTTTTTGCCAAGCGTTGCGGTGGCTTAAGAAACAGCCAATTTCGCCTCGACGCAGGGCAAAGGGATAGCGGGGCTGGTGAACATGGCGTTGGTAACAGGCGGCCACTTCGGCGTCGCTCATTTGGCTGCCATCAACCGCCGGCAGAATCTCTGCCTCCATCGGCAATTGACTTAGCAATGATTTCGCATGCTCAAACCGAGTCGTGGCCCGTTCCAGACTGATGACGAATGCACGTGCCAACATGGTGGTTCTCGCGAGGAAGGAAGCTTAATGTCACGGTGGAAACGCCCGCGGGCAAAATCCACACTCGCAGATAGCAGAACGAGCCGGCGGATCGCAAGTCCAGAATTATTGACTAGGTTCGCCCGATGCCATTGATTCGGGCGCCAGCCGGGTGTTTTTTATAGCGGAGCGGCGCGAGCCGCCCGGTCAAAATCGAACGTTTTACTTCACTCGCCGCAACCAGACGGGCCACGCGTCGCAAACGCTACCCAAAGGAGATGGCATTGGAGGTTCGTCGACGGAGTGAACGTTGACTGTGGGGGCTGATTGTTGCCTACAGCGTGATCCATCCCAATCGGCTCGGTTTGCTGCCGCGGCGGCGATGGGCGGCAATCAGCGACGGCATCCACAGCAGGTGATCGACCACCGCTAGCAAGGCGTTGGGGTCGATCGGTTTAAACAGACATCGCGTGGGGACCTTCATCGCTTCGGCTTTTTTCTCGAGTCCCGCCCAGCGGTTTTCGGCGATCATGACCACCGATAGTGCGTCGTAGCCTGGGATTTGCCGCATGCTTTCGATCGATTCCAGTACCGCGGCGGCATCATCGGCGACGTCCCACAGCACCAAATCCTGATTCCCCATCTTCAATGCTTCGATCGCCGAATCGGCGGTCCGGGCACAAATGCACTGGTAGCCACGCGAATGCATCACCCCTGCAGTGGCGATTAACGACAGCGGGCTGGGGTCGACCACGACGATCGAAGCTTGTTTTTTGGATGCTTCGGCGGGCGAGTCGTGGCGAAAATCGGGGCCGTGCATGGGGCACTCGGATGGGTGGAAAGCGAGAGATTAGTGAGCGTTCGTCATGCCTTAGCAATACCGAGATTGGGTTCTGCGAATCAAGATCGCTATCGTGGTTGCGTAAAACCCGATTCGTACCGACAATTCTCGCCAAGTCGATGACTGTCGATTCCTTTCAAAAGCGAAGATCAGCTCGCTTGATCTTCCGACCCTTTCTGTCCTGTCCACTTTGAACCACTGATGAATCAAACACCCGATCCCGCACCGAATGCTTCCGGCGAAGACGCTACCGACCCACGCGTGGCTCGCCGAAACAAATTGAATCAGCTCGTCGAGCGAGGCATCGATCCGTACGGCAGTCGATTTGACGATCGAAAATTGATTTCCCAGTGCCGTGAACTGGCCGATCAGGTCAAATTTGTGACCAAGGACGGCAAGACCCTCGATCTGCCCGATTTCGACGCGGGGGATGTCGATTACCGTCAATGGAAAACCGACAACGGACCGGGCGAAGAAGTCGGCCCGAAGGTGCGAGTCGCTGGCCGGATCATGCTGGCTCGGCCCACCGGAAAGCTGATCTTTCTGAATCTGAAGGATTGGACCGGAAACATCCAAATCTTCATCGGCAAGAACCAGGTGGGCGAAGAGGATTTCGACCTCGCCAAACTCTTTGACCTCGGTGACCTCGTGGGGGCCGAAGGACGACTGGGCCGAACCAACACGGGTGAATTGACCGTGTTCGCAGAGAAATTGTTCTTCTTGACCAAAATGCTCGAGCCGGCACCGGAAAAGCATGCCGGTTTGACCAATCCGGATCTGCGTCAGCGGATGCGTTACGCCGACCTCGCGTTCAATGATGGCGTGATCGACACGTTTTTGAATCGCACGCGGATTGTCAAGTCGATCCGGCAGACGCTCGACAATGATGGGTTCTGTGAAGTCGAAGGACCGACGCTGCACACGATTCCCGGTGGCGCAGCGGCACGTCCCTTTATGACGCATCACAATGCGTTGGACATGAAATTGTACATGCGGATCGCGCTCGAATTGCACTTGAAGCGTTTGATGGTCGGCGGCATGGAACGTGTCTATGAACTCGGGCGAGTGTATCGCAACGAAGGCCTCAGCCCGCGACATAATCCTGAGTTCACGATGTTGGAACTGTACCAAGCGTACGGCGACTACGAGTCGATGATGGATTTGACCGAGCAAATTATTGGCGATGCAATCCAAGCCACCGGAGGCGATTACAAGCGTGAATTCGATGGCAAGATGGTCGACTTTACCCCGCCGTTCCAGCGTGCGACCTATGCCGAATTGTTCCAAAAAGCGACCGGCATCGATCCCACCGACGACGAAGGCGTGATGGCATACGCCAAGAAGTTAAAGCTGGAAACTGCGAACAAGCACTCTGACGTGATTCGCAACGAAATCTTTGAAGAGAAGGTCGAAGATTCGCTCGAAGGTCCGATCTTTGTGATCGATTATCCGGCCAGCATCTGCCCGCTCACCAAACGCAAACGAGACAATCCCGAGATTGCCGAGCGATTTGAATTGTTTGTGTTGGGGATGGAAGTTGCCAACGCTTACACCGAGCTGAATGATCCTGATTTGCAACAAGAGCTATTCGAGACTCAATTGCAGGGGCAAGAGGAAGAGGATTCGATGGCGAAGATGGACCACGATTTCGTCCGTGCGCTGCGTTACGCCATGCCGCCCGCGGGCGGGCTTGGCATCGGCATCGACCGTTTGGTGATGTTGTTGACCGGACAACGCTCGATTCGCGACGTGATCCTGTTCCCGGTCCTGCGTCCCGAAACCAACGAATAGGCGATGCCGCCCACGATTGTCGCTCGGCTTTCCAAGCCGATTGCGAGCATCAAATTTGACCCTTGATGCAAGGGCGATGTGATTTTATCGGCCGGACCAAGTCGCAATGGTGACGCAGATCCGGCGACCGAAGCAGAGCTCTCGATCATCGTTGCCGCCAAAACGGAACCACGCTATCGCTTGCGAAATTGTGACTCCGATTATCGTCTTTCGGCTTGCAATTCCTCGGCCAATCGTTCGCGGAAAATCTTGCTGTTGTGCCGGATATCGACCGGCAATGGCGTGCGGCGAATGATGATCTCTTCGATCCGGCGTGTGATCGGATTGCGAGCGGCTAATTCGAGTAGTTCCTTGCGAAGACTTTCCGCGTCGGCAATCGGTTTGCCGTTGTTTTGCCGGCAATCTATGGTCTCAATCATCACCACCGGCGTTTGGTTGGGACGTTCGCCGCGGGCGACGAGCGCCGAACGGTAAACGCGAGGATGCGAGTTGAAGATCGATTCGCAGGGGATCGTGAACAGCGTGCGATTACCCGCTTCGATCCGATGGGCTTTGCGGCCACAGAACCAGAATCGATCTCGCGAGTCCAAGTAGCCGACGTCGCCCATACGATGCCAAACGCGGTCGCCATCGTGAATTTTGTGCATCACATTTTGATCGGATCGGACGACGTACTCGGTGGTCACCATTGGCCCGGAAACCATCAGTTCACCAATTTTGCCCTGCGGCATTTCTTCGGTCTCGTCGATCTGAGTCATCGGACCGTCATTGATTTTGATCACACGCCACTGGACTCCTTCAAATCGGGTGCCGACGCAAACCCCTTTGCCTTTGGCCGCAGCAGGTCCCGTTTCGGCAATCACTTCGCGTGATTCGATCGAGGCGATTGGAAGCGCTTCGGTCGCCCCATAAGGGGTGACAATATTGACTTCGGGATCGAGCAAACTGCGAAGCTTGGTCAGCGTTGCGGCGGGAACCGGGGCTCCGGCCGACAACACACGCCGAAGCGTTGGAAACGGTTGCTCGACTTTGTTGGCTTCGCACCAACGGACGACCGTGTTCCAAAGGGCGGGCGATCCAAACGCTTGGTCGACTTCCCACTGCGTCGCAGCTTCAATGAGCCGTTGCGGATTCACATCAGCGGGGCGTGTGGGATCCATGTCGGGGATAATCGTGGTCACCCCCATCACTGCATCGAACAATCCGAACAGTGGAAAACAGGCCAAGTCCCGTGAACCGCGATGAATGTCATAGCGCTCGCGAATCCGGTCGATTTGTGCATGAAACGTACCGTGGGTGTACAACACCCCTTTGGGCGGCCCGGTGCTGCCGGTGGTAAAGATGATTGCCGCCGCGTCGGTTCGCTCGACTGTCGGCAGGATGTCGCCGGACGCTTCTCGGCCTCGCTTGGCAATTTGATCAAGCGTTTGTCCGCCCCACAGCCAGCGTTTGCCGACCGTGACGTTCCATTTGGCTTGCGGGAAACGGCTGCGTAGCACGCTGCGAATCGCTTGGGCTTTGGGGATGCCGACAAACCCATCGGGACGAGACTCGCTGAGACATTTCACCAAATGTTTGCGGCCGATACCGGGATCGATCAAGATCGCGACCACGCCGGCTTTCAACAACGCAAAGACAAGTTCGATAAACTGGCCGCCGAACGGGACCAGCATCGCCAATCGCATGCCCGGTTTGACGCCCCAAGCGATTAGCCCGCGAGCGATTTCGTCACTGCGTTGGTCGAGGTTCTCGAAAGTCGTCAGTTCATACTGACGCAATCCATCGGATCGCGGAGGCCCGCTTGGTTCGGCAATCGCAATCCCGCCTGGTGACAAGCTGCGGATGATTCGCAAACGGGCGGCGACGTTACCATCTTTGACTTGGCTGGTCATGACGTGGCCTCATGGGGATCAGGCGTCGGTAGGGTTCTCTTGATCGTCAGTTCACTCGTCGATTCGTGCGGAGCATCCTGGCACGCATCGATCAGCGTTTGAATCACCAGCGTGGCGATATTCTCGCTGCAGACTTGTTGCAGTCCCTTCCATCCGGGAACCGCGTTCACTTCCAACACTCGCGGCTGGCCGTCGTCACAATCGATCAGATCGACCGCGGCAAAGCTCAATCCCATCGACGCAGTGATTTGTTTGGCCATCGCGATCTGTTCGCAACTGGGGTGGATTCGCGTCGTCGTCGCGCCATGGGAATGATTGGTGCGGAAATCGCCAAGGTTCTCACGGCGGGCGGCGATGACATGATCTCCGATCACCAATAACCGGGTGTCGCGTCCACCAGGGGGAACAAACGCCTGGATGTAAAACACGGCATCGAGTTGTTGGAGTGTCGAAAATGTGTACCACGCCAACTGCGGGTCTTGGATTCGCATCACTCCGCGTCCTTCGCCGCCAAACAGCGGCTTGACCACGCAATCGCCGCCGAGTCGCTCGAATGCTGCGATCGCTTCGGGCCGCGACTGCACCACGATGGTTTCAGGGACTCGATAACCAAGCCGGCGAACATGAGCGAGCGTGGCAAATTTATCGATCGCGATCTCGAGGCCTCGTGGTGAATTGACCACTGAAGCGGGACGTTTGCTCGGGTCGCAATCGCTTGCTAACGCATGCAGGATGGCAAGTCGAAAGGTGATCTTTTCGAGGGAGCCCGCCGGCATCGTACGGGCCAAGACAGCATCGTATTGGTCGATCGAAACTGCGGTAGCAGTAAATCCATCCGCACCGAGATCGACCGCATTGCGGTCGGGCGAGGCCGCGTGATGGATCGAAGCAAACAGCGATTCATAGTCACATCCGTGAAGCTCGCAACCGAGTTGGGCGGCGGCGTTTCGCAGTTGGTTCGCATGCCAACCCTGGCCGCACCCAAGCACTAGAAATCGCTTGCCCGTCATGATGAAAACGATTGACGAAGCACTGCGGTGGCAATTTTGCCGTGATTCCAACTTCGACCGCTTTGCAGGTTATGGATCGTTACCACAGCGGGGCTGAACAACATTGGGTCGACTTTGTAAAAGTCGTAGTTGTATTGTTTGAACGTTTCGGCAAACGGTTTCCCGTGATCGCCCGACGTGTGACTCGGCACTTTGGCTGCGATCGCTTCGACAGCGTCATCGTCACAGTCGACCCACAGCGAAACCGTGGCTCCATACAGGATGGCGTCGTTGGTCCGCCCGATCCCGGTAACCATGTCGCCTGGTTTTGCCGGAGGTGGCAGCGGAGCATGGCCGGTGGCCGAGACAATTTTGGTGACGTCAAACTTTAGTTCATGCAACTTGTGCATTGCGGTTTCAATGGCACGCGCGACGACTTGCACACTGCCTGCGAGCGAGCTGCTCGGTGCGACTGCCAAACGGACTTGGTTGGCGGCGACGCTGCACTGTTCCGCGATCATTGCGATCACTTCGGCGTCGGGCAA
Organism: Novipirellula caenicola; assembly: GCF_039545035.1. Lineage (NCBI taxonomy): Bacteria > Pseudomonadati > Planctomycetota > Planctomycetia > Pirellulales > Pirellulaceae > Novipirellula > Novipirellula caenicola. The sequence continues at coordinate 134,362 of NZ_BAABRO010000011.1, forward strand.
TTGGTCCGACTCGAGGACTCCGACCACGGTGTCGGTGGATTCGACCAAATCCAGTTCCAATAGCGTTGCTTCACGGCCTCGCGCCGCTCGCATTGGACCGCTGCCCATCGCGAAATAGTGATCCGTTTGCACAGGCCATCCGGCATATTGGGCTGCCAAACATGCTTTGACGGGTTCGTCGGTGCAGACAAAAACGGCATTGTTGCTGCCCAACACCGCGGCGTCGCACGGAGCGATCATAATTTCGGCCTTCCCAGCCATACACAATCGCGCGAGGTTGATTCCGGCGCCAAGTGAACCGCGAGTATGAATGCCGGCGTCCAGGACCGATCCGCCGCCAATCTCCGAAACCACGCACTGCAGCGACGATGCGTCGGCTGCGAGTTGCATGAATAGTTCGCTGGTTCGTTGGTTTAGCATGGGCAAATGGTCCCCCAATCGATGCGGTTTGTCTAGTCGGCGTTTCGCCCTGGTTTTGCAAAGTCCCCTGCCCAAAGTGAGCCTTTTCGATCATGCTTTACCCTTGCGCTACTGCCAATTAGCGATCAATTTCAAAGGTATCGGCTTCCTTCGCGTCCCCCCTAATCTGCTCATGTCGCTCAGCATCATCCCCTACCCGCACCCTACGTTGCGTGTGAAAAGCTCTCCCATCCGACGCGTCGACCAGGCGCTGAAGGACTTGGCCAACGAAATGCTCGATTTGATGTATGCGGCTCAGGGCGTGGGATTAGCCGCCAACCAAGTCGATCTGCCGCTACGCATGTTTGTCGTCAATGCGTCGGGCGTCAAAGGCGAAGGCGAGGAATTGGTGCTGATCAATCCCGAACTGCAGATGCCGCGGGGGAACGAATCCGAACAGGAAGGGTGTCTCAGTTTGCCGGGAATCTACGGCCAAGTGAAGCGTCCCAAGGCGATCCGGTTGAGTGCGTATGACATCAATGGGAATTCCATCGAACGCAACGTCGACGGGTTCCTCGCACGTGTCTTGCAACACGAAAACGACCACCTTGATGGGGTGCTGTTTTTTGATCGGATGAGTGACGAAGGACGCAACGAGTTCGCCGGCGCGTTGGACGAACTGGAAACCGATTTCCGGTCCAAGCAATCGGCCGGCGCGATCCCGTCGGATGCCGATCTGTTGGCACGTTTGGACCAATGGAGAGAGCGATATGCCTGATTCGGACAAGCTGCGAATCATTGCGATGGGGACCGGTCCGTTTGCGGTTCCGTCCTTGGAAGCGTTGCGGGCCGCCGGTCACGAGTTCGTCTTGGTGGTCACTCGCCCACAACCGCCCGTCAAAAGTCGCAAGGGGGCTCCGCCGTCGCCTGTGCGGCAATGGGCAACCGAAAACAATTTGCCGTTGTTTGATCCGCCCTGCATCAATGACGAATCCGCAGTCGAGCGGCTGAACCGCGTCGCTGCCGATTTGTTGGTCGTCTGTGATTATGGGCAAATCTTGAAGCCGGCGGCATTGGCGACCGCTCCGCTTGGAGGGATCAATTTGCATGGGTCGCTGTTGCCCGCCTATCGCGGCGCGGCGCCCGTCCAGCGTGCCCTGCTTAGCGGTGATGCGGTGACGGGCGTTTCGGTGATTCATATGACGCCGCGGCTCGACGGAGGTCCGATCTTGGCCACGCGTCAGACGCCGATCGCGGACGATGAGACTGCCGGCGAACTTGAGGACCGACTCGCGAAAATCGGTGTCCAGGCGACACTCGAGGCGGTTGAATTGTTGTCAACGTGGGATCGATCCAGCCCGATTGGTACGCCGCAAGACAAAACCAAAGTCACCCGCGCCGCTCGGTTATCCAAAGCGGAAGCGGAAATCAATTGGAACCAACCAGCTCGGATGATCGATTGCCATGTTCGCGGCATGCAGCCTTGGCCGATCGCATTCTGTTTTGTTCCCGTGGCCGGAAAAGACGAACCGATTCGCGTCGCCATCAAACAGGTCCAGCGGCTCGACGCCGTGCCCGCCGGGGTATCCCCGGGCACCGTCGAAGTGGACGGCGAAGGACGTTTCAAGGTCGCCTCGCAAGACGATTGGGTGCAAATCGTGCGTTTACAACCGGCGGGAAAACGCGAGATGGCCGCCGAGGAATTCCTGCGCGGCCATCAACCGATGAATCTAGCATCGCGAAACGAAAACGCCGCGAATTAAGGCACTGCGAAGCTCGCGAAGCGTTTCGTCGCAGTCCGCGTCTTCACGGTTCGGCTCGTTGGGGGGCCTGCTAGTTCGCTGCTGTTTTTGTTTCCAGAGCTTCGCGAATGAACGCCGGTCGATTGGTGGTGATGCCAAAGGCGCCCAGCTTGGAAAAGTAGTTGGCGTCGGCGGGCGAATCGACCGTCCAAACGTGGAATTCGTCACACCCGCCCTGCTTCATCGCCGCGATGAAGGCCGCATCGATGACTTGGGTGTTTCCATGCATGCCCACGCCGCTGGCGCCCGATTTTTTGACGGTCTTGGCGATCTGGTCTGCGGTCGGAGTCCATTTGCCGGTGGCCTTGTTCTGTTTGAAACTGGTCAACCAATGCGATTTCACGTTCGGAAGCAAACGTTTGCAGTCGGCGATCACCTTGTCATTGAAACTGATGATCAACAGGTTGATGTTCGCGTGATCCAAGCGGTCCAGTTCCGATTTCAAAACGGGGACGATGCGTTCGTCGCTCTTGATTTCGATCACAAAGGTGCGACCCTCGGGCACCGTTTGCAGGACTTCGGCAAAGGTTGGGATGGGCTCGTTCGCCCATTTCGCGTCTTTCCACTTGCCGGCATCGAGTTGGCGAAGTTCGGCGAGCGTCGAGTCTTGGACGACGATTTTCTTGCCCGCCGTTCGCTTGGTGTCTTTGTCGTGAATGCACACGATTTTTGAATCGGCCGTCAGATAAAAATCTCCCTCGACACCGTCGGCGTTTTGCTTCCAAGCGAGTCGAAAGGCTGACAAGGTGTTTTCGGGGGCGTCATGCGACGCGCCACGGTGGGCGACAATCATCTGTGAAAACGCCAATTGCGACAGAGAAACGGAAGCGACGAAAACAAACAACGGGATCAAGCGTGAACGCATAGCGGTTGGACTTTGAGCAGGGAAACGGAGGATGCGAGGCAGGACGTCATTGAATGGGGTCAATGGAACGAGATCATCTCGATGACGGCTATCTTAGCGGATCGACATGAACGTTTTGTGAAGGATCCGCAAGCATTTCTAGGATTGCTGCCTCGGGGGATCCGTGTCGACCGATTTGCCGCACAGTCCATGCGAATAAGGGACATGCGAATAAGGGGGAACCCTGTATCGATGTTACTCGGCAAAAAGCATCGCGACCCTAACCGGCACTGCGCAGATACCGCAGCGCTCCCCAAAGTAGATGAGATCAGCCCCCAACGGCTTGGTCTTGGGGGGATCCGCGAAATGCAGCCCTATCGATTGCTGCGTCGGCGGACGGCCGCTCGTTATCGCTGTTCGCGATAGGTGGTCCAGCTCAGGTAGACCATCACACCGCCGATGACGACGAAGGTGATGTCCATCAGCAGGCTAGCGGATCGCATGGGAGCAACTTCATGCATCCCTATTAGCCCCATCACGGCATCTGCTAGAAACAGAACTAGAATCAGGATCGATGCCACAAGGCTGATCAAACAGAGCGCCTTTGGCATCAATAACCTCGTGTATGGAGCATGGAGCAGCGTGATGGGATAAACGGGGGCTTCTGGGAATGACACAGAGTATAGTTACTCTTGGCCGTGTTCCCCAGACCGGGGCCTGCTAGCTAAATTGATGTTTCTGAAATCAAAAATGATCTTTGCAGGTTAATTCGAGGAGTGGGACAATGGCGACAAAAAACACAGGAAGTCAGGGAAGAAATTTGCAGATCGGGTCCGATTGTGACAACGCTTCCTCCTCGGCGTGGCTCGATGCCATCCAATCGGACCCGTGGGCGTGGTGGCGGAGCCAGATGCCAATCACCGCAAAATTCGCCTATTTTGACCATGCCGCCGTGGGGCCACTCAGCCAAGCGGCCTTTGCCGCGATGTCGAATTTCCTGGCCCAAGCCTCACAACTGGGCGACACTGTTTGGCCCACATGGGCGGCCCGGAACGAGAAATTAAGGCAAGATTCGGCCGAACTGCTCCATTGTTCCCCTCGCGAAATCTGTTTGGTCCCAAATACATCGACCGGCATCAACATCGTCGCCGAGGGCTGGCCATGGCAACCGGGCGACAGCGTCGTCATTCCCGACGGCGAGTTTCCGAGCAATTTGTTCCCGTGGTTGAACCAGCAGTCGCGTGGTGTCGAGGTGCGGATCGTACCGCGTCACAACGGCGAGGTCCGGATCAGCGATCTGATTGAAGCGGCGGATCAATCGACGCGAATGATTGCGGTCAGCTGGGTTGGCTACGCTAGCGGATTTCGGCTGGACATTGACGAGTTGGTGGCCCAGGCCCATCAGCGAGGCATTTTGGTTTTTCTTGACGCGATCCAAGGATTGGGGATGTTCCCCTTGGATCTCGAAAAAGTGCCTGTCGATTTTCTTGCGGCCGACGGACACAAATGGTTGCTAGGTCCCGAGGGCGCGGGAATCGCCATGATTCGCAGTGAACATTTGTTGAAAATTCGCGTCGGCAATGTCGGCTGGGGCAGCGTCAAGAACTCGTACAATTACAATGACCCCAAGCTTGAATTGCGTGACGAGGCGGCGCGATTCGAAGCCGGTTCGGCCAACATGGTCGGGCTGGGCGGATTGTCGGCAAGTTTAGAAATGTTCTTGGCGGTACGGCGGTGTCACGGCGATCAAGCGATTGGTGATCGGGTCGTCACTCTGGCAACCCGGTTGGACGGATTGCTTCGCGAGTTGGGAGTCCAGAGCTCGCTTGCCGAGGATCCGAAAAACCGCAGCGGCATTGTTAACTTTTCCGTGGCCGGTGCTGAACCCGCGGCGATTCGTAGTCGCGGATTAGAGCAGGATGTCGTGCTGAGTTGCCGTGGCAACGGGGTTCGCGCCAGTATTCATGCCTACAATAACGAAGAAGATCTTCAGCGATTGGTCACGGTCGTGCGTTCGTTTTGCTAAGCGACGTGTTGGCTAAGCATCGAACCGGCTAAGCAGCGAACAGGCTAAACATCGAACTGGCTAAACGACCTTGCTGGAAAAATCTCTCCGCCTCCATTGAATCTTTTGAAACCACCGAAAGCAGCAACCGATGCCACAACCACATACCGCCGTTTACACCGGATCGTTTGACCCGGTCACGTTGGGGCACTTGCACGTGATTGAGCGGGCATCGCGTTTGTTTGACAAATTGATCATCGGCATCGGAATCAACGCCGACAAAACGCCACTGTTTGATCCTCAAGAGCGTGTGGCGTTATTAGAGAATGTCACGCATGACTTCTCGAATGTTTGTGTCGAGGTCTTTAGCGGGTTGGCGGTCGATTTTGTTCGCAGCGTCGATGCCAACATCATGGTGCGTGGAATCCGCCCCCTGACCGACACGGCTGGCGAATTCACGATGATGATGGCCAATCACCAATTAGATCCCAGCATCGAAACCGTGTTCTTGATGGCGGACGAGCGGTTTGCTCACATCAGCAGTTCGCTGCTGAAACAGATCGCAAAACTGAGCGATGATGACGAGCAATTGGCCAAGTTTGTTCCGCTAAAGATCATCCCCGAATTGCGAAGCAAACTTCGGTCGTAACCGTCACGGATGCGGATTGCGAGACGCGTCTTTGGTTATTCGTCTTCGTAGGAACCAAAGGCCCATGTGATGGTTGCCGCAGCATCAAGTTCGGTGCTGCCGACACCTTTTTCTGCATGAACGCCATCGATCTTGTATTTCCAGCCTTCGGTGGCTGTCGTTGAAACGCCATCGATTTCACTGACGAATGCGGTGACCCCGGATCCGGTGATCGTGATGGGGATTTCATCGATGGAACGCATCACTTGTTCGACGGTCGCCCCGGCGGGAATGTCCGTGCGCGTGAACTCTTTTGTTGCGTCTTTGCCTTGGATCACCACCGTAACCTCGATGGTGTCTGCTTCGGCAGCCTCCGACGTCGCGACCGCGGATGAGTTCCCTGCGGCAGGTTCAACGGAATCCGTGGCGGATTTTCCGCAACCGGCGATCAACAGCGTGATCGCCATCAAGCCGATCGCGATTGCCTCGATCGGCGACCGGGAAACGCCGCAGTGGGGCGCGAATTTCGATTGCAGTTTGCTGGTGTTTCTCATGCCGGCAATGATAGCGGCGTGAGCCATCAAGCAAAAGGGATTACATAATCCCGCCATGCGTCCGGATGGGCGTCATATGGCTGGGCGACTCGAGGAACCAGAATCGTTCCCATTCGTCGACGAGCGAACGCAAGTCTTCGGAGGTGTACAGCAATTGTTGTACACGGCGTTCTGGCCGAGCGGAGTAGATCGGCACAAAGCAGCCGACCGTGGTGGTCAAAACTACAGCCAGCACGGTGAGTTGCAAGATTCGTCGCATCGAACGTTCCTCCATGAACGGTCTAAGTCAGATATTCGTGTGCGTTTTTCAGTTAGCCTTCGCCCCAGCTGCCGGTCGGGGCATCTGGTTTGACGGCAGGTTTTTGGTCGGTGTGATTGAGAGGAACTTCGTGGCGTGCGGGATCATCCGTTCTCGCGGATTCGGTTTTTCGGATTTCTTCCTCATCCAGGTCGCGGACTTTCAGTTCCATGTACTTTCCCGGCTTGAACGTCACGACGTGCTTGCTGGGAACTTCGACCTGTTGGCCAGTACGTGGATTGCGGGCTTTGCGAGCGGCTCGCGGTTTGACTTCAAAAACTCCAAAGTTTCGAAGCTCAATCCTCCGCTCTCGTACCAAGCAATCAACAATGGCGTCAAAGGTCTTTTGTACAATTTCCTTCGTCTGCTGTTGAGTCAGTCCTACCTCTTCCGAGATCGTTCGCACGATATCTTTCTTGGTCACACGTGACTCCCTGAGAACACGATCCCGTTTCCGGTAATCGCTCTAAACCCTTTGCTAGTTTCAACTTAAACGCTTTTGGAGTCTAAGTCCTCGATAGCACGCCGTCAAGATACTCGGGCGTGTTTCTCAGTAAACGATTCAGTTCACAGGTTGTCTCACAAGCATCATCGGTCTGGCGAACCGCTATTCTTGAACCAAATGGCATAATCCGCACAAAAGGACCAAAAAGGTTCTTGCTAATGGTTTTAACGCTTTCGAGTTGGACAGTCGGGGAATCCGGCGCCGTCCGAATGCGGCTGCAAAAGCGGGGGGCGGGCGATTGCCGAGAGGACGGTGCCCAGCCCCGCAGCGTTGGTCACCCTTTCGGCCGCCGACGCTCGATGCCATCGACTTTGGGAATCCGCCGCTATAATTTCGGTCCGGATCCGATCTCGGTCCAGCGCCGATGGTCGTCACTTCCACCATTTTCCACCCCTCCTCGAGCGATGCGAAATTTCATGAAACGATTGATTCTGTTGAACCTTCTCGTTTGTTTGCCCCTGACATTGACAACCATGCCGGTCGTGTCAGCACAGACGGCGAACGAGAATGCTGGCAAAACCACGGACAACAGCGACAGCAAGCCGCAGCTCGAAGAAACGCAGGCAGACGAAAAGCACGCGGACGAAAAGAGCACAGTCCAAGAGCCGACGATCGAGCCGCTGACAATCGGTTCGGAAGCCCCCGCTTTGGACATCGAGTACTGGATTCACGATGGTGATGGAGCGTTTTCGGAGGTGACCACGTTCGAAAAGAACAAGGTCTATGTGGTGGAGTTCTGGGCGACTTGGTGTGGACCTTGTATCTCAGCCATGCCTCATGTCGTTGGCCTGCAAAAGGAATTTGCCGATCGTGGGGTTCAAATCGTCAGCGTCAGTAGCGAGCCCGTCGAAACCATTGAAAAGTTTCTCGAGCGCGAGGTGTCTGGAGCCAAGGCAAGCGACGACTCGGCCCAAACGTTCGAGGATCTGACTCGCAGTTATTGCCTAACCACCGATCCCGATCGCTCGACCTCTAAATCGTATATGGAAGCGGCCGGCCAAAGCGGGATTCCCTGCGCCTTCATCGTGGGAAAAAGCGGGCTTATCGAATGGATCGGTCACCCGATGTCGATGGACGAGCCGTTGGCCAAGGTGGTCAACGACGATTGGGATCGCCAAGCGTTTGCCGAAGAATTCAAAGAAGAACAGCGCGCCGACATGGTTTTCAAGGAATTCGTCAAAGCGATGCGGAGCAACAAACCCAACAAGGCGCTCAAGCTATTGGATGGTTACATTGCCGACGGCAAACTTGCCAACCGCGTGTCGCAGATGAAAATGGTCAAATTACAAGTGTTGGCAAGTGATGAATCACGAGCGGACGAATTGACCGCTCACGTCACTCAATGGCTCGATGATGAATCGCTCGACGCAGAAGCGGTCAATCGTTTGGGGTGGACGGTCGCACGCTATGCCGCCGCCGGGAAAATCAACGATCAAGAAACGGTTCGTGCGACCTTACAGAAAACACAGTCAATTTTGCCGAATGCAGGCGAATTGAAACCGTTTGTGATGGATACGATCGCTCATCTGCAACTCGCGTTAGGTGACAAGGCGGCTGCGATTGCGACCCAAACCGAAGCGATTGAATTGGCCGAAGAAAGCCACAAGCCTCGATTGCAGCGGTTTCTCGACGAATTGACGGCTGAACCGGCTGCCGATGACGCCCCGGCGACGGAGGATTCGCCTGAGAAAACGCCGGCCAACTCCGATGAACCGTGACCGTGTGGCGAGGCACCCCTCGTTCCTCGCCAACCTCCGATTGCGACGCAAGAAAACGGTCTAAGCGGGGGATGACGTGAGCGGTGAACTCATTGCCGCTGAGAATCGTACAGAGTGGGCTGTATTACCTTGGCGGCTCAGGGATGGAAGTTTCGCAAGAACGAATCGTCTGCCCTCCCTCGCCGCCTCTTTCGCTTCCTGCTGAAAACACAACACACCCAAACTACCTTCCAAAGTCAAAGACGCACTCATGAGACACGTTGCCAAATTAACCGTTGCTGTGGTCGCCGTTGGTTACCTTGCATTTGTTTCGGGATGCAGCAAGCCGGCAACCGACGACACGCCAACCGCGGTGGTGGATCCCCAAGGGCATGACGACCACGATCACGATCATGATCATGATGATCATGGGCACGATCATGACCACGGACACGATCACAGTCATGATCATGGTCACGACCATGGGGCTGTCAAAGTGATCGATGCGGACAAGGCGGGGTTGGACGCCGATGCATTGGTGCATTTGGACGAAGCCGAGATGCCTGACAGCTATGCTGAGAGCGTGAAATTGCTTTCCGAGATGCGAGACAAAATTCGCGATGGATTCGCTGCCGGGAATGTCGAGCAGGCGGATGGGCCGCTACACGAGGTTGGGCATCTGCTTGAGCACATCGAAACGCAGGTCAATCAATCGTCGCTTTCGGACGAGCAAAAGAAACAAGCCGCCGAGGCGATCGAGTCTCTCTTTGATACGTTTGGCACCGTGGATGAACGCGTCCACGACAAACAGGGAAAAGCGGGGAAAGAATACAGTGAGGTCGCAGAATCGGTGGATGCATCGATCAAAACCCTTACCGACTTGGTCGATGCGACCAAGAAATAGTTCCGCCAACAAGCTTCCTCCAGCATTAAACGTTCGTCATCACTTTGACTTCGAATCGATCCATGACACTTTTTGCCAAATTGACCGCGTCACTCTCCGTCTGCCTGGCTCTGACCTTGGTGGGGTGTGGCGACTCGCCGGTTTCCAATTCGGAATCGGTTTCGTCGCCTTTCTTGGTCTCTAGCGAACCGCCGGGGGCGATCACCCCGACCGAGTTCAAGGAAGCCATCAGCGGCAAACAGCAAGCGGCGGCGGATGCGGACGCAGGCGATTCGGACAAAGGGGATTCAGCGGCAGATGAAGTAACGAGCGGCGATTCAGTGGCAAACGACGCGGCGGGCGACATCGCAGCGGCTAGCGAAGTCGTGTTGGCGGGTAAAATTGACGCCGGTGATCTGGATCCGTTTGAACCGGGCAAGGCCACCTTTGTGTTGTCCGAATTGCCCGATGCTGAACATGCGGCCGGCGATCCCGATCACGCGAACAATTGTCCATTTTGCAAGCGGAAATTGAAGAACGCACCCAAAGTGGTGGTGCGTTTTGTGGACGAGTCCGGTGAATTGATTGCCCGTGACGCACAAACGATGCTGGGGGTCAAAAAGGGGGATACGGTGGTCGTCAAAGGAGTTGCCGAGTATCAAGAGGCGATCAATATGATCCAAATCAACGCAGAATCGATCTATCGTCGCTGATTCTCGCCCAAAACGATTCAACGCAGAGGGGCCGTGACCGTTCTGGTAAACTGGTTATCCTAGGGCCATCGTCCCGTTCTGCATTTTTTTATTGAATCGAATTGTGAGCGCTTCCTTGCCCGAAAAACTCGACCCAAAGATCAAGACCACGGACTTGGAAGTCAAAGATGCCCAGTTAATTTTTAACTCGGTATGGAAGCGGTTGGAGGCCGAATATGGTCGTGAAAACCTGCATTTTCCCCGCGAACTGATTCTGCTTGGCGGTGCCCCCGGCGCGGGCAAGGGAACCAACTCGGACTTTATCCGCAAAGTTCGCGACATTTCGTCCGAGCCGATCGTCGTTAGCCAACTGTTAAGCAGCCCCGAAGCGGAAGCGATCAAAGCGCGAGGCGGGATGGTGGGGGATCGCGAGGTCGTCGGCATTCTATTTCGCGAATTGCTGAAGCCCGAACATCGCACCGGCGCCATTTTGGATGGCTACCCGCGAACCAAAGTGCAGGTCGAATGTTTGAAGATGCTGTACGACGAAATGAAGGCGTTGCGGCGTGAGTTCGCGGATACGCCTCACGTCGTCCATTTCAAACAGCCACAATTTCACATCATGGTGCTGTTTGTCGAAGAGTCCGAGAGCATCGAGCGACAATTGCATCGCGGCCGTCAAGTCATCTCGCACAACGAAGAGGTCAAACGCACCGGGATCGGAACGCTATGGGAAGAGCGGCCTACTGATTTCAACGTCGATCTGGCTCGCAACCGGTACCGGGTGTTCAAAGAACAGACGTACGATGCCCTCGTCTCGTTGAAGCAGATCTTTCACTTCCATTTCATCAACGCACAAGCTCCGCTCGAGGTGGTGCAAGAAAACATTCTGCGCGAATTGGAATACCAAAGTTCACTCGAACTCGATCCGCGAACCTTTCACGCGCTGAACCATCTTCCGGTCGCCAGTGACATCATCATGCATGCCCGCCGGGATCTGGTCGTCCGGCTTGATGCCTACGAGATGCAGCAGACCGAACTGTTTCATCAAGTGATTGAGTTGATCGAATCAAAGATGATGCCGATCGTGATTCGGCATGCCATTTCAGGATACTGTAGTATCAATACTGAAAATTCGATCCTCGAGAACCCCATCGCGCTTAAAATGCTGATTGACGTGTTCTCAGAGCGTGGTTTTCACGCCAGCGTCGATTTGCACCGCGATGAGATTCCGGTGCGAGTGGATTTGACAACGGGCGAGGTGCATTGCCGCCAGAAAAAAGTCTTTCGTATCGCCATCCGCTTTAAAGGGTCCGAGATACGTCGAGGCTAACTTGCGTGTTTGAATGATCCGCGATTCCAGTCCAATTCAACGAGGTTTTTCAGATGGATTTTGTCAAAAAACATATCGTTGAACCCGGTACGACGGTCCGTTTGAAAAAGATCGCTACCGAACCGGACGGCCCCTTTGACGATAAACAAGACGCCTACGACTTTACTGCCGATACCATCGCCAAGATGCGAGACTTGCAGTATCGCTTGTACGTCGAGGGTAAACAGTCGTTGCTGATTGTGCTGCAGGCTCCTGATGCCGCAGGCAAGGACGGTGTGATTCGCAAGGTGTTCGGGCACCTCAACGCGCAAGGCGTTCGTACGTTCCCCTTCAAAGTGCCCACCGAGATCGAACGATCGCATGACTTTCTGTGGCGGATTCATCAGTGCACGCCCGCGGCCGGCCAGGTGTCAATCTTCAATCGATCGCACTATGAAGACGTGTTGGTCGTGCGAGTCGAGGACTTGGTGCCCAAACGCGTTTGGAGCAAACGCTACGAGATGATCAACCAGTTCGAGTTGTTGCTTGCCGAAAATGGGACTCGCATCGTCAAGTTCTACTTGCACATCAGTCCAGCCGAGCAACTAGAGCGTTTCAAGGAGCGGCTGGATCGTCCTGAGAAGCACTGGAAACTGAATCTGGGCGACTATGACGCGCGTCAGCAATGGGATGCGTACCGCGAGGCCTACGAAACCGCATTCGAAAAATGCAGTACCAAGGCGGCCCCCTGGTTCGTGATCCCGGCCGACAAAAAGTGGTACCGCAACGCCGCCGTTTCCGCCATCGTCTGCCAAACGCTCGAAGAGATGGATCCTCAGTTTCCGGAGGTCGACGTCGATCTCGACCAAGTTCGCAAACGGTACGAGGACGCATTGGCACAGTTAGACGACGATGCCTAACTGCGTCGCCGTAGCGATTGCGTGGCAAAGATCGGAGGGCCTGTTGCGATTTGCCTGGGTAGCGGTGCGGCGCAAGCCGCCCGGTTGCGGCGAGTAAAACGTTCGAAATTTAATGAGCAGCTCGTCCCGCTCCGCGCTAAAAACCACGCGGTTGGTCCCGCAGGCACTGTAGGGGCATAAAAAAAGAGTCCACTAAAGGACTCTGCTGGCCCCGGCGACGGACAAGCGTGTCCGTCGGATGGGTAAGAGAGAGGGGGGCGGTGACAGTAAAGCTGCCCACATTCGCCATGCCCTAATGAAAACAGCGAGAATTATTTCTTGCGGTGACGAATTTTCGCTCGCATGCGGCGTTTCTTACGTCCAACTTTTCGTCGTCCTTTGCCCGTTCGTTTCGTACCCACCTAGTTCGTTCTCCATTGCGATTGGGTTGGTATGGAAAGCCATTACCAACGCAGATTGAATTAATTTTTAAGTTTAAACGCGTCGCCGCAAGGCACAGCCTACCAAAACCATTGCTAATGACCAAGCCCTAGCCTCATTCCGCGACGTTGCGAAGCGTTTTCGGGTAGCTACCGTCGCCAGAAGGTGGTGATTCGCAACGGACGGCCTCCACCCGCGCTCTGGCGAGCGTAGCGATGGGAACGCCTTTGCCGCAATTTTCCGCCTGCAAATGCTCCGCAGCGTCGCCCAGTCCGCTGCGGTTGACAAGGCGATTTTCCTGGTCAGCGTCGTCTAAGTGAACGTGGGGTCGTTGTCGCGACCGTAAACCGCCAATGCGGATTCAAATGTTTCTGCCTTGATTTTGAATTCGGGCTGCGAATCGGTGTAGTGATTGCAGTGATCCACCAGCACTCGGTACAGGAACCGGAACAGGTGGCGTGGTACCCGCAGCGACTGGAACGCCGAGAGCATCCGTTGGTAGCTGACGTCGTCCTCAAACAAATCTTTGGGTTCAGGCGTTTGGTTGTCGCCTGCACAAGCCATCATGCGAGCCCGAGCCAGATCATAAAGGGCCTCGCCGGTCCACTGAAACGCGGGGATCACATTCTGTTTGTCCAACCTTGCTCGCTCGTGAAATTCTCGAGTCTCACGCTCAATTTCTCGATGCAATTCTTGAGGCAGCATCATTTTGAATCCCATGCCAGGATGTTTTAGCAGTTTGTTGTCCAACATTGGCCAGACAAAACGCTGCATCAATTCGGGTTTTCCGCCCGTCATGTGCGGTTCGTCGACACGGTCCATCAACACGATGATTCCGGTGTAGCCAAGTTTGCGAAGGATGCCTTGGAACTTGTGCAGCAATTCATAACGATCGTCGGTGCGATCGTAGCGAGGCAGCGGTTGGCTGGCCAACTCCGATTTGGGGATGCTCTGCAGCACCTTTCGCATCGATCCGGTTTCGCGTTTTCCGACTCGCATGTGTCGGTGCATGCCCAACGCGGCAATTTGGCACTTGATCACCCGGATCCAATGCGGCAACCAACCGATCACCAACAACAGCGGCAACAACCAAAGTGCGGTCAAGTCGCGGCCACCCTCAGCAAGCGTGGTGGGCGGGAACAGCCAGCCAACAAAAATGATCGCCAAGATCGACCAAACAATCGCACCGAACAAGGTCGTTTTGGACGACATGTTTCCATATCGCAGGTGTTTTCGCAGCGAGTTCCAACGCGACATGAAGGTTGAATCGGTCGATTGGTCATAGCAGGCCGCCAGCAACAACAAATCTCGTGCTGACGTGCGATCCAATGATCGGATCGAAGCGTCATCGATCGCATCGGCCTTGCCCGTCGAGTTGATCCCCAACATGCGGTCGACCAAATCGGTGACGCCGATGCAAAGAATCGCGTCGACATGGTCCCACAATCGCCACGCATCCAACACCTTTTCAGGCTTCTTGCTGACGCGGCGACTGAGCCGTTCGCTGAAATGATCCAGGAACGGATTGAAGTCATCGTAGTGAATGACGTAAACGCGCCGCTCGGAATTCTCGTGGTTGTAACGCGCCAAGTGACGGTCAATCTGTAACCGCATCGCAGTCTTTCCCGATCCCTTGGGCCCGAAGATGATCGAGGTCGACGGATCGCTTGGATCACCGTAGACCTTGTCCCAAATCGGGTGATACGCGTTGCTGATGCAGTGCTCTTTGAACACCGGGTCCGTTTGCGCATCTTCCTCAGCAAAAGGGTTGCGGAGGATGCCATGATGTTCAAGAAAACTTTGGATGTTCATCGCGGAATGCTTACAAAAGGGCCTGTGTTAAAAAACGATTCGCGTCAGAGAATTAGCGGCGGTTGACTCGCGGAGGGTTTTTCCACCCTCGTGTCATCCTTACTTTTCGATGCTTTTGATCATCTCGACGAAAGCATCGCGGTTTTCGGAAACCACTTCGGCAGGACCGACCATTTTGACAAAGTACTTGCGGCCTTCGGGATGGACGATGATCGCGCCGGTCATGGCATAGTTTTCACGCTCGACCGTCTTGCCACCGAAAAAGGGACCTCCGCCCATCCGTTCTTGGAACTTTCCGCTGACGTCAACGATGTGAACGTTCCACTTACCGACTTTCATCTCTTTGGTTTTCTGAGCTTCGGGATCACCGCCGCTGAATTGACCTTTCCAACGAGAAATGTTCGCTTGAACATCACCACCAGCTGCCATGAACGTCACGCGTGCCGTTGCCTCTTCGTTCTTTTCCGACTTGGCAACAAATTCATGCTCGATGATTCCCGATTGCGGCTTCGTCGCTTTGAATTCAGCAGGCACCTTCAAGTCGGCCTCGCCAAACACGCTGACCGTCTTTGCTTCGGCTTTGTCGGACGTATCCGCAGCATCGGCGGCAAAGGAATGGGGCGTGACCACAGCAAAAAGGGTGGCAAGGCAAAGGGTGCTTAGTCGTTGCGCAGTCGTCATCGTTCTGGCTCCTGGGGAGATTCTGGGTGAGTCGGGGCTTCACTTGTCGTCTACATCAATGGCTGGCAGGGGATCGGTTTTTGAAGGGCCGATTGCGCCAGCAGCTACCCGATACTGTAGTACATCGGTCCACCGTCCGGTATCGGTCCGCCGCCGTTACGTCGAGGCGAAGCTAAATCTCGTTCCAGTTGTGAGCTTGTGTGCACTTATGCCGCCCCCGCCGCCAAAAACGAGGGCCCACTGCAAACGAGGCTGTAAAATCAGCCCCGTCGAAAACAAGCGGGGCGAAAACGCTTTCGCCCGTAATGCGAGATCGGCCCTACCGCCCCGCCACCGCCAACAGGGCGGCGACCAACCCAATTGCGACAAGAGAAAGGACGGTAATCGTGACGGCGCGTTGCAGGAATCGCTTTCGCTTGATCGCTCCGATTTGTCGATTTCCATACACTTCGGTTGCCGCGGGTGACATGTCTCCGGACGATGGGGTCAGCGCCGCCGAATCAAACGCGAATTTTTCAGCGGTGTCACCAAAATGATTGTTTCGCTTGGCTACCGGGGTAACCACAGCGGCACGGCCGGAAAGCTCGGGCAATACGTCGATCGCATCCCGCCACTCGGCCCAGCCGTCGCGCCACACCAGCGCCGTCGCTGCGACACGGCCTTCGGTGATCCATTCACGAAACACCTCTTCGCTGGCCGGTCCGTATTGACCACCACTGGGTGGGCGAACGTACCACGTGGACTCGCCGTCAAACAATGCACTGGATGACTTGGGACGCTCAATCGTGCGAGCTGCCGGAGCAACATCGACGTTCGCAGCGATGTCCTCACCCGAAGAATCTGATGCCGTCGCGACCGAACTCGGTTGGCGAGACTCAGCTTGTGGCTGCGGAGCACCCGCTTGGGATTCAGCGGCGACGGGGGCGGTCCGCACTTCGACCGGAGTGGATTTAGCGGTGTCGTGCAACGGAATACGGAATCGTGACGCACACGATGGGCACACCCCGCGGCGGCCCGCGAGTTCACGCTTGATATTCAGTTGCTTGTTGCAAACATGGCAGGCGAACCGGATGCCCATGTCAGTCCCTCGGCCTCGCTCGACTAGATGGAAGAGAATCCCCAACGACAATGAATCGTTGGATCTCTATCATAATCGAATCATCCAAGACGCGGGGCTTTGCGAAGAACAAACGCGGTGCCGCGAGCCATCCGATCATGCCCCGAACCAAGGGTTTCGTCGTCACCAAAGGGCGTGGGGTGTTTTTCTAGGGATGGATCATCCACCACACACGGTGCAGGATCAATGGTTCGGGATTCTTTTCCGCGACCATTTTGTCGACGACGTCGTCGACCGGTTGGGGAACCTTTTGCATCGGGACAAGGTAGGCTAGATGGTTCACCTTTTCGTCTAAACCGTCGATCAAGGTCAGCCATTGAACCGGAGGTCCGACTGCTTTACCTGGAAACTGCTCGATCGTGACATTGGCTTTCTTCGCAGCCGCTCCCTCTGAACGTTTCGGCTGGAATGCACGGTTCGCCGAATCAAGCGTCTGCGCCAACAGCATGGTTTCTTTCTGAATCGCGTCGAGGCTGACGCCAACGGAGCGACTGGCAAACTGAACGCGTTTGGAAACTGGCAACGAGGCGTGCTGGGGCGGTGCCGCCGCAAACGCCCCGACCAACATGTTGCCATGGTCGATATCCGCTTGGCTGGCCATCGCAATTTGATCAGCTCGCAGGGCTGCCGGAACCGATCGTCGTGTGGTCGAGGTGGACACAATCAACGCCAAGGTGCGGGCAATGTCAAAACGTGAATCGATCAAATCGTCGACCAATCGTCGCTCGAGCGAACCGAGTGATTCGGTATGCGGAGGCGTCGACAAATCGACAACCGAACCGCGTAACGGACGCCCGTGAACCATACGCCACATCGAATTGACAACGCCGCGAGCAAGTTCGCGAGACCCCGTGACCCGTTGTGACCATTGTTTCAAGTCCATCGCTGCGGTGTCGCCTGAACCTGCGATCCAGCTGGCTGGCACTCCTGCTTCGACCACTTTCTGGCGGCCATCAAGCGTTTCAAAGAAAACGAGCTCATCCGAGGCTCGGTCCGTTTTGACGGACAGAACTTTTTTGTTTTTTCGATTGACGCTTCGCTCCAACAATCCTGCAAATGCCCAATATTCGCTCTGCGTGCCGCGGCTTTCGATCACCGAATCGTGACATTTGATACAGCGAACGTCGACATTCATCGTCAGCGTGGCAAAGCGGCGAGCCAAAGGATGAATGCCATCGGTGGCGTTCGCCGAGTACCAGTGCAGCGAGTTTTGGCTGTCACCGCTGATCCAAGCAGTCAGCGTTTCATCAAAGGGTTGCTGCGAACCAAAACAGTTCGCTAGCTCGCTCAATAACGAAGTCTGACTGTCGGAATCAAGTTTTCCAAACCCACCATCGGTGACCACGTTCAAGAATTGCTGTGCGGCGCTGCGAGCCACCTCGGGGTTGGCAAGGAACGTTTCGAATGCGGTTACCGATTCGATCGCTTGTTCGGGGACCTCGGTTCCCAATACGTTCGACAATCGTGCTGCGATTTCAGCCACAGCCGCTTCTTCCGCCGCTTGGATGCCAAGCGATGACCAGTAATCGTGCAGGTTGGTGTCGATCTCTGTTGCGACCAACGTCACGGCCTTGCGGTTTTCCGGTGCAATCGTTGGCGTCTTGAGCGTGGCTGATGGAACCACGCGTGGCTGGGTTTTCGGTTGCTCGATCTCGGTTAGCGGATCGGCGGCCGAGGATTCCATCGCTAACGGAATCCCCTTTAGCGGTTTTCGGTCTACTGATTCGGAAGCCACATTCTTTTGCGACGTGGTCTCGGCCGAACGGGGGGCTGTGCCATCATGCGCAAGTTCGTGCGATCGCAGCGCGCGGTCGGACACACCGGGCAGTGAATCGAGCTGATTTGCATCTTGGGCTGTCAGCGGAGGATTGACATCGTTGGCGTCACGGGCAATCCACACGACCAACAGGAGTGCCGCAGCAATCGCGGCGATCGCAGTCGCAATTTTCCACGGGGAAAGTGTGTCAGGTTTGTCGGCAACGGTACGCCGACGTGTCGCTTCTACCTCGACCCGCAGCGACCCCGATGAAGTCAAGGATTCGGCACATTGCTCGCCCTGAACAGGGGTTTCACGCAATCGCCGCAGGATTTGTTGAGACAAATCGGGAGCGGGTCGGCCGTGTAATTCGGCCAACATCGCGTCAATCGCTTGTTCTTCGTGAGGGGAAATTTTTCGGTTCATCTTATCTATTCTTAGCGTGCAGCTTCTCCTCGACACAATCTCGGAGTTGCTGCTTTGCTCGTTGCATCAAATTTCGTGCACCATGATCGGAAATTCCAAGTGCAGCACCGATCTCAACTCGGCTGATGTCATCTCTAAAACGCATTTGCAGTGCCGATTGTGCTCGCTCGGTTAGCAATTCCATGCAATTTCTTAGCGCATCGATGGCAATATCGCCCGTCAAATCCTTGCCCGCCCAGCGATTCCAGATTTCGTCCAGCACCGCTGGCTCGGCCACGGTTTGCACCCGGCCGTGTTTGCGATGCCGCGAAACCAGCAAGTTGTACGCGGTGCGTCTTAGATAACCGGCGGTCGCGGCATCATTGTGCTGCGTGAAATTGCCCTGCCGCAAGACACGTAAAAACGTTTCTTGAGTCAGGTCGTCCGCCGTAGAGCTGTCGCAACCGAGCATCCGCAAGTACCGCCAAACGCCTCGTTGGTGGCGCTCGATCAGTTCCGCGGGCTCGAGATCGACGTGAGGATCGCAAACACTCGAGTTCGTGGTGGAGCCGCGCAGCCCCACGTCCGCATCGCTTTGATGACTTGCATCCGCTGCGGAACTGAGTGGTTTACGTTGCGATCCATCCGACTTTGGCACTGCGTTCGTTACACAAGTTCGCGAATGATCTTGCCGCCACCAGCAATTTTCATCGGTCGACCATTCTTGCTGGTAAAGGTTTTTTCGGTAGAAATTCCGAGTCCCTTGACCACGGTGGTCATCAGGTCTTCGGAACTGTAAGGCTCGGTCTCTACCGCCGACCCATCGCGGCTGGTCTCGCCAACCGCCAAACCGCCCTTGATATCGGCGCCACCCACAACGCAGGACCAAGCACGTGCAAAGTGATCGCGTCCGGCTCCGGCATTGATGTTCGGCGTGCGTCCAAACTCACCCATCCACATCACCACGGTGTCTTGCAGCAATCCACGTTGATCCAAGTCTTCGACCAACGCGCTCATCGCTTTGTCGAGGATCGGCAGTTTGTTGTCTTTCAGTGTAGCATGAATATCGCCGTGGTTATCCCAGCCGCCAAGATCGACTTCGATAAACGGCACTCCCGCTTCGACCAACCGGCGGGCCAACAAACAACCTTGGCCAAATCCATTGGTCCCGTAACGTTCTTTGACCTCTTCGGGTTCCTCGGCGACTTTGAACGCCTTCATTTGTTCGCTGGTCATCAAATCGAACGTCTTTTTGAGGACTTTCGAATGCTCGGTGGCGGGCAAATCTCGCGTCCGTTTGGCAAAATCTTGCTCGATCATGTTGAGCGCCGCCATCCGCTGCATCAAGCGAGAATTCTCCATGCTCATCTCGAGATTGCGAATTCGGCCGTTGCTGGTCACTGAAAACGGCGACCATGCCATCCCCAAGAATCCAGGCCCGGTGCTGGCACCACCGATCGAAACGAACGGCGGGATCTCGAGTTCGGGCCGTTGGTCAATCAATTCGTGCGACAACACCGATCCATAGCTGGGGTGTTCGATGTTCGGATTGGGAACGTATCCGGTGTGCATGTAGTAGCGGCCGCGATTGTGATCCGCTTCACGCGTCGACATGCTGCGAACGATCGACATGTGTTTCATTTGCTGAGCCATCAAGGGCATGTGCTCGCAAATTTGCATGTCGCCCGTGGTCGAGATCGGGCGAAACGGGCCTCCGGTGCTGGCCCCTGGTTTCAAGTCCCAAATATCGATCGTCGACGGGCCGCCCCCCATCCATAACATGATTGCCGAACGCCGTTTCTTTTTCAGTTCGTCGCTGTTGGCGTAGATCGAGCCTCCCATCGTGAACGCGGCTGCCGCAGCGGCCGACGAGCCGGCTAGGTGGCTCATGAAGTGACGCCGAGTCATCCCCGCTGGGGTGTACCATTGATTCATCATCTCAAACGTGCCTTTCAATTGCCTCTAATAGGAAGCCGAAAACTTTGGGGTTGGGGATACAAGTGACTAGGGATTCAGGTGACTAGCGGTCCAAGGGAACGGAATGACGCAAACCTAGTGCTGCATGATAAATTCGTTGGTGTTCAAAATCGCCCACCACATGTCTTGCAACATCTCTTTTTCGTTTCCTTTGCGGGCCACCATCAGTTTGCCCGCAATCGTCATCTCGTTTTTGTTGGGACGCCGCGCCAAACCGGCCATGAACAAATCGGTCAAACGATCTCGGGGCGACCGCCCACTTTGCGAAAGTTGATCCAAGAAGCTGCCGGGTTTGATGCTGGTCGCGTTTTTGACCAAGTCGCCGTTGAACAACATCAATGCTTGCGGGATCGATCCGTTAAACGTCGTCGCTTCGTCGCCTTCGTCCGTTCCAAACGCGACAACAAATTGTTGCATCCATTCGCGACGTTGACGCTCTTGTTCTTCATAGCTGCCGCCACCTCCGGCATTGGTCGAACTGACCAACGATTGGTAGAGCTGTTCGGCACTCATTTGACGAAGGTAGAAACGCGAGAATTTTGGCATCTCGCCAATGCTCGGATCGTCGATCTCGTTGGCCGGTCCCAACAACGCCTTCAATTGGTAGGGGCGGCTGAGCGTGATCCAAGTGATCAGCTGCTTGGTGTCGTAACTGTTTTTGCGGAACTCTTTTGCCAAATCCTCTAACAATGCGGGATGCGATGCTGGGTTGTGCGGCCCTAGATCATCAATCGGTTTGGTGAAGCCAAAGCCAAGGAAATGCGACCAAATTCGATTGACCGCCATCTTGTCTAGGAATTCGCTTTCCAACATCAAGCGGCCAAGTTCTTGGCGGCGATTCACCTCGCTCACATACCCGCTCTTGGCAATCTCGGTGCCGTCGGTGAATACCGGGTACGCAACCTTGGTCAATCCATTACGCAGTTCGTAGAACACCAATGCATCATTGGGGTCCCCGGCTTCACCGGCGAAGTCTTCGCTTACCAATTCAGCGTGGTCGATGTCTCGTGTGCCGTCAACGAACCGTCGCAGCGAACGTGTTTGCCGAAAGAACGAATTGAATTCCCAGAACTTTTGTTGTTTCCACTGGTTGAACGGGTGGTTGTGACACTGAGTGCACTGGACTTGTTGGCCGAGGAAAATTCGAGAGGTGCTGCTGGTTGCCAATACCCCGTTTTCGTCGTTGACCTTGTCGACCAGAAAGTTGACCGCTCCGTTGAATTTGTCGGTTCCTGGTTTGGTCGTGCCTTCGGCCGTGACCAATTCGTAAACCATCGTGTTGTACGGTTTGTTCGTCGCAAAGGAATCGCGAAGGTATTTTTGCATCCCATCGCGGCTGGTCATCGATCGTCGATCGGTTCCACCGGAGCGGCCGATCAGCACGTTGGTCCAAATCGACCCCCAATGATTCGCGTATTCTTCGGTGTACTTGTCGTCATACAGCAGTTGATCGACCAGTTTCGCTCGCTTGTCGTTTCCCTTGCTATCGAGGAAGGTTTTCAACTCTTCGAGCGTCGGGATACGGCCGATCACGTCCAAGTAAACACGGCGACACCAAGTGGCATCGTCGACTTCCGGAGCGGGGCGAATCTCGTAATCACGCCACCCTTGTTCGATCGCATCGTTGATCAACGCTACTTGGCTAGGGACACTGTCGGCGGCCGAAACCGTCGCCCACGACATGCTCATCGTCGCGGTGATTAAAACCATCCCGATGAAGCCATTTGTCATTCGGTGTCGCTGTGTCGCTCGCATCATTGCAGGTTTTCCGCTAGGCATGGTGAATTGCAGTCACCCCCCAATGTGGAAGTCCAAGCACAGGGCCATCTCCTTTGCCCCGCAGCAGGGGCGTGCACTTCGTTTTGCACAAAAATCGCAAAATCAAGTTGCACTCGCCAAGGTCTTGATTGCACGAGAAGGTCAAAACAGGCGGAGATGGCGATGGTAACGCGAGGTCTTGTGTGAACAACGACCGCGACGGTGTGATGCATTTCCAGGGTGACAATGTAGTAACGTCGAGCAATCCGAGATGTACTCGCTCGCTCGGGCACAACCCCTATTCTATTAGCGAAATTCGCGGCTCACAAAGATGGAAACGCGCCGAGATCGTCTTGAGAGTGAAAAAGTGACCTTTTTCTAACGAAATTGCAGTCTGAAGGCCCACCACGGTCAATCCATGGCATCGCTCGAAGTCGCACAATCGGGGGGGCGACCATCTGATGACGAGACCCGACCGCGGTCGCATCACGCGACAATCGATCCGGCGGGGGCGACGGAATGGGGGAATTCGTCGCCGCCCCGGCAATAAGAATGGATCAAACAATTCGAGCAAAGGATCGGCTCAAGCAATCCGATCAAGCAATCGGATCAAGCAATCGGATCAACGATGTCGATCCACGCGTTGGATCACACCACCTCGGATTCGATTAGATTCCAGGTTCCTGAATCGGTTTCGGATTGCCAAAGATTGGGCAGCGGCTCGCCGCTTAACAAGCTTTGGATGATGGTTGCCATCGGGTCGGGAGCGACGATGGCGACAATTTCATCGCGGCTTTTCTTGGCTGCTTTGCGGACCGCTTTTAGGACACGCGACCGCGCCTCGCGAATCGTTTCTCCGCCTGGCGGACAAATGTCGTCGGGGGATTCGAGCCCGGTGCGATACACACGCGGCTGGTTCCGACGCACTTCTTCGATCAATTTGCCGTGCCACAGCCCGTGGTCGATGTTGCGAAACACGTCGACGACTTTGATCCGAATGTCACGTCCCTTCGCCAAACGAGCGGCCGTTTCACGCGCCGATTCGCAGGGCGAGGTGTAGATCGTCTTGAAACGAACCTCCGCAAGTTCGGCAGCCAACAGATTGGCTTGTACCGTCCCACGGTCGCTCATTGGCATATCGAGCGAACCTTTGATTCGTTGCTCGTCATCGAATTTGGTCGCGCCGGGACGGACGACCAACACTCGTGACATCACTGGCATGCGAAGCGTGATCATGAATCTGCTCCTTTTAGCCCGTTGCGGATTGGCCTATCGGCCGCGGCAATCGCCGCATCCAATTCCGAGATCGCGACCCCGTAATCGTCGGCACGGAAGATCCCCGAACCCACGACAAACAGATCGCAACCCGCCTCGCGAGCTTGACCAATCGTTTCCTCGTTGATCCCGCCATCGATTTCAAGCAGCAAATCAGGGTGGCTCTCACGCAGCAGCTTCAATTTGTCGAGCGCCACGGGATTGAATGATTGGCCGCCAAAACCTGCGTTCACACTCATTACCAACACCATGTCGACCTCTTCTACGCACGAATCGAGGTCTCGGATCGGTGTGTCCGGATTCAACGCCACTCCGACGCCTACACCCAATTTTTTGATTTCTCGTGCGGTATGGACCGCATCTTCGACGGCTTCGACGTGAAACGTCAGCATGTCCGCCCCCGCTTCGACCATCGGTCGTGCGTACTTTAGCGGGTCGCTGATCATCAGATGCACGTCCAACGGCAAATCCGTATGCCGACGCAAACCTTCAATGATAGGCATCCCGTAGGTCAGGTTCGGGACGAAGTGCCCGTCCATCACATCCAAGTGCAATACTTTCGTCCCCGCGTCCGCCAATCGAGCCACTTCGGATCGTAAATCACCAAAGTCACAAATCAGCATGCTCGGCAATACTGCCGGCGCCGCGTCTCGGATCGTATCGAGCTTCGCTCGGGTCATTCACTTTCTCGCAAACGTGTCAGGGTTCGACATCACCTTCCATCGGCGATTCGCTTCTTGCGATTCCATTCTTACCGAAGCGGCAAGGGAATCGGGAATGATCGATCGGAACCATCTAGGGTTGGGCAAGGTGGTCGGATCAATCACGTCGAATTGATCGCAACAGATTGATCGCGTGAGCGGCCGTTTGTCAATTCGCTGATTTGTCGAGAATCCACCCAATTTGTGGGGTTTCGTTAATCTCGTGTCTCTGATTCCCGTAAAAAATCGGTTCCAGTCTTTCGCAAGGGCGCTCACGTTTCCCTTAAAAGTTTTTGAAATCGAGCGGCGACGGCCGTCACAGAAGCGGTTTGCTACTATTTTGCTGCCGCGTGCCAAGCGAATGGTCAAGTTTGCGCACAATCCGATTCGATCGGTTGTGCTGAAATCACGAGCTCGATCGATCGCAGAAATGCCGTGATTTGCACAGTAAACACGCTTTTTCCCACCTCCGCAGCCCTGCCGATCCAGCAAAACCGCAGTTGAGATCGGGATCCAACCACACTCTCCAAACGTCGCTGGACCGTAAAAACAGGTCCTTTTTTGTCGTTGGACCCGTGCGGACAGAGTTCGGGAGTGGTATTGCCTGCGAGGTGATGCGCAGGCGAACGGCCAAGCAGTGCATCACCGGTGGGGCGGATGGGAAAGTCCAGCGGGGCGGCAGCAAGAGTCCCGCGGGAGATTAGGCTGGGATCCGCTGAGAAGATTGATGATGCGTTTGGATCCATTTGGCTGCATCGTCAAGCGTTTCGTTCAGGTTACGAATCGTGTACCCCAATTCGTTTTTCGCTCGAGAGCTGTCGTACCAATGAAACATCCGGCTCATTTGGATGACGGCGCTATTCAAATCGCCTTCTTTGCCTGAGAACAACGAGAACGCATCGCCCAATTTCCCCGCGATCCACAATCCGGCAGGACCGGTGGGCATCAGCGGCGCTCGGGAATTCATCCGTTCGGCGATCTCTTTCCAGAGTTCGAAATAGGTGACGTTTTCTCCGGCCAGGATGAATTGTCGCCCGTTGTCGCCGCCACGTTCGATTGCGGCGATGGTTCCGGATGCCACGTCGCGTGAATCGCACAGACTGCATCCGCCGGGCGGTGCCAACGGACGCCACGCACGTCCCACTTCGATCATCATCCGGCCGCTACTCGGTTTCCAGTCCCACGGGCCGAGCATAAACCCGGGGTGCACGATCGCCGCACGCAGCCCCAGCTCGACTTGCGCCAGCACTTCCTCGACGCCGGCACGTTTACTCTGCACATAGCTGCAGGGAATTTGGTCATTCGCAGTCGTGATCGGAGTCGATTCGTCCACGTTGGTCTTTCGTGACCCAATCGCCAACGTGTCGACGGTTCCGACGTGAACCAGTTTGCGGTCATATTGCCGGCATGCTTCGGCAATCACGCGGGTTCCATCACGATTGATCTGCATCGATTCGTGCAGCCGCGTCCATCCAAGATGGATCAGACCGGCCGAGTGAATGACGGCATCACACTGAGCCACCCCTTGCTGGATCGTGTCGGCGTCGCGAATGTCGCCATGCAGAAATCGTGAGTTTAGTCCCGAGAAGATTTCTCGATCGGGTTCGCCACGCACCAACGCAACCGTTTCGTGTCCCGCAGCTTCCAACTGCCGGAGCACGGTATTTCCAAGCAAACCGGTTCCGCCCGTCACAAAGACTCGCATGATTGAATCTCTTTTATTATCGATAGGTTTCGGGGTGAGCAGTGATGATCCATTTTAGGCCAAACCGCACGCAGAATCTTGTTTTTACTGCTCAAAGCATCTTCACAGCTCACTGCATTCTCTACGCTGCGATCGAGGCCCCCTTCGGCAGAAGCCTCCTTTTAAACCTATCGGCACGAATTCGGCTGACCTGTAAAGGCGTCGCCACAGAACGCCCGGGAATCGAGAAACGAACATCCCCGGCCGCGGTTCGAGTTGGCTGTGGGGCTGATTCGGTTTGCACAAAGGGTTCCGAAGGCAAATCACAGGCCAAGCTTTAGGCGTTTGTCTAGAATTGTCCCATTTCTTGAACAATTACTCGCTCGAACATCAACTTCGCGAACCTTCATCGAGCGAAACGAGAGTCAGCGAGTGCCAACGCGGTTCCGATACAGCCAATCCCGCTATAACAATAAAGTCGGTCACCGCTGCCGATTCCCCCACATCCTGAGAAATTTCCAAGACGAGGAACTTTGAATGAGATTAGCCATGATGAAATGGAAACCCGCGAGTATCGTTTGCTTGTTCGTGTTGATCGCAGCCACCCCGGCATGGTTACGTGCGGCCGATTACGACGTGTATCTGTTGGCGGGCCAATCAAATATGGACGGACGTGGGCAAGCGAGTGAGTTGACCGCGGAGCAGCGTCAACCGCGGGATCATGCCATCATCTACTATCGAAATCCGCCAAAGTCGAGCAACGGATGGCAACCGCTTGGGCCTGGATTTAGCATCGCGCCAAAGTACAAAGGCGATGTGCCGTCGCCCACGTTTGGTCCTGAATTGGGCTTTGCTCATGAAATGTTAAAGACACAGCCGAGTCGTCGATTGGCACTGATCAAAGGTTCCAAAGGGGGCACCAATTTGCGATCGGATTGGAATCCCGGGATCAGCGGTGACCCCGAAACTCAAGGGCCTCGCTATCGCGATTTTGTCGAGACCATTCAGATGGCGACAAAGGAGCTGAATCAGCGGGGGGATTCCTTTACGATTCGTGGGTTGTTGTGGCATCAAGGAGAATCGGATTCAAAGCTCACGACCGAGGCGTATCAAGAACGATTCCTACAGTTTGTCCATCGTCTTCGCCAAGATATCGAGGTGCCGGAGCTTCCCGTGGTCGTTGGGGAGGTGTTCGACAACGGGAAACGCGATAATGTCCGTGCCGCGATTCGAGCGATCGGCAATCGCGGTCCGGGGTTCGGGTTGGTCACCTCCGATGGCACTTCCACATGGGACGAAGGAACGCACTTTGACGCTGCGAGCCAGTGGTTGTTGGGACAGCGTTATGCCGCCGCGATGCAAACGATTCAGCAAGCGAATTCCAATCCGTGATGCGGCGCGACGACGATCCGATTTTGCGGCAATGCGCCGCCGCTATTCGTTTGCGGTTCGGTCGCAAAGTGTTAGGATCGAGAAGATGCGTTCCTCGGTTAGTGGCCGGATAGGTAGCGGACGCAGTGACGATCCACTCGCAGGAAAGATGATGATGACTCAGGACGCTTCCACCGCAGTTTCACCGAGCGGCGCCGGCGTGATGGGGCCGGTTCGTCAAGTTTTGCAGGACGTCTGGGGGTACGACTCGTTTCGACCGCTGCAGGAAGCATCGATTCGCAGCGTGTTGGACCGCCGTGATAGTTTGACGGTGTTGCCGACCGGCGGCGGGAAATCGCTTTGTTTCCAGTCGCCAGCGCTTTGTATGGATGGAATGGCGGTCGTCGTTTCGCCGCTGATTTCGTTGATGAAGGATCAAGTCGACGCGCTGCGTGCGTGTGGGGTCGCTGCGGCATTTATCAATAGCTCGCTGACGCAGGCAGAGAAACAATCCGTTGCCGAACAGATCCGTGCGGGTAAAACCAAACTGCTGTATGTCGCTCCGGAACGATTGCTATCGAGCCGGATGCTCGATTTTTTGCACCAGACGACGATTTCGTTTTTCGCGATCGACGAAGCGCACTGTATCAGCAATTGGGGGCATGACTTTCGTCCCGAATATCGCGGGCTGCGTGTTCTAAAAGAACAATTTCCTGCGGCCGCAGTGCACGCTTACACCGCAACCGCTTCGCAACCGGTGCGAGACGATATCGTCAACCAATTGGGGCTTGAGAATGCAGAGGTCTTGGTGGGCGATTTTGATCGTCCTAATTTGACCTATCGCATGCTGCGTGCAAACGGACGGTTGCAGCAGGTCGTCGACGTGATCGAGCGGCATCGCGGCGAATCCGGAATCGTGTATTGCATTAGCCGCAAAGAGGTCGAGCGAACCGCAGCAGCGCTGAATCAATTGGGCACCGTTGCCCTGCCCTACCATGCCGGCATGAGTGACGAGGATCGCAAACAAAGCCAAGACGCATTCATCAAAGAAACGTGCGATGTGATCGTCGCCACGGTTGCTTTTGGGATGGGGATCGATAAATCCAACGTCCGATTTGTGGTCCACGCGGGGATGCCAAAGTCGATCGAGCATTACCAACAAGAAAGCGGTCGTGCCGGGCGAGATGGTTTGGAATCCGAATGCGTTTTAATCTACTCCGGTGGCGACGTCGTCACGTGGAAAAAGATCATGCAGGGCGATGCTCAAGCGACCGCGGGCGGCGCGCTACAATCGCTCGAAGCGATCAATCAGTTGTGCGGTAGCCCGGTGTGCCGCCACAAAGCTTTGGTTGAGTATTTTGGCCAGCCTTATCCGCACGAAAATTGCGGGGCTTGTGACGTTTGTCTTGATGAGATTCAACTCGTTGACGATCCCATCACCTTGAGCCAAAAAATATTGTCGTGTGTGTTGCGAGTGAAAGAACGCTTCGGCGCTTCACATGTTGCCAAGGTCCTCGTCGGATCCACGGAACAGCGGATCGTCCAGCTCGGTCACGATAAACTCAGCACCCATGGGTTGTTGGCCGACGACGGATTGGACGCGGTACGGATGTGGATTGATCAATTGGTCCAACAATCGTATTTGCAGCGCACCGGGGAATACCAACTTGTTTCACTTTCCGAATCCGGTCGTCGGTTGCTGCACCGCGATGGGAATCCACGATTGAGTGTCCCTGGTAAAGCCAAACGCTCACGCAGCCGCGCCGTGTCGGTCGATTCGTGGGACGGAGTGGATCGCGGGTTGTTCGAAGCATTGCGGAGTAAGCGAAGTGCGATCGCGTCGGAAAATAACGTGCCCGCCTACATCGTCTTTGGTGATGCCACGCTGCGTGAACTTGCTCGCGTTCGTCCGACAACGCTCGAGGCGTTTGGCAAGATCAAAGGCGTGGGCGATCGCAAATTGGCCGATTTTGGCGAAACGTTTCTCGAGCCGATTCGTGCGTACAGTGAAACGCACCAGCTCGAAATGGATGTGAAAACCGTTCCCGCCCCATTGGCCACTGCACCTCGCGCGGTCTTGCCCAACGCAAATTCGATTTCGGCATTCGATCATTTCCGCCGTGGCGAGTCGATCGAAGAGGTCGCTGAAAAATTGGGGAGAGCGGTTTCGACCGTGGTGGGGTATCTGCAGGATTTTTTGCGTCAAGAAAAAATCACGGACCCATCGCCTTGGGTGGACAAGTCAACGCGTGATTCGATTCTCGCCAATTTGCCATTGGTCGCAGAAGGACGAATCAAACCGATGTTCGAATTTTTTGAAGGCAAGGTCTCTTACGAGGCGATTCGCATCGTGTTGACGTGTCACCAAAACAGCGAAACGCCCGCCGTATCGGAAGCCGAATGACAGTCACCGGTTTCACCGTTCGCGTCCTTTATTCGCGTCGCTGAAGTCGCAATTGGTTGCGTCCGTCGTACGTTAGCAGCAACGCACCGTCGGCGGCAAATTGGTCAAAGATGGCTGCGAAATACTGCTGCTCGCCCGGCCATGGAAAGGCGAAAATCAAATCGAACTCGTCGATGGACTTTCCCAACCTCTCGTAGGCACTCGGGCTGTCGATATCGACGTTTTCAAAATCGTGGATGATCGATTCGATGATGCTGCGGTCCTCGGGCAAAAAGCTGCCCTCGACAAATTCGGCGTCAATGTCAAAGTCGTCCGCAAGACGCCGCGATTGATCAATCAAGTCCTGCTCGACTTCGATTCCCACTGCGTCCATACCCTCGATCGCCGCCAACATCGTGACGACACCAAAACCGCTGCCCCATTCCAAAAATGATTCGCCGCAAGCGAGTCGGTTTTCAACCAACCAGCGGATGGCGGCACCGACCAATTCGAAATCCGATACGACAAAGTTGTGAATCGTGTCTCGGCGATTTCGGGTGAATGCATCCACTCGCGAGTTCGCTTCTTCAATCAATTCGAAATGTTCGTCGGCAGGCAACTCATCACGGAAACTCGGTAAGGAAACATTCTTTAACATACGATGAACTAGGGCGGTTAGCGTGACTGCATTCCCGTGAACCGCAATACCGTGGCGGACTCGGGATGCCAATCAAATAGGATCGGTTGCCCTGGATCGTACTCGTTGCCGCTGCGAATATCGATTGCACGTGTATAAGAAAAATGAGGCTTCAGCGTGACTCGCTGGGGACGAAACACCAATTTCGTCGATCCCGCGTCGTTGACACTCGCTTGGCGAGACGGATTGCCAATGATGACCAGGTAGTCTTCGTCGCCACGCCGCCAATGAAGGATCTCTGCCATCGCGGCGGACTCGCTTGATTGCAATGTGGCTTTGATGCGAAGTCGATTGCCGATCGCGTTTGCCATCGCTTTCCTCAATTGGTCGCCTTCGCTCGATATTCGGTACGTGTTGTCAAAATAGGCGAGCAACGACAAATTCATATACAGAGTGCGACCACGACCACGTTGCTTTGCATAAAACGTGATGGGGGGCTTGGTTGGATTATCCAGGTCGGCGTGGGGTGAGTTGATGTTGGCTGAGGTCCCTCGTTCGACGATCATGCCGCCCGCCTGCTTTTCAGCGTCCGCGGGCAATCGCTCGAGGAAGGGCTGGTTGTACTTTTCGCCGTTGATTTCGCTGACGGTGTGGCCATCAAAGTAGCCACGGGACTCATCGCGTTGGATGCCAAACAAATGATCAAGTTTGCCGTGCAATCGGCCTTTGGGGTCGACTCTCGCTTTTCCATGCGAATCCAAAATCGCGGTCCAGTAGTCGGCAATCGCGAAGCCGCCGCCATCGACAAAGGCTTGGATGCGATTACAGGCCGCATCACTGATCGCCATCGTTCGTGGTAGGACCACGACGTCAAAATCCGAGCGGTCCAGCATTCCGTTTTCGAGGTCGTCCACTCGGATCCATTGTGCTTGAATGCCGAGATCCTCGAGCAATTTGTTCCACGCCACACGGTTCTTGCCCGCACTTGAGCAGGCATTGTCGAGGCTCGATGATCGTCGCGGCCACGTTTTGCCGTGTACCAATGCGTCGGCGGCCCACGATGCTTGAACGCTCTCGTGCGAATACACCATTGCCACTCGGTCGTGAATGCGGCGAGTTTTAGGATCGGTTAGAAACGCAAGTTTTGGAGCTTGGACTTCACGAAATGTCGACTGCAGTGCTTTGACCGCAGGGTGAATCGATCCGGCACCGAACCATGGTCGCCCCTTGATGTCAGGCCATGCGATGGCGCCCGCGTTGCCATGAGCCAAGTAGTACCACAGCATCCATTGGTCGGTTGCGATATCGCCAGTGGCAAAAAAGGTTTGCACGATCGGTTTGCGCGATTCGCTCCAAAATGAGGTTAGCAATTCATTGGTGCCGCCGATGTCATACGATTCGATCCACTGCACCGCGTTGGTGATTTTGCTGTAGTCGTAGCCGCCGAAGGGACTTGGTTGTTGCCCGCCCACGATTCCGACCGGCACGCCGGCGGAGCGTTCCGAGCCATGCCGGACCAAACGAGCAATCGCACTGCTAAATTGGTCATCCATGTAAGTGCGCCAATCGATCCAAGGACTAAGATTCCAATCGGCAAATGCGGTGGTTTCTAGTGATGGGCGGATGGTTTCAAAGGACGTCGGTTGAATTTCAGAAAAATGTTTCCAATCGGAATTCCATTGCCGGTTCAGCTTTGAAATGGAGCCATATTTCGACTCGAGCCAGGTTTGAAAAAGATTGATCGATTCGGCAGAGGCATCGACTTCGACCGGATTGTTAAACGACGCCAAACTGATTTCGTCGTCCAGTGCGACCGCCGCGATCTGTCCTTGGTTCGCAACCGCGAGATTCACATCAAGCGTTCGGCACAATGAATCGATCGATTTCGCTGTGATCAAGCTCTGCGGTCGTGGTTGCAACGAACCATCGGTTTTTAGGTTCGACAACCCCGTCGCGTTGGTCAGATGCAACACCCCTTTGCCAGCGGCATGATCGACGTAGTAAGGCCATTTATGTTCGTTGGACCAACGGGTGATCGATTGTTTTCCCTCGCCTCGGTCTAGGTGAAATGCATTCAACCCGACCTGCTCGTAGAGCTTGTGGTCTTTTGTAGCATCCGTATGAAACTGCCATACGAAGATGCGAAATCGATTCCACGTCGCGGGACGGTTGACCGTTTCAATCGGCGTGAAGCCCTCGATGACGGAGGTCGCGACCTGAGGGTCTAGTTCCTCCGCGACCAGGGCTGTCGTTGGAACCAACATGACCAAACAAATGATGAAGATCAGCCGACGTTGGATTTCCGCGAGCATGAATCGAGTTCCCTGCGTAGTGGACGAATCACCAATCTGCAACGCTTTGGCGGTGCAAAGCATATTAGCATGCTTGT
Organism: Novipirellula caenicola; assembly: GCF_039545035.1. Taxonomy (NCBI): domain Bacteria; kingdom Pseudomonadati; phylum Planctomycetota; class Planctomycetia; order Pirellulales; family Pirellulaceae; genus Novipirellula; species Novipirellula caenicola. The sequence continues at coordinate 167,267 of NZ_BAABRO010000011.1, forward strand.
GGCGGCACGTTGTACGCGCTGAACGTGTCAACGAAAAACGCCGCATTTGCCTTAGCAAACACGGCGCGGATGAACGTGGGAATTGATTTGATCGATTTGTCTAGAAGTCGCCGGAAACGACTTCCTTGCCAGCACGCGTTCCCAATGCACCCCACAAACCGTAAGGGCTTGCGGATCCAGGCAACGTCGATGGCGGACCAGCGTTTCCTTCGATGTTGCTGACCATGCGAGTCGATTGGCTGCCGGCTTCAATCGAATCGGTAATGAATTTGACCGATCCATCGCCCATCAAGACGTGGCAACCGCCTTGGTGTCGGCTGCCAGCGGGCATCAAACCATAGTTTTTATCAGCGGTCGCTGAGGACGTTAGCGCGCCCGAGCCGTCAATGATGCCTTGGTTTGTCGAACATGCGGGCGAGTTCGGTGGCGAGATCGTTTGCATCGTCGAGTAGACGGGGTTGCCATCGGCCCAGCGAAAGCCGCGACCAAACGCAGCGTTTCCACCGTCTAGGATCGTGGCAGTGCCCGACGCCCAAAATTGCGGGCGATTGTTGTCTTTGCCCGTGCTGCAATCGGCTGGATTTATCCCGAGTCCACCGACCAGGGCGCCAGCCGCCTTGGCCGCGGTGCGCGTGTCGCGATCTCCAAGATCGGTTGCGATTTCACCCATCATGATCGTGTTGGCCAATCCGTCTAGGATGTCTCGGAATGCCGCTTTGTCACGCGGAACGAACACGCCTCGTTGGTTTGCTCGAGCCGCACCCGCAGCAGTGCTGCTGAGTGTCAGTAAATTGGATCGAGGCCCATGCGTCATCGAATAAGCACTGTCACCCAAACACGCGGCGTAGTTCGTGCGGGCAAGGCCGGGGCTACCGACACCCGGATCACTGGGGCAACGCAGCGTGGGCAATTCGGTCACCCACGGCGAATACGTCGTGACGTCCGGTGTTGGCCCCATGCTCTGGAAACCAGGCATAGGATTACTGATTTGTTCCCACAACGCCTGGGCTTCGACAAACGGGGTTAGCGCCACCAACATGCTGAGTTCTTGGCAATTGCCGTTTAGGTTGGATTGGTCCCACCCGGTCGCCATTGCCAACCCCGTCCCCGTTTTGTGTGTCGGTAATTGGTTGTACGCGGCGTGGTAATTGTGAATCCCCAAGCCAAGTTGTTTGAAGTTATTCCCACAACTCATTCTTCTCGCCGCTTCGCGTGCGGCTTGCACGGCGGGCAGCAGTAATCCGACTAAAACGCCAATGATGGCGATAACCACCAATAGTTCCACCAGCGTAAACCCGCGGCGGCGATTCTTATTTGACATGCAACTCAACATTCATCGTGTTCCTGGTCCAGACAGCTCTTGACGCAAAGGGGGCCGCGACATTGCGACTAACAAAAAACTCCTTCGCGGGCCGAGTTATAGGAGCCGGATGTTCAGAAGCAGGGACCAATCCAAGAAGATGCGATGAATGTTTGACTTGCCTGGGGGTGCCAGCGGCGCTGCGAGGGCGGTGTCGGTGGGAGGGGACGTGGTCGCCGTATGAGCCGAGTTTATGACTCGCCGAGTTGTTCACGCAACGCCTTCATGCCTCGGTGCAGCAGACCTGCGATTGCGCCGCTGGACTTGTCCAGCTGCGCGGCCACCTCGCTCAATTTCATGCCTTCGATGTAGTGCAATCGGATGGCTTCGCGTTGAGCCTCGGGCAGCTGCTCGATCGCCACGGCGATTCTTACCACGTTTTCACCGAATGCCACATTCTGGCTCGGCGTGGGACCGTCGCCTGCCAACAGTGCTTCGAGCCGCATCGATGACTTGGCCAATTGTTGCTGCATCGATTGTTCGCGTCGAACGTCTCGTTTGTCGCGATGGAAATCACGATCGAGATGGCAAAGGTGACGGGCAAGGATTTGTCGAAGCCAGCCGCGAAACTCTGCTTCGCCGGTGCCTCGGAATTGATCGATTGCCTGGACCGCTTGCAGCATCGTTTGCTGGACAATGTCGGATTCCCCGATTTTGGCCTGCAGCGCCCGCCGCATCTGCACTCGCGCAAGCATGCGAAGGTACGGTTCATAGCGAGCGACGATCGCCGGATCGGAGGTGTCGATCGGTGTTTGGTCTGCGGAGTCCGATGAGTCCGGCATCGATGAGTCTGGCATCACAGTGTTGGGTTCTCGGGGAGCGTGGCACGCAGCCGCAACGCAAAACATGGCTCGCGTGCTAACTTGCGGTTGATCCGCCGCATATTTTAGCCGATCTCTGCGAGCACTTCTTCGATGGCTTGGGTGACGGTTTTTGCCAGAAAACGCAGTTCGTCGTCCGATGCGACCAACGGCGGCATCAGCACGATGACGTCCCCGAGCGGACGGATCCAGACGCCGAGTTCAGTCGCACGCTCACACACCTTGCGTCCGATGAGTTGGTCGCTGTCAAACGGGGTTTTGCTTTCGCGATCGGCCACCAATTCGATTCCGACCATCAAACCGCGGCCACGCACATCCCCGACATGAGGATGGTCGGCCAGCGGAGCCAAACAACCGCGTAGAAATCGGCTTTTGGCGTCGATGGTGGCGGTCAAGTTCGTCTCGCGGAACAGATCCAACGACGCCATGGCGGCCGCGGCGGCAAGCGGGTTTCCGCCGAACGTGTGGCCGTGGTAGAACTGTTTCCGCTCGGATGACTTTCCTAGAAACGCCTCAAACACATGAGGCCGCGCGATCGTCGCGGCCATCGGCAGGTACCCGCCGGTGATCCCCTTGCCCATGCACAGGATATCTGGCGTGACCCCTTCATGGTCACACGCGAACATGCGTCCGGTACGGCCGAATCCGGTGGCAACTTCGTCCACGATCAGCAGCACGTCGCATTGATCGCAAAGCTCACGCACGCGAGCGAGCAAGCCAGGTGGATGCGTGATCATTCCCGCCGCCCCCTGGACCAACGGTTCCATCACGACGGCGGCAAGTTCGGTGTGGTGTTGCTTTAGTAGCGATTCAATCTTGCCCGCGTAAAAATCACAAGCATCGTCGCAGCGAACGCCATCGGGCAACCGATAGCTGCACGGCAATGGCCCTCGAACCGGGGTGAAAACGATCGGGGCAAACAGTTGGTGAAAGTACTTGATTCCGCCCAGCGAGACTGCCCCGGTCGTGTCGCCATGGTAGGCCGACGACAGTGCCAAGTAGCGAGTTTTGGAGGTCGAGGTAGAGCTTGTCGTCGAGGATGGCTCCGAAGCGGGCGTCGTGGTGGAGTGTTTCAAATGCCAATACTGCAACGCCATCTTTAGCGCCGCCTCGACGGCCGAGGACCCATCGCTGCTAAAGAAAACGTGTTTCAAATCGCCGGGGGTGACTTCGGCCAATCGCTCGGCCAACCGCTCGGTGATATCGGCCGACATGCCCAGCGTGGTGATATGGCTGACACGATCGAGCTGAGTTCGGATCGCGTCATCCATTTTCGGATGACGGTGGCCATGGACGTTGCACCACAGGCTGGCGACACCGTCAAAAAGTCGCTGTCCAGAGGTCGTCGTCAGCCAGCATCCCTCGGCGTGATCGATGACGATATTCTGGAAATCGGCCATCTGAGTGAACCCGTGCCAATGAAAATTTTGGCTTTCGGGGGGGGCAGCGACGCTGGTTTTTTCGAGCGTGAGTGGGGGATTGCCGAGAAATTGCGGTGGTTTATCAGTGATTCGTGAAGTCATCGCGAGAGTCGAGAGAATTTGCGGTACGCCAAACCACGGGATATCGTTAAAGTAGGAGGGCTAAGTCAACCAAGGGAGTGTAATGCATGGCCAGAGAAGCAGTCTACCAACAAACCGAACCTGAGTCGGAAACCGAAGCGTTGATGCCGAAAGAGCAGGACAATTCGCTGCGCCCTCGGCGGATGGACGAAATGGTCGGCCAGCAGGACGTCATCGAACGGTTGAAGATCGCAATCGACGCTGCCCAGGGCCGCGGCGAACCGCTCGGTCATATCTTGTTTGATGGCCCGCCGGGACTCGGTAAGACGACGTTCGCCACCGTGATTCCCGCCGAGATGGGGACGACGGTCGAAATGGCCAATGGTGCGGGGTTGCGAGCCCCCAAGGATCTGCTGCCCTATCTGACGAATCTCTCCGCCGGCGCTGTGCTATTCATCGATGAAATTCACCGGATTCCTAAATCGGTCGAAGAGTATTTGTACACGGCGATGGAAGATTTTCGCATCGACATCATCCTTGGCGAAGGCGTCAGCGCGCGGACGCTGAATTACGAATTGCGACCGTTCACGTTGATCGGAGCAACGACGCGGGCGGGGATGTTGAGTGCTCCGCTGAGAGACCGTTTTCAAATTCGCGAACATCTCGGTTGGTACAATCAATCGGAGTTGTGCGAGATCGTGCAACGCAATTCCAATAAGCTGAAAATCGCCATCGACGATGGTTCCGCAGGCGTGATTGCCGCGCGAAGTCGCAGCACGCCGCGGTTGGCGAACAATCGCTTGCTGTGGGTCCGCGATTACGCTCAAAGCAAAGCCAATGGGAAGGTCGATGCGGCGGTCACCGCCGCGGCGCTCGATATGATCGGGATCGATACGTTGGGGCTGGACAAGCAAGACCGCGGCTACCTCGATACGTTGATGCGGGTCTTTTTGGGAGGCCCGGCGGGACTCGAGGCGATCGCCCATACGATGAACGTCAGCAGCGACACGCTCGAAGACGAAGTCGAGCCGTTCTTGCTCCGCACCGAGATGATCGTGCGAACACGTCGTGGGCGGATGGCAACCCACAAAGCGTGGGAGCACATGAAGGTCAAGCGGCCCGACGCCAGCGCCTAACGTGCTGTGATTGTTCCCGTAGCGAAACTCGCCAAGAGTTTCGTCAGTCGCCCAATCTTTCCGCAGCGGAAGTCCTCCTTTCCGCAGCGGAATTCGCGGGCGGCTTGTTGATTTAGTCGTACGATGGACTTCCTAGTCCGTCGAATCCACCATTGACGGACTAGGAAGTCCATCCTACACCCCGTGCCGCAGGAACCTTCACTAAATCAACAAGCCGTCGAGGCTTTCGACATCCCCCCCCGCTTTTTCAAAGTCGCTTTGGGGGCTGCCGCGCACGCTCGACAAAAACTACACTGTCCGCGATGAGCGATATAGAACTATACGACTACGACCTGCCTCGCGAGCGAATTGCCCAAGAACCATTGGCGACTCGCAGCGATGCTCGATTGATGCTGGTGGATCGCAAAGCGGGCACGATTGATCATCACTACGTTCGCGATTTGCCCGAGCTGCTGAAAGCCGATGACACATTGGTGCTCAACAACACACGTGTGATTCCAGCGAAGTTGGTCGGTTATCGCGCCGAAACGAGCGGCCAGTGGCAGGGGCTGTTTTTGCGAGCCGATGCGGCGACCGGGGTTTGGGAAGTGCTGACCAAAACTCGCGGCACGCTCCGCCCAGGCGAAGCGATCACGATCAAAGACCGCGAAGGTCGTCCCAGCATGCAGTTGGTGGTGGTCTCGCGGACCGACGATGGGCACTTGTTGGTGACGCCGCGATTGCCTGGCCGAGACGAATCCGAGTGGCCTCGCGAACCGGCCGATTGGCTTGAACGTTACGGCCGAATCCCGCTGCCGCCCTACATCCGCGATGGCCAAATGGTCGACGCCGACGTGAAAAATTATCAAACCGTTTTCGCCGAGCATCGCGGCAGTGTGGCGGCCCCGACAGCCGGATTACACTTCACCGACAAACTGCTCGAGTACATCCGCACCGGTGGCACCGATATCCAAGAAGTGACGCTGCACGTTGGGATCGGCACGTTTCGTCCGATCGCCGTCGATCGGCTCGACGAGCACACGATGCACAGCGAGTGGGGCCAAATTGATGCGGCCACCGCCGAGACGATTCGCGCCCGCCGAGCGCATGGTCGCTGCATCGCCGTCGGCACCACCAGCGTCCGCGTGCTCGAAAGTGCAGCGAGAAACGCCGAAGGAAAACTCGAGCCTTGGACCGGCGCGACGGACCTGTTCATCAAGCCGCCGTTTCAATTCAAAGTCGTCGACGCGTTGATGACCAATTTTCATCTGCCTCGCAGCAGTTTGCTGGTTTTGGTCAGCGCGTTTGCGGGACGCGAATTGATTATGGAGGCGTATCAAAAAGCCATCGAAAGCGAATATCGCTTCTTTAGCTACGGTGACGCCATGTTGATCGTCTAGACCAAACGTTGTGAGGTCTTCAGAGACGGCGAATTGCGGCATTTGCGTTTCGTAGCTACGCTCGCCAGAGCGTGGATGGTTGCCAGCGAATACGGGTTACCACCTTCTGGCGAAGGTAACTACGAAAAAAATGCTTCGCAGCGTTAGTCTAGACCGCTGATTGTTCAAACGTCATGAGCGACGTTCATTGTCGCGCTGCCATGGCTTACTCTTTTCCGCAAATCGCGACCCGCTATTTATGTCTACTGAAGAACACATCCTGGTGATCCCCGAGTCAGTGATCAACTCAATCGGCGTGATTGACGGTTTTGAATCGGATGTCGATCGCTTCTTGCTGCCCATTCTTGCCAGCGACCAATTGTCGTTCCAACCGCGGACGCCGATGGAGACCGACCCTAGCTTTAAACAGTTGATTCCGTACGTGCTGCTGGAATGGACCGAGAGCGACGGGACGAAGAAATTGTTCACCTACACTCGCGGCGGTGGCGGCGGAGAAAAACGCTTGCATGCCAAACGCAGCGTTGGGATCGGAGGCCACATCAGCCGCGAAGATGCCGCCGACGGAGCCAATCCGTATACCACCGGGATGCATCGCGAGATCGAAGAAGAGATCCAGCTTCGCTCTCACTACCAGGAGACGCAAGAAGGTTTGATCTACGACCCATCCAACGAAGTGGGCAAGGTCCACTTGGGCGTCGTTCATCGTTTTGTCCTGGAATCGCCTGAGGTGCAAAGCAATGAAGCGGATCTAGCCGAAGGCGGTTTCGTCAGCATCGACGAGTTGAAAGCGGACATCGAGCAATTGGAAACGTGGAGCCAATTAGCGATCAAAGCTCTCTATTAGAGCTCTCTATTAGATCAGTGGTGCCGTTGCGAATGACGCGTCCGTTTTTAGATAGGCAGTTGCAACAAATTGATTAATCCTGCCAACTTGCGTTGAGAGGGGCGAGAATCGAACTTTCAGCGAGATTTTCGGCGAGGGCTGGTGGCACGGTGCTTGTACGTTGCCATCTCTATCACTCTATCCACAAAAAAACGACGACGGCATTTACCGTCGTCGTTCTGTTTTTTGTTACTACCTAGCCCAATGATTCTTAATCAAGAATCTTGTTCAGGTCGGCGATAACAGCGTCAACGTTTAGCTTCTTGGCGCTAGCGACGGCGTAGTTCGCTTTCACGTTGCCTTCGTTTGCCATCACGACCGTGACGTCGGCTTTGGGGTTGATGCCGTAGTTGTCAGGGCCGTTTGCGTTTTCGTTAGGAACGACAAAAGGAATGTTCTTGACGCTGGTGGTCGAAACAAACTTCTTGGCGATATCCGATGCATCGTCTTTGTCTTCGTTCAAAACGTTAACGAAAACGCGAAGTTTGGATTCTTCGTTCGACGCTACTGCTTCGTCAAGCTTCTTGACCAACTCAGCAACCTTCGGGTCGTTGCTGCGAGTGAAAACCATGACTTGGGGCTTCGAGCCGTTGCGGCAGCGGTAGCACAAGTTTTTGCCTTCGGCGACACCGTCGTCTTCAGCGCCTGCACATTTGGTGACGTAGAACGGACCTACCTTTTCACCCGGTTGCAAACCGCTCTTCAATCCACCTTTCTTCGCTGGCTGTTCCGCAGTTGCGGTGGTCGCCGAGACGAGAGCCAAAGCCAAACCGAGCACTAAAAAGTTCTTCATTCTATATCCTCATCAAAAGGGGGGCATTGTCGCCATGCTCACTCGGCATGGTTTCAACAGTTTTGAATCTTCCGCAAATTGGATCATCTAAAAGTGGTCGTCATCACAGACTGCTGTCCAAGCAATGACGATCGGGGTGACTTATCCGCCACCGTTTTGTTGGTCGTCTAAAATTTTTTCGCTTCGGGATCCACGCGGTGGCGATCCATCAAAGCGTCTTTGGCAGGAGGGATGACTCTCGCATGCTACGAGTTGAAGTGGGCTTAGGCAACGCTTCGGGATCACCGAATCGCAGGCAAGGCGGTATTATAGCGGACAGAAAAGTCCCACGGGGGTAGTGGGACATGCAAATCGAATGCACATTTTTAGTGGACATCTGCAGACTCGTTCTCCCGACAATCGACTTCCGTCCTTGCTGCCTCCGGGCTGATGCGGGGCCTGCCGGGCTGATACGAGGGCGACGGGGTGGATAAGATAAGCGAACCGATTTAGGCCAATTCAACGAAATTAGGATTCAACGGTGGCAAAATACTCAGCGAAAAACGGCTTGCCGCGTGTGACAAGGTTCCGCGTGACCCGCATGAGCGTGATGGCGACAAAGTCCATGGATTTGCCGTTTCGAGTGTGTTTCGTTGCGGTTTTGTGGTGCTGCGCGTCGATCCCAGCGTGGGCGGATTCGCCAGCGAACGCGAAAAATCCAACAAACCTCACTCGATTGTCCTCCGAAAACGTGACAATCGACTCCAAAATCGACCGGTCGCCCGTTGATTTGGCGATCAATCCGGCTGCCACGTGGCCCGCAGGCCAATGGATTGTGACCGTCAATCAGACCTCGGATTCGATTTCGCTGGTTTCAACCGAATCCCGCGGCGTCGTGGACGAAGTTGTTTGCGGAGACCATCCCACCGACATTGTTTTTACTAACGACGATGACCGTTTCGTCGTGACCTGTGCGTGGTCCGGCGAATTGGTCGTCTATCGACTCATTCCGCTGGACACTCGGGAATCCGACATTCCCGCTGGTTCATCATCGCTTGCTGAGAAGGCTTCGCGGTCGGCAGCGATCCAGGAAGTTGCACGGATCCAATTGGGGTTCGAACCCGCGGGGGTCGCGTTGTCACCAGACGCTTCGGTCGCCTACGTTGGACTGGTTGCATCGGGGGAATTGGTCGAAGTCGACTTGGTCGAAAATAAGATCTCGCGTCGATTGGATGTCGGGCATTGGCCCAAAAACCTTGCGATTTCGCCCGACGGAAAACGGTTGGCGGTCGGTTGTAGCGGCGAAGGCAAAATCGTCGTCGTCGACACCGCGTCGTTTGAACAACTGTATGACGAGCCTCTCGTGGGCGGGATCAATCTCGGGCACATGGTTGCCTCGCGGGACGGCAGCCAAGTCTATTTTCCGTGGATGGTCTATCGCTCGAATCCGATCACCATTGGCAACATCAAACGAGGCTGGGTGTTGGCCAGTCGGATTGGACGAGTCCGGTTGGATGGGCCTGCCTATCGTGAAGCGATTTCGTTGGACGTGCCTGAGTTGGCGATTGGCGATCCGTATGGAATCGCGATCACGTCTGATGAGCAACAAATGGTTGTCACCGCAGGTGGGACTCACGAATTGCTGTTCTATCGATTGCCCGACTTGCCCTTCATCGGTGCCGGTGGCCCCGGCGATTTGATCGAGCGTGAACTGCAGTATGATCGAAAACGTTTCGACCGAATTCCGCTCGGCGGACGTCCGCTTGGAATCAAAATCGCAAGCGATGATCGCACTGCTTACATTGCCAACTATTTGAACAACTCGGTGCAAGTGGTTGATTTGGTCGAGCGGAAATTGCTGCACGAAATCGATTTGGGAGGCTCCGATTCGATGTCACTTGCTCGCCAAGGAATGTCGATCTTTCACGACGCGACGCGAAGCTTGGACCAGTGGTATAGCTGTCATTCGTGTCACCAAGAGGGCGGTTCCAATGCATTGCCGATGGATACCATGAACGATGGTACCGAGTTGACGGTCAAAACCGTGTTGCCGCTGTTTGGCGTCCAGCAGACAAAGCCGTACACATGGCATGGTTGGCAGCAGAGCTTGGATGATTCAATTGCCAATTCGTTCACGTCTACGATGATCGGCAAGCCGCCGTCGGCAAGCGAGACAAAGGCCGTGCGTGCCTATCTCGCCTCGCTCGAATTGCCCCCCAATCCATATCGGAACCCCAATGGCGAATTGTCGGAATCGGCCGCCCGTGGACGCCAAGTCTTTTTCAGCTCCGAGGCGGCGTGTGCTGATTGTCACCTCGGCCCCCATTTGACGGACAACGAAATTCACGATGTCGGCCTTAATTCCAAAGACGACTTTTACGAAGGCTACAACACGCCGTCGCTGCGAGGGACCTACCGCAAAGTGCGATGGTTGCATAGCGGCCGAGCTAAAACGCTCGAGCGGGTCATCACGGATCTGCACAGTCCCGAAAAGGTCAACGGCGAAGCGGAGCTAACCGAACAAGAGGCAGCCGACCTAATCGAATATTTAAAGTCATTGTGATGCAATGACGCGTCTCGGATCGGCTAAAATGCCGGGATGCAACCTTTCGAACTCCAGGCCGCTTGCCAAACCGTCGTTCATTTGTCTCAGCACATGACGCGACTACGAGGCGAAGCGGTCCAATTCCAGCAGACTTGCACGACGCTTAGTCGCGGGTACTTCACACCCAGCGAGGATGATCAGGTGACGCACCTGTGGGTGTCCTATCATAAGGCTCGTAACGCGCTGTTGGAATTGATTCACTCAACTCGCCAATCGGTTGGTAGGGACGTCGAGGATCATCCCGGCGAATTTTTGTGTGCCTACGCAGCCGCCGTTGTGCTGGTGGATGCCGCGCGATGTTTGCGAGATCTTTTCTCGAATAACGCGCTCGTGCGTCGCAAGCTAAACGAGTCGTTTGATGCGTACGGAATTCCCGCAGGCAGCTTTGACGCGATTCAATTGACGTTGACGTCGCCATCCAATGCGACACAACTGAACCGAGCGAATCATTTTTACATCGACCATCACGATTCGCTTGCTGAGACGGCTGCCGGCCACCCTGATCTGCAGGAAGTCCAAAGCGTGATTGACACTCGTTTGCAGCGAGTGCAAGTCGGACCTCGACAATACATTCGCTCGCGAATTGCCGAACGTCGACGCGATTTTCGCGAACGTATTTTGGCAGGAAGTTTGCGACAACTGATTTACACCGTGCAGCAGTGGGGATCGCTCGCCGTCAGTGCGATTAGCACGAACCCAAGCCACATTCCTCAACTGCCCGCGTTGATTTCGGCTGAGTTGTCGACGTTGCTGCGTCCAGGCGACATCTTCGTCACTCGCAAAGACACCGCGCTGACGAATTATTTCCTGCCAGGATATTGGCCGCACGCCGCGTTCTATATCGGTGACGACCAAGTGATCGAGTCGCTCAAAGACGGCGTGCGAGTACGATCGATGATTTCGCCGTTTGGCAACGATGCCGTCGCGGTCATTCGTCCTCAGCTCGATCCGGCGATCATTGCCAAAGGGATCGAACGAGCGAAGGCTCATGTAGGAAAACCCTACGATTTTGATTTCGACTTTACTCGGTCGGACCGATTGGTTTGCACCGAAGTCGTGTATCGGGCGTTTGAAGGGATCGGGGGCATGGTGTTCACCTTGACCAAGCGGGCCGGCCGGCAGACGCTTTCGGCCGAAGACCTGCTGTCGCTGGCGATCCAGCGGCGGTACTTCGATCCGGTTTCCGTCTTTTGCCCTCAGCATGGTGAACAACTGCAGCGCGACGATGCAATGTGCCAGGTTTTACGCCAGACGATGGCTAAATAGCCGCGTCGGCGCAATGGGGGCGAAGGCTGTGTTGGCGGGCGTCTATTGCGGGAAAGTTGACCGGCGATTTCCGATCGATTACGCTTTCTGAGCGTGCTGTTCTCCCGCCTGCCACCCGGCACGTGACCGATCTTGCCACTGTCTAAGCTGTCCATGACCACCCCAATCACTCGGGACCGACAAGTGGCCGGCGGATATCAAGCAAGTTCTGCCGCGTTTTCCCTGCCCTCGTGCTCTGACTCACTCTCTCTCCCTCTGATAGGTACTTCTGATGCGAATGCTGAGCCTGATCTGTTTCTTGACCAGCTTGATGCTCCCGATGAGCCAAGTTCGCGCTGAATCCAACTCCAGCTCGTCAGATCGAAAAAAAGTGGTCTTCATTTCAGGACCGCCGAGCCATGGCTATGGGGCGCACGAGCACTACGCGGGATCTCTGTTGCTTGCCAATACGCTCAAAGAGGCGATGCCAAATTTTGATGTCGAAGTCATCAAGCACGGATGGCCCAGCGAAGGCGTCAAAGCACTCGAAGGGGCCGACACGATCGTTGTCTATTGCGACGGTGGTAAACGTCATTTGTTGAATCCGCACATCGACGAACTTGACCCGCTGATGAAAAAGGGGGTAGGCCTCGTTTGTGTTCACTACGGCGTCGAGACACCCGCCGGAAAGACCGGAGACGCATTCTTGGATTGGATCGGTGGCTATTTTGAAGCGGGTTGGTCGGTCAATCCGCACTGGGTTGCCAAATACGAAACGTTTCCGGACCATCCGATCAGCCGCGGTGTCAAACCGTTTGCGATCAATGATGAATGGTACTATCACATGCGGTTTCGCGAGGGGATGAAAGGCGTCACCCCGATTTTGTCGGCGCTGCCGCCCGAAGACACACTTCGCCGCCCTGACGGACCCCACAGCGGTAATCCCGCGGTTCGCAAAGCGATCGCAAACAAGGAAGTCCAGCATATGGCGTGGGCTGCCGAACGTGACGGCGGCGGCCGCGGATTCGGTTTTACCGGAGGCCATTTTCACTGGAATTGGGGCGACGAGAGCTTTCGCAAAGTGATGCTCAACGCGATCGTCTGGACCGCACACGGCGAAGTGCCCGAACACGGTGTCACCACCAGCAACCCGTCGCAGGACGAGCTCGAAGCGAACCAAGACGAGCCAAAGCCGGCCGCAAAAGCCGACGCCAAGACGAAAAAAAAAAGTCTGACAGGCCAGCCGCGATCAAACGATCGCAAGCCAACGCGGTAGCCAGCCGTTCTGTAAAACCGATCTTCAAAAGCTCACCGGTTTCGAAACGGACTCCGGGACATGCCGTTGCGATCGATGTCCCTCTCGGTGCCGCGAAACAGCTGTACCTTGTCGTTACCGACGCTGGAAATGGATTCTCTTGTGACTGGGCGGACTGGGCCGAACCCCGCTTGGTCGGACCGAAGGGTGAAAAGAAATTAACCGATCTGCAGTGGAAAGACGCATCGGCTCAGTGGGGCAAGGTCCGCGTCAATAAAAACGCAGGCGGCGGACCGCTAAAGATCGCGGGTAATGCGGTCACCTATGGGATCGGCACCCACGCCAATTCGCTGATCGCGTTTGATCTGCCCGAGGGCTACGACCGCTTCGTTGCCACAGGCGGGTTGGACAACGGTGGAACCGATCAAAGTGGTGGCGACGCTGCGGAAGTTGAATTTCTCGTCTACACCGCCAAGCCGGCACTGCCGACCAAGGGGCGTAACGAAGCGTCAGGATCGCATGAGGTGGCCGACGCCCTGGACGGTTTGGATGTCGGCGATGGTTTGGCGGCGACGTTGTTCGCGGCCGAACCACAACTGCTAAGCCCATCGAACATCGACATCGATCATCGCGGCCGCGTTTGGGTTTGTGAAATCGTTAACTACCGTCGTCACAAAGGAAAACGTGCCGAAGGAGACCGGATCTTGATTCTCGAAGATTCCGACGGCGATGGGCAAGCCGATACGGAAACGGTGTTCTACCAAGGCACCGATATCGATTCGCCTCATGGGGTTTGTGTGCTCGGCGATAAAGTCATCGTGTCGGCGGGTGACAAAGTTCTGCTGTTTACCGATTCGGACGGTGACGACAAACCGGACGACAAGCAGGTCTTGTTCAGCGGCATTTCCGGAACCCAACACGACCACGGCATCCATGCGTTTACGTTTGGACCCGACGGCAAGTTGTATTTCAACTTTGGGAATGCTGGAAACCAAATCAAAGACAAAGACGGCAATCCGATCATCGATGCCGCCGGAAACGAAGTCGCTGCGAAACGGCAACCCTATCAAGAGGGGATGGTGTTCCGCTGCAATCTTGATGGCAGCGAATTTGAAACGCTCGGCTGGAACTTTCGTAACAACTGGATGGTCACCGTCGACTCGTACGGATCCATTTGGCAATCCGATAACGATGACGATGGCAACAAAGGCGTGCGAATCAATTACGTGATGGAATTTGGGAACTACGGTTACAAAGACGAAAAGACAGGTGCTGGATGGCGCTCACCTCGGACGGGGATGAGCACCGCGATTCCCGAACAGCACTGGCATTTGAACGATCCAGGCGTTGTTCCGAACCTGCTGTTGACCGGCGCAGGATCGCCCACCGGGATCACGGTTTACGAAGGTGATTTGTTGCCGATGTTTCGAGGCGATTTGATTCACTGTGACGCGGGACCCAATGTCTGCCGCGGTTACCTACTGGAAAATGACGGCGCTGGTTATCGGGCCGAAATCCGTGACATCTTGACCGGTACACGCGACAAATGGTTTCGCCCGTCCGATGTAAAGGTGGCTCCCGATGGATCGTTAGTGATCGCCGATTGGTACGATCCTGGCGTCGGCGGCCACGGGATGGGGGATCTCGATCGAGGTCGCTTGTTCCGAATCGTGCCGAGTGATCACGACGGCAAATACCAAACGCCAAAGTTTGATTTCACCAACATCGACGGGGCCATCGAGGGACTCAAGAACCCGAACTACGCGGTTCGCGCGATGGCTTGGCAATCGCTGCACAAGCGAGGAGCGGATGCCGAATCGGCACTCGCGAAGCTGGCGTCGTCAAAAAATCCGATCTATCGTGCTCGCGCGTTTTGGTTGCTGGGCAAGATCGAGGGGCGTGGTGAGAAAACCGTTTCCGCAGCGATCGCGGACGATGATCCCAATATTCGCATCGTCGGCGTCCGCTTAGCGCGTCAATTGAATCACGATGTTAGTGACTACGTTCCCCGGTTGATCAAGGACGATTCATCTCAAGTACGTCGTGAATTGTTGGTCGCGCTTCGCCATACCAACGCGGCTCAAAAGGCAAATTGGTGGGCCGAGCTGGCGCTGCAACATGACGGCCACGACCGCTGGTACCTCGAAGCACTTGGATTGGCATCCGATACTGACGCGGACGCCTGTTTCGCCGCTTGGCTCGAAAAGGTGGGTGAGCATTGGGATTCGCGTGCAGGACGTGACATCGTTTGGCGAAGTCGATCCGCATTGGCACCTGCCTATCTGGCGAAACTTTTGCAAGATCCAGCCACCAGCGAAGCAGATCAAGCACGTTACCTTCGCGCACTGGATTTCCATGAGGCAACGGAGAAAGAGGAGTCGCTGAAACGTTTGGTCATTTCAGCCGCGAGTTCCACCGTTGCCGCGGGAAACCAGAAAGACAAGTTGGTGGTCGAAGCGGTTTTGCGACTTGGTGATTTCGACTTTGAAGGTAGCGGTCCAGCGAAACATTCGGTACTGCGCTATTTGCGTGCCCAGCCTGGAACGGACGCGTATTTCGATTTGTTAAGGCGTTTCAAATTCAGCGAAATGGCGGACGACTTGGTCGAGTTCAGTCTGACGCACCACGACCAAACCAGCGGTGTCCGTGCCGCGGAGATCTTGTTTTCGATGGATCGTCAATCGTTGCTGCTCGATGCAATGCAAAGCGATGACATCAAGCGGCGTGTTGCGGCGGTGACGTTGGTGGGGCATGCGGGACGCAATCAAGCCGTCTCGTTGTTGTTGCCGCTGGTTACGACGGATGGTTTGCCCAACGAAGTGCGTGTCGCGGCGCTAGAGGGAATCTCGCGACGTCCCAACGGTCGCAAAAGACTGCTCGACTTGGTCGTCACTCGAAAATTGCCAGATGACTTAAGGTTTGCAGCCGCGAACGTGCTGTTATCGACCGAAGAGGAAGCGATTCGCAACGAAGCGGCGAAATATCTAGAGCTTCCTGCGACCGCCGACAGCCAACCGTTGCCGCCGCTAGGAACGCTTGTCAAGCGACGAGGTGACGTGGCTGCCGGCGCCGAGGTGTTCCGAAAAACAGGGACGTGCATCAACTGTCACAAAGTGAATGGCGAAGGAAAGGAAGTCGGGCCGGATTTGTCCGAGATCGGCAGCAAGTTATCGCGGGAAGCGATGTACGTTTCGATTCTGGACCCCAGCGCGGCGGTCAGTCACAACTTCGAAACCTACAGCCTGCTCACTGACGACGGTTCGGCGATCACCGGATTGTTGGTCAGCGATACCGCGGAATCGGTCACACTACGCAACGCCGAGGGGATCGATCAAACGGTCAGCAAGGATGAAATTGAAATCTTTCAAAAGCAATCCAAGTCGTTGATGCCCCAAGATCTGCAGCGATTGATGACCGCCGATCAGCTGGTCAACCTCGTCGAGTACACCCTAACGCTAACAAAAAAGTAACGTCAGCGAATCTCCCTGATCAGCCCATTGTCGCTCGGCTTTCCAAGCCGATTGCGATCATTCACTCGCAGCAAACCGCTTGATCGGCACTCTGCCGTTAGTTTCATGATTGCGAGCAGGACAAACAAATCAATCCAGAGCATCGATTCGACTCTTCCTGTCCTTACCCACGATCTCAGTCGCGATAGCGACGAAAGTACCTAGCTGCGGGCGTCAGCCCGCAGAAACGTCTTGCGGGCCTCGCTATCGCAACAAGACTTGGGCACCTCATTGTCGCTCGGCTTTCCATGCCGATTGCGTTTATTCACTCGCAGCAAACCGCTTGATCGGCACTCCGCCGTTAGTTTCATGATTGCGAGCAGGACAAACGAATCAATCCAGAGCAACGATTCGCCTCTCCCTGTCCTTTCCCACGATCTCAGTCGCGATAGCGACGGCAGCAGCGAACAAGACTTGCGGGCATCGCTATCGCAACCAGACTTGCGTAACTCATTGTCGCTCGGCTTTCCAAGCCGATTGCGTTCCTTCACTCGCAGCAAAACCGCTTCATCGGCAGTCGTTCATTGCAACCACACGTGCACCAACGGCGAGCAATCCACCACTCGCACTGCCGCATCGAATGCAACAATCCGCGTGCCCAGGCGAACGCAAGTCAGCAGCGTTACCCGTCGACGCTCAACCCCCATCGCAATTCGCCTCGTTTCTTAACCCTAAACTTCCCTCGAATGTCTGCCGATCAAGCGAAGCTTGCTCAAACCGGATCAAGAGCAACAGTTACAGTCCCAAGATCTCGAGCCCCGGTATCACCTCGACGATGAAGCGACCAGGATTTGTGACGCTATCGATTCCGCCGGAGGAGCAGTGGAGCGACTCACTTCGCTGGCTCACAAGAGAACAGCAAGAGCGGTTTGCCACCGCAGAATTTTTCACAATGCTACAAATGCATATCACCGGTCGGTATTTGAAGCTCCCCCAACGCTCGCCACCGAAGTAAGCGGTTGCTGATTGTTGCAACGGCAAGCTTCGGAAAAGACCGTCGTGATCGCATACAAGCTGGCTGCGGTTTCGCAACGAGGGCAACGGGGAACTGGAAATCCATTCCACAAGCCGAACGAAATTTGCAGCAACCAGCAGTACCTCGTCATCAAAAATGGATTAAAATCAAGGAAATCGAAAACGAGACTCCAGCGTGGAGTCTCCTCCCCATCAAGTACGACACCGAGTCGTACATAACTCCGTTGTCCGCCGCAGGTCAAACGATGGCAAACTTAATCATCGAAACATCGCCGACGATTAACTGGTACTCCGACCTGTTTCCCTTCTTTTCGATGGTTGAATCGACGATTCGCAGTCGTCGGTGGCTTTGGACTGACGTTGAGATCAACAGAAAACTACCCGTTCCCGACAATGTGTACGGCCGCTACCTGATTGATGGTGACACGCTTTACGACTTCGCAGTTGGGCGCCCGCAGTTTGTTTGGTCGGTACTGTCCGCGTTGCCTGCCGACGCGGACTTCGACCCCACCATGCTCGATTCTGTACCCAGCGCCGACGGAAATCCAGATTTCTGGCACGGGGCGCCCAAACCGCAGTTTCCGGGCGCTGAATTCGAGATCGTGTGCTGGGATTCGTCCGCAACACTGATGATTGGTGCTGGTGCTTCCGTCTCGGAGGCTTTCCGTGCTGCATATCCCGGTGCTCTTGACCTCGATGTGGAGAATCAATCGCGGGGCTAGCTGCGGACAACAATGTGTGGCCGCAGAGTTGCGGCATCCATGCCGCAAACGCCTTCCTTCTTCACTCAAACGGGGCTTGCGTTGTATAATCCGTTCGTTGGTCAACGTCTTTCGCTTCGATCAGGGGCGGCGTCGGCCACACAACCCGTTACGCGACCTACCGTGAGGCGATGCGATACATATTCTGCCGCACATCATTGCGCTCTTCGTTGTCGGGCTCATCTGCCTTTGGGGCTCGCTCTGCGTTCTCTCTATCGGCGGATGGTTTGTGCATCGCAACGATCACTTGCACGTTCCACCCATCGACGAGAGTGAACTGCCCGACTTCGGCAATCCCGGCTACTCATGGCGTGATCCGATCGTTTGGGTGTTTGGCTTTTTCTGCTGGCCCGTGTTGGTCGCTCTTCGCTTAGACTCTTGGTACCGTTCACGATATGGCGGGCCTCAACCGTAGATTGCCGGTCGCACAACATGGTTTTTACGCTAGGCCTTCGGCGCACCTTGGCTCTTTGGCAACGAGCCTTGGCCTTGGTACAATCTCTCGTAGTTCAAACATCGCTCGCTTTGTTTAGGGCGGTGTCGTAAAAAACTTCCGTTGTCGGGCACTAGTCATTCGTGATGCCAGCCGTTCTCACACTGATTGCCATTGGGTTGTTTGTCGCGGGCGTGCGATCACTTGCTTCGCTCAAACGCATCGCCGAGCCAACAGACACTGAACGCTCTGACCCGTTCTTTACCTCGGTCACATTACTTTTTTCGACCGCTAACCGGAGTGACGAGTTTAAACTGGTGCAGCGGCGCACGATCTGGCTGTTCTGCGGTTCCATACTCTTGCTGTACATTGCACGGGTCGCATTCTTGCAGTCCGCTTCAATCTGATGCGGTTGCTGGTGTATTAACACGCCTTGCGCGATGGCGGCGGTTTATCTCGCTTCAAGTGCCCGACAACATGGTTTTTAAGCAAGGGCCTTCGGCACACCTTGGCTCTTTGGCAACGGGCCTTGGCCTTGGTACAATTTCCTCAGTTCCGACATCGTTCGCTTCGTTTAGGGCGGTGTCGTAAAAACCTTCCGTTGGGCGGCCTACCGTACTGTGACCTTCCCGCTCCAAGACCTGATCGTTACATCCGGTTGGGCCGTCGGCTACCATCAATTTCATGCTGTCGATCCGACGCCTGAGCTCTTTGCTGACAATCTCTCATTGTGGTTCAAACAGGACATGTACCAAGCGCGCCACCAGCGCTACGATCGGTTGGTTGACCTCGGCTGGACGCCGGAAGGCGATTGGGACAACGGCGCATTCAAACTCGTTCTGTACGCTGGCGACTTTCATGGCGAATTATTGCATGAAATTCGCACGAAAGACCGCGAGCAAGTGGTTGCGGCCATGAATGACTGGTTTCACGCTGTTTCAGATGGACAGCTTTAACGCGTCCCCCGGTCGCACAACATGGTTTTTACGCTGAGGCCCTCCGGGCACACCTTCGCTCTTTGACAACGGGCCATGGCCTTGGTTCAATCTCTCGCACTTCAGACGTCGTTCGCTTCGTCCAGGGCGGTGTCGTAAAAACCTTCCGTTGGTTGCTCTCAGTGTCTCGTCCTCAAACGGTTAACTCGTCAATTATCAGCGTGACCGCGCTTGCGATTGCCGTTTGCGTATTATTCCTTTCTTCCTGCTCGACCGAGGATCCAAACGTGACTCCTGATCCAAAGCTATCCAAACACGAGATCATGCGTCTTGCTGAAGACGTTGAGGCTGGGCGTCGTGACGAGAGCGAACTAGCCGAGCACGGGGTCAAGGCTGGTGAGTGGGTCGAAATCGACAAAGAAGAGTTGCTCAGACAGGTCGAGAATCAAGACGATCAAGTCTTCATCGTTCTCTACCGTGACGACTTTCCCTACGATGATCGATCAGAAGTCGAGGACGCGTTAGTGGATGCCCTGTCAAGAGACGGGGTTGGTGAATGGACCGGTGCTGGCACGGGGCTTGGCGAGCGGCCTTACTTCGACATCAGTTTTACGATCACTGATCCCGATAAGGCACTCGCCATCATTCGGTCAGTGCTTCGTGCAAAAAGAGTCGGCAAATCGACGGAGATTCGACTAGGTGACGGTACGTACTCCGTATACGACGAGTAGGTAACCGTGCCAACAACCAACACAGATTGTCTGCATGGTCGCTGCGCGATCGCCGCTTATCAATTCAAACGCTGTCCGATTTGCTACAATCATTCGTAGTTCAGCGCCGTTCGCTTCGGTGGCGTGCGGCGACAGACAATCTTCCCGTTGTGTGCCACAGGTTCATCGTTTATGAATACGTTCGACGATCTTGGGATGCCCTTTCCACTCTTTCTCGCTCCTGTCGCTCACGCGGCGGTTGACGACGCGGGTTCTTGCGAGATGTGTGGACGACCTGCATCAGTTCGTTTTTCCGGTGCGTGCTACAAATGCTTTCGTAATGGTGGCGTCGAACACACTGTTGATACCGAATTTGGAATGGTTCGCGTTGAAGACGCGCAAAAAGGCCTCACACACGGAATTCCACTCAGCGATCCGTCAATCCTCAGTGACTACGAGTTGATTCCTCATCCAGTCGATCCGAAGTTCCCAGAAGAAACGTGGTTTCACGTTCGCATTGAGACCGAGTTCCTTCTTGAACTGGTGCGAACGCCGACATATCTAGCATGGCAAGGAGAACACTGGCAATTCTGCTGTAGACGCCCGTGTGTGTTTCTGGGCAGGCTTCCAGCGACTGCGGTCTCCCCTGCAGCCGAATCGCCAAGTGCCCACATCGCCGCGTGGTTCAGGTGTCCCGATTGGTCTTCTGTCGCTCACCATGACTACGGCTCATTGACTTACTATGGATTTCGATGTGCCGAATGTAATGCGTTCCGATACCATGAAGACACGGACTAAGCACGGCCAAGTGGCACACAACAATGTGTGGCCGCTGAGTTGCGGCATCCATGCCGCAAACGCCTTCTTTCTTCATTCCGCGCGGGCTCTCGTCGTATAATCTTCTCGTTGGCCAACGTTTTTTCGCTTCGATCAGGGGCGGCGTCGGCCACACAACCCGTTGTCCGCAGCAGTCGATCGAAATGGCAATTTTAACTCACTTCGGCGACCCGAAACTTATGAGCGTCGCTGAGACGTTCTGTGAAAATTCACGCCGTATCAAGCAATACTCGCATTGGACGATCACGCGATCGCTTGTTGATCATGACGGTGAATGGCTACTCGCGGCGGCAGATTCTTTCGGCGGACACCTCTACGTAACTCTATGGGCCGATGGTGCGCTTCTGTTTCGCATGATGGTTGGTTACGCCAACGACCAATGGGACTGGGAATTGCGTTTCCATGGCAATCATACCGCATTCACTCCGTCCCAAATTCTCGATCGGTTTATTGCGACGATGACTGTCCCCCGCGCAGAACTCATGGAACTCTGGAGCGATGTCTCGCCGCACGTGGAGTACGGCCGAACTCGCAAGTAGCGGCAAACAACATGGTTTTTACGCTAGGCCTTCGGCACACCTTCCTTGGTTGGTCACGCGAGCTGGCCTTGGTAAAATTTCCGACAGTTCAGGCAACGCTCGCTTCGTTTAGGGCGGTTTCGTAAAACCCTTCCGTTGTGCGACCTCATCCAATGAGATTCTTCGTCGATTCAATCAATGAGTCATCGCTGATACTCGGACGCAACGAGAATACCGACATACCTGTCGGTTCCGTTTTCACATTGATTGGGAAGACCCGGCTGAATGACCGGACGACGTGGACATCGACGGACCTTGGTGCTGTGGCTACCGTTTCTCTTACGCTCGTAATCGTTCATTGGTATCAACGCGAAATTGACAATGTTCCGGGCGGCCACACCGCCGGTCTCGCTGTCAGCGGTACGGGCCTTGATCTGCTTTCTGAGCACCTCGACCGTCTTGCTGATGACGAATCCCTGTATTTGGCCGCAGCGTAGTGCAACGGTCGCACAACATGTTTTTTACGCTGAGGCCTTCGGGCACACCTTCCAACTTTGCCAACGCGGGCTGGCATTCGTACAATCTCTCGTAGTTCAGACATCACTTGCTTCGTTTAGGGCGGTGTCGTAAAAATCTTCCGTAGTACGACCTAGCGATGATTGAATTCCTGATCCTCCGCGATGATGGGCAATGGTTCGACTTCCACTACGACCAGATTCCCGAGATGCTGCATCCGTCGACCTTTGACTTCTCGGTAGTGGACGGGTGGGGCACGCATCGCATCCGCATCGGTGACACCGATATCTCGTTCTCGGACGAAGATCCCGGCTTTCAGGTGTGCTTCGAGGGCGACGGCATTGACGAGGATACCGCTGCCAGAATCGTCGCTGAGGTTGCCGCCAACATTACATCAGTCACGGGGCAATCCCATCGTATAGTCGCCCTGTAGCGCAACCGGGCCGTACAACATGGTTTTTACGCCGAGGCCCTTCGGGCACGACTTGGCTCTTTGGCAACGGGCCATGGCATTGGTACAATCTCTCGTAGTTCACACGTCGCTCGCTTCGTTTAGGGCGGTGTCGTAAAACCCTTCCGTTGTGTCACCTATGCCCATCGGTTTGTTCGTCCTATCACCACTTCCTGACGGACGCACAACTTCTTACGGCTTGGGGTCAGCCAGGGACAAGCTTGATCCCAAAGCCAATGTTCAAGGCAAGCCGCATCGCGGCGCGAGGTGGTTGGATTGTTAAAGCGACGTCGTGTGGCATTACGAAACGCTAGTGGGAGTGCAGCACGATGTATCGCAGTGCCATGGATGGCGTGTGGCATTCAGAAGGAATACAGGAAAATGGGTGACAGGAAAATGAAGATGCTGCATATTGGGGCTGCCCATTTTTCTGTCCCTCATCTTCCTGTAAATTCAGCTTTGCTTGATTGATCAATGAAGCGATGCTTCGCGATGTCAATTCCTACACACTGAACTTATTAACAACCCACAATACCTTGCCAGCAACAATGGAATAGAATCGGGGTAATCAAACGCGAGCCTTCAAACGTAGAGTCTCGCCTCTGTCAAGTACAACACCGCGTCGTACATAACTCCGTTAGGCGTCCTATATGTTTCGCATGTCACGACTGCCGTGAATGACGCGAGACACCTCGATGCCGCGTTCGGTCGCGCGGAAGAAGATCACGTAATTGCCGACGCTGAATGAACGGGCCCCTGGCGCTCCAATGGCACTCCAAATCCTGGCCGCAATTCGCCCATTTCAGGCTGGGTCGCAATCGTTTCGCACGTCTCCCGAATCTTGCGTAACCATTCACGTGCCGCCTCCGGCTTGTCCCTCGCAATAGATTCAACAATGCCGAATAAGTCGTCGTCTGCCTCCGGTGCATAGATGACGTTCGCCATTAGCCTTTACCGTTCTCAATTTCTCGAATACGCTCTTCCGCACGTCGGTAGACATCTTCGGCCGGAATACCTTTCCCGGCGTCCAACTGATCGAATCCCTTTCGTACTTCAGCGTGAAGCGTTTCCCTTGCCTGCAACAAACGCAACCCTTCCGCAAGTACATCGGATTCGTTCAGGAATCTCTTTTCGGAGACCATTCGTTGAACAAAGGGGACTAAATCGCTTGGGATCTCTGCTGTCATGACTATCTCAATTTTGACTGGCTCGGCAGCGATGTTGGTCGTAGAACATTGTTTTTGTGTAAGGCCCCTTCGGGGACATCTTCGGCGTGGTTTTGGCCGCGGCTCCATTATACAATCAAATCAGATTCAGAACATCTTCGCTTCAGTTGCGGCGATGTCGTAAAAACCTTCCGTTGGCCGCTCGAAATTGGCAATGACTCACCACGAACTGCCCGCTGATTTGCTCACGTTTCTTTCGGGTGATCACCATCTCGATTACGATTCGTCCGATTGCGAGATCGGGCGTTTCTCGTTCCATCGTCTAGCCGATGTCCGCACGATCGAACTTCTACTCAGCACGCACGGCGACGACTGGATCGCTGACGATCCGCACAATGGCGAGGGCCATTACATTGTGGATGCTTTCGATTTGCTTGCTGACTGCGATGGCTATGATCCAGAAGGCCTATTCGTTTTTGTGCCGAAACTGGCCACCTATGCTTCATTCGACTGTGATCACGAATCTCTCGTGATGTATCCCAATCTAAGTTGGGCGCAATTTGCGGCCGATCCGGTCCGCTACATCAACGCCGCTTGGGGACCGGATCCTGACATTGCTGTTGCGGTCAATCCCATTGGGCAATTTCCACATCGCCCGTAGCGGCGGCCAACACTGTGTGGCCGCTGAGTTGCGGCATCCATGCCGCAAACGCCTTCCTTCTTCATTCCACGCGGGCTCTCGTTGTATAATCGTCCCGATGGCCAACGTCTTTCGCTTCGATCGGGGGCGGCGTCGGCCACACAACCCGTTGTCGGACCTAGGTCAACGATCGTGCCGACCGTGTACCAGCAAATCCTAGCACTTCTCGCCGATCCACACTTCCACGACGACTTTGTGGATGACGATCTCAGCGATGCCGTCGCGTCCCTTGCGTCCGATGTGGGGTGGCAGCCGGTCCTGAACGCGATGCTAGATGTTCTCCGTGACAGTTCGCTCACAAGACACTGGTACGATGTTGTTGCATGCCTGTTCGCTTGTGATTGCCACACACTTCCATTGCCCTGCGATCGCTCGTATATCACCGCGTTGCTCTATGACTGTTTACGGATTTGCCCTGATCTTGGGATCGACGGACGTAACCCCGATGACACTGACAATCTTGTCTGGAGTATCGTTCACAATCTCAAGGGCGTGAGCTACATGTCTGACTACGATCCAAAGACCGATGCCGAAGTTCTCCAGCATCAAATCGTTCGGTGATGGTCCGGTCCGACAACAATGTGTGGCCGCTGAGTTGCGGCATCCATGCCGTAAACGCCTTCCTTCTTCATTCCACGCGGGCGCTCGTTGTATAATCTTCTAGTCGGCCGACGTTTTTTCGCTTCGATCAGGGGCGGCGTCGGCCACACAACCCGTTGGGCGACCTAGCGAAATCGTGGAACCAGCGCAGCTAACACTTTCTGATCGCATCGCTATCGCCGACGCCAGCTACGGGCGTGACTTTGGCTGGCACGTGCTTTCCGTACGCGACGAACCGTTGGCAACACTGACGGACCCGCAGTTCGCCGACATGTTCTGGACCGCCTACATTGTCACGCCACTGGACGGGCACGCGATCACACAAACCGAAGGTTTCTGGCATCCTGGCTGCCATCGCATTCGCAATATCCTTTATCCAGACTTCGTTGTGGACACGTTCGGCCACTACGACGCCGAGACGAACCGTGCAGCTATCCGCTTTGACTACATCAAGCTTGATTTCAAATGGACTGACATCCTTCGTGCTCCTCTGTGGTTCCTTCGGCACTGGTTCACATAGAACATCAAACGCAGGCCGACCGGTCGCACAACATGTTTTTTACGCTAGGCCTTCGGCACACCTTCCTTGGTTGGTCACGCGAGCTGGCCTTGGTAAAATTTCCGATAGTTCAGGCAACGCTCGCTTCGTTTAGGGCGGTGTCGTAAAACCCTTCCGTTGTGTCACCTATGCCCATCGGTTTGTTCGTCCTATCACCACTTCCTGACGGACGCACAACTTCTTACGGCTTGGGGTCAGCGAGGGACAAGCCTGATCCCAAAGCCGATGTTCAAAGCGAGCCGCTTCGCGGCGCGAGGTGGTTGGATTGTTAAAGCGACGTCGTTTGTCACTACCAAACGCTAGTGGGGAGTGCAGTTCGATGCATCGCCTTGCCCCTGATGATGTCCTGCAATCAGAGGAATACAGGAAAATGGGTGACAGAAAAATAAAGATGCGGCAATTTGGGGCTGACCATTTTTCTGTCCTTCATCTTCCTGTAAATTCAGCTTTGCTTGATTGATCGATCATGCGATGCTTCGCAAGGTCAATTCCTACAGACTGATCTGATTCGCAAGCCACAGTGTCTTGCCAGCAACCATGGAATAGAATCGGGGTAATTTGAAGCGAGTCTCCAGCGTGGAGTCTCCTCCCGTTAAAGTACGACATCAAGTCGTCCACAACTCCGTTATTCGTTCCGATGCAAGTGCAAGACCTTCCCCCGCCGTCACGTTTCATGTTCTGGTGCACCTCGCCATTTCTGGTGGCGACGATCGTCCTTCTTCCGCTGCTTGCTCGACCACCGGAGCCAACTGGTTGGGGAATCCTTGCCGCATTCGTGCTGCTCAGCCTTTTCGTTCTCATCGGCCTTTGGAATGCAGAACGTTTTTGGTGGTGCTGGCGCGCGGTTGGCGGCATCATCGCTGGTGGCTACTTGGCCTACCTCATCGCAATGATCGCCGAGGGCCAGTGGTTTGGTGATGGTCGCCAATCATCCTCAACCGCCTTCAACGCGTTGATGGGCCTGATCGTGTTCGGCTACCCCGGATTCATGTGGGCCGTCTTTGGTCGCTTTACATGGAAACCGGAACCTGGATACGAAGACTACCCCAACGAAATCAGCGACATTGACGAGATGGACGTTGAAGCGGGCGGATAACATGGTTTTTACGCTCAGGCCCTTCGGCACACCTTGGCTCTTTGGCAACGGACCATGCCCTTGGTACAATTTCTTGCAGTTCAGACATCGTCTGCTTCGTTCAGGACGCTGTTGTAAAAACGTTCCGTTGCATGACCAACATGGCCATCCCATCGAAAAAGCAGCTGGTTGACGGTGACGGATTGGATGAGCGATATGTAATTGAACACTTTCTCGGAAAGAGCGTCGAGGACGCGTATCGGATTTTCGCCGACGGCGGCGGCTACATAACCGAAGACATCTCTTACATGTCCATCTTCGCACTCGATTATTACCTTCCAGCTGCGTTGAAATATTTGCAGAGTTCCGACTCCGTCAATGACTGGGAATTTGCGTCAGGTGTACTTACATCGGTCTCATGTGTCTGCAATCGCTGCGATCTCACTGAGTCATTGCGTCGCACAATGTCATCTATTGTCGAATACATCTCTTTACACCTCGACAAGTATGACGCCACAAATGACGATTGGGTTCAATCACGTATCGAAGCCGTGAGGCACGGGCTAAACAATCGGGGCCGCGTGTAAGTCGTGCAACACGGTTTTTACGCAGAGTCGCATCGCGAGCACCTTCGCTCTTTGGCAACGAGCGATGGCATTGGTACAATCTCACTTCCACACAGTCACTCGCTTCGTCTAGGACGGTATCGTATGAACCTTCCGTTGTCGGTCACAGATGGCGTCATTCACCGAATACATCATCAATGAACGCGATCCCGCAGACGTCTACCTGCATTGGGACTGCAAATACCAACTCGACGACGGCGTTTCGCTCTCTGTCGAGCAGACCGGAGCGTGGTGTTACGATTGCTCGATGGTCGTTGCCGCCGAACACGTGCCATCTCTTGCGGCATTGGATGCGCGCATTGCTGATCTCGACGATCCCAACCACATCCTGTTGGTGGGCTTTGGTCGGGCCGCGCTTGATCGCGAACGGATTACCCTACCGATACGCCGCTCTTGGCGGTCTCATCGCGAATCGCCTGCTCGTTGTCTCGAATGCGGTTCAACGGACATCTTCGCGCTCGATGCCGACGATTGTACTGAACCACGGCACAACAAACGGTTTCGTGTTACGTCTGGCGGCCATGCTTCAATGTGTTGGGACATCGTTCGCAGGTTGTCACCCGAAGGCGAGGTCACGTTTACCGACGATCCAGCGAAAAACATCAAGTTCGGGTGACCGACAACATGGTTTTACGCTGAGGGCCTTCGGGCACACGTTGGCCTTTTGGCAACGGGCCCTGGCCTTGATACAATTCTTCGTAGTTCATGCATCGCTCACTTTGTCTAGGGCGGCGTCGGCCACACAACCGGTTAGGTGACGCTAGTCGTCTCAGGGGCAGTCCATGCCATTCAAACTTGTAGCTATTCACGACGCTCCCTCTGGCTGCGAGCTTGAACTTGCTGGCAACTCACGCATCACGCTCAATGTCACCCATGCAACCGTTCGCGACTACGTTATCCTCGATGGGTTCCGCGACCTGCAATCGTTCGTTGACGCCAAACGGATCGACGTCTACTACCAACCCGTTGCGATTTCCGCGACTGACTGGACCTTGTATTCACGTTTGGTCCGCGAATCTGGCGTTTGCTGTTCGGTTCCAAATGTTTCGTCGCTGTTTGACCTAACTCACTCTGAAATTCTGGCGTTACCCAACCGGCTGTATGGTGGCATCGGCTGTGCTGTCGACGACCTTTCGCCTGTCTTCTACACCTCGCCGATCGCCGATTTTCTACCCGACAATCACCGTGGGGCCGGCTGGTTTCGTTGGGCATTCTCGTCCGCTGGCTATATGTTGCACCAAATCTACGTCAATCCTGACTCCGGGAGCGTGGACATCCACAGCGGGCATGTGGAGCATCACTATCTCGAAGATTCCCGCGTCACCTAACTTCTTCGGATTTGGGGGCAGCGAGGGACGAGCCTGATCCCAAACCCATGTTCAAGGCGATCCGCTTCGTGGCGGAGGCGGCTGGATCGTTAAAGCTACTTCCATTGACGTGACCGAACTTGAAAAGGGCATGGCCCCCCCCATGCATTCAGAGATCCAAGTTGAGGTGCTGCATTGAAAACAGCTCTCAGACGCATTCAGGTGAAAATAGGGAAATGAGCGACAGGAAAATGATGATACTGCAATTTAGGTCTGACCATCTTTCTGTCGCGTTAATCTTTCTGTGGATTCACCTTCGCTTGACGGATGAAGGAAGCAGCGGATCGCGAAGCCGATTCTTGTACGACTGAACTTTACAGCAACCTACTGTGACTCGTCAAAAAATATCGACTAAAATAATAAGTTCATTCTGCGAGTTTCCAGCGTGGAGCCTCGCGATCCTAAAGTAGGACTCATTGTTTTATAACACTCCGTTATGTGCCATGGATATCAGCAAGGTCCCCGGATTTCTGCGTCCTCTTGTGCCGTATGTCGAACGATGGACGGCAATTGGCAACGAAGAGATCCTTGCTCGCCTAGAAGTTGCCCGGTCGGATCAAGTCAAAATGGATGACGCCCGTCGATTCGGCGAGCTGTTTACTCCTGAGCTTCAGCAAGAATGCGCCTTATGGACAGACCGAGAACCCATCACTGAGTCAGAAGAAACGAGCGCATTCTACTTCGCCACTGGCGTCCTCGATGAGTTAGATTTACTGCAATCCGACGACAACGGGAACGCGGTTAACAGCTACATTGAGGCACTCACGAAATTCGGTTCGTACCGTTTGGCTTCCGAGCGAATGCACGCCGCAAAACTTTTGGCAGATTTTGGAGTGAATGGTTCCAATACGATTGAGCCGCTTCGGACCGCACTCGACGATGAGGACCATCGAGTACGCGTTTGGGCGCATTTTGCGATTTACAAGATCGATGGAGGCGATCAGTCCCAGATTGAATCCATTCGCGTTTACCTAAACGACGCTGACAACGAAGTAAGAACAGAGGCGGCAACCGCTTTAGGCCAGATTGGACCGAATGCTGTTTGCGGAATCCCTGAACTAGTCGACCTGATCGAAGATCCACACCAAGATGAATTCGACGTGCCAATTTTCATGGAGGCACTCGCGTCGATTGGAGCGGATAACTCACTTGCAAGAAAGGCACTTAAGCGAGCGACCCAATCGGATAACGAATGGATACGAAATGAGGCTTCGGAAATCTTGGAATCAATGACTGACGATTGAGTGGCACACAACAAAACATGTCGGCAAGGATGCTTCGCATTCGCCGTTTCGGTCTATTGACTACGTCCGGTTCACTGCAATTATTGGTAACTTAAGGTCGTGCGTTTTGGTAACGGCGACAACGACGGGGCATAGGTTCACGAGAGATCAATCCTCGTTTTCACGCACGCCGGCGACCGATTGGAGTATGGCACATCGAGTGGATGTTTTGACATGATGAAAACCAGTGCTTGAGCGATCCTTTCTCATTAACACGGCGCGGGCGGTGACGGGCATGCCAGCCATTGGGCGACTCAAGTTTTGGTAGGACTCGCCGTTCCTACTAGTGATACATATTGCCGATTAGTGCTCCCTCTGCTTTGGCTGCGCTGAACACTAGTCTCGACGAATGGACACTGATCGAGATTTCATGTTTTTGCAACGATCGCATGATCACGTCGGCCGGTGGTCGCTCCTCTCGGTCCCTGTTCCGGACGAGTCGCTTTGTGGCGAGGATGCGGCTGGGCGTTTGGGCCAGGTTGGTTCTCGTCTCCGGCATTATAGCGTAGAGTTGCGATGATGTAGTCAGAGCATTTCGATGAGCTTCTTTGTTGAGGTCCGAATTGTCTCGTGTTCAGAAGGAAACAGGAAAATGGGTGACAGGAAAATGATGATTCTGTAAGTTGGGGGCTGACCATTTTTCTGTCCTTCATCTTCCTGTAAATTCACCTTTGCTTGATTGATCAAGCGATGCTTCACAAGGTCAATTCCAACACACTGAACTGATTAGCCATCCACAGTGTCTTGCCAGCAACAATGGAATAGAATCGGGGCGATTAGAAGCGAGTCTCCAGCGTGGAGTCTCCTTCCCATAAAGATACGACACCGAGTCATACATACGTCCGTTATTTGCCACAGGTCGTGGGTGCTTCTATGAAGTATTCTGGATCAATCGACCTCGATACGTTGATCGACCTCGACTCGCTCGCCGCCAACGGTGCCTGTCACTGGACGTTTTTGGCGTTCCCAACGTCTACCGTGAACGAGCAGGAAGTCCCATCCGATCCAGACGCTCAGCGATACATCGCTGCCGTCCAATCTTCTGGTGTGCCCGTCGGAATTTGGTGCAACTCACCTGTCGATGGGACCGCGTATGCGGCAGTGACGCATGACGTGATCCCTCAGCTTCATCGTGCCATCAAGGGCCTAACTCAGTTTCAAGCGTCGTTTGCCGCATACTTGAGCGAACGGTTGTTCGCGGAAGCTGGCTTGGGTGGCACCTAACGATTTGTGGTCGCTGAGTTTGCGGCGTTCATGCCGCAAACGCCTTTCTTTCTTCATTCCAGGCGGACTCTCGTTGTATAATCATTTAGCTGGCCAACGTCTTTCGCATCGATCAGGGGTGGCGTCGACCGAAAAACTCGTTGTGCGACTCAGCGGTTAACAAGTTTGAGTCTTTGCGGTTTGTCATCTGGAGGCATCTCAATGCCTGCAACATCTGTAGAAATTAACATTGGTGCCGACTCTGCGGTGATATTCGACTTGATCCACGACTATTCTTGTCGCCTTGAGTGGGACCCGTTTCTCCGCGAGGCAACTCTTTTGAACGGAGCGAGAAGGGCAGACGTTGGCGTCGTTTCTAGGTGCGTCGCGCGCAATGCCGTCGGTGGGCTTGCAATGGATACCGAATACATATCCTTTTTGCGTCCATCCGTCGCTGCTGTCTCAATGACGCGTGCCCCCTTCTTCCTTCGCAATTTCGCCGCTTCAATTCGCCAGAAGCAGATTGAAAGCAATGTGGTCCGTGTGACGTATCGCTATTACTTTGAGGCAAAACCTCGATTTCTCGCCTTCATCATCAAGCCAATCGTTGACTTCGTTATTAGACGTGAAACCCAGATACGGCTGGCTGCTCTAAAATTCTATCTGGAGTAGGGGGCGGATGATATGGTCTTTACGCAAGGTTGCGGCGGTCGTCGCTGGCGAAACGTTCGGTGGGCAAGGTTCAATCGCTTCGGTGGAGTGCAACTCGAGTGCAAACCGGCGAACGTTTTTGCTGTTTGGCGATGGGCGAAGGCCTCGACGTTGTCGAACGGATTATCGAAATCGAACAGGCGTTCAATATCACCGTTCAAAATCACTGTTGTTTGACAAAGTTTACTCGATTGGAAATCCTTTTATGGCTGCATCTTCTGATGAGGTCCAACGTCGCTGCAACGCTGCAATCGAGGCGATTCGCCGTGTCCACGGAACCGCTGCGGACGAAGATGGCGTGACGCTTTTCGTTTCGCACCACCTTGACGAGCTCGGTGAGGAGTTCTGGCTGAAACACTGCGGTGTTCCGCGGCCAGAACCGGCACAAGTTCTCGAGATTCTTGTTTTGCAATCTCATTGGAGCGAGGAGGACGATGACGGGATCGACACCTTCGACTTCACCTTGCCGGACGACGTAACCAATTACGTCATTAGCGTTGAATTCGATGACAGTGGAAACGTCTGTGGCGTGTCGATGGAGAGCTGATCGAATACTTGCCGTTCTTTGGGCATCGCAATCTCCGAGAGCGGTTTCGATATTTGATCTGCAGGGGACAAGCCTGTTACATCGCCGTTGGGGTCGCATCAAGTCGAAGCCGCGAGTCTCAGGAACACCTTGTTAGCGGAATCGCAGCAGTCCATTGAGCGATCGAAGGATGCGGCCGGCGATCGAGATCGGGGCGGCTTCGATGCGGCTAATGGTAGTGGATCCGGCTCGAAAATGGATTGAATCGGGAAGTTTCGCCGCGACGCGTACCACGTACGACGTGGCGGCCGGAGCCTGTTGGCGTGTGGCGTTCACATCGTCCCATCGAGGCGTGTTCAATTCCGGCGTCCACTGGGCACGCGAGATGTCGGTGACGACCCCCGAAAAAACATTTCCGGGATCCGATCGCAACGCAAGTTTGACTTTCGATCCGAAAGCAATTCGTTGAACATCGGATTGCGACATCACAATTTCGACGTCCCAGTCTTCGCCCTCGACAATCGACATCAGTTCGGTGCCGGATTGAAAATAGCCTTTGCCGTTCTCAGGGTCCGTCGGATAGCCCGACCAATTCACAAGCTGGAACGCGTCATCGTTTCCATAGGACGTGGCGGTCGGTCGCCGCGAGCCCTCGAGCAACTTTCCGCTGGCGGCCGCATGAATGACCAGGGCGTCACGGCGTTCACGGCGTGTTTCTAATTGTTCATTCAAATCCGCCAGTAAAGCCTCGGCCGCCGGAAGTTCGTCGCCGGTTTCCGGAGTTTGGTAGCGACGTTGACGAAGCGATTGTACGAGGGCGGCTTGGATTTCCACTCGCCCGAGTGCTTTGACGTATTCATACTGCACGTCCGGATTGACGAGCGTGGCGATCGTGTCGCCTTTACGAACCGAGTCGCCGGGGGACGCACCGAGTCGCTGCAGGATACCGGGAGTCGAAATGTAGACCGGGGTCTGTTTGCGAGGTGTGAATCGGCCTGTCGTCGAGATCGATGACGGCAGAGGCCACATCATCAAGCCCGCCAAAATTGCGCAAGTGCAGCCAAAGCGAAGCAAACGTCCCCATCGGACCTGGCTTCGTCG
Source organism: Novipirellula caenicola (assembly GCF_039545035.1). Lineage (NCBI taxonomy): Bacteria > Pseudomonadati > Planctomycetota > Planctomycetia > Pirellulales > Pirellulaceae > Novipirellula > Novipirellula caenicola. The sequence goes on from NZ_BAABRO010000011.1 coordinate 200,787, forward strand.
AACTGGGTTTTTAAGGAAACGCATGGGGATTTGTGCAAGGCTATAGACCATTCCGGCGATTGCGAACAAACACAGCGTGCGTCCGATCGATTCGAGGCCGTAGGGGCGAAGCATCAGTGAGACGAACCACAGAATCAGTAGCGTGAGCGTCCAGCGATAAACCGTGGCCAAGGCAGCGTAGGCGATCATCCAAAATCGACCAAATGCGGTGATTGTTTCGTAAGGAAGTTCGTCCACTCCCAACACGATTCGGTTTAGATGAGCAAACAACAATCGTCGTGATCGCTCGGCCAAGTTGGGCGTGTCGCAGAGATCCGAAAGGACATAGTAGCCATCGTAACGCAGCAGCGGGTTGGCATTGAACACAACGGTGCTGATGCCACAGACAAGCATGACATTCATGGCAATCGAATGCACCATCCCCTCAGCCGTGACGATCCAAATCCATGTTGCCGCGGCTGCCAGAACGATCTCGGTCGCAACTCCGGCAAGTCCCACCGCCGCTCGCTGAAAGCGATTCGGGAGCATCCACGAATCCGAGGTGTCACAGTATAACGCCGGGGTAAACACCAATAGCATCGGCCCGATTTGATGGCACTCGCCGCCAAAATGTTTGCAAACAAAGGCATGGCCAAGTTCGTGCAAAACCTTGGTGCCGCCGATCACGGCAGCGAGCATTAGTAGCGACTCGAACCTTAGCCAAACCCCGATGGTGGGAAATTCTGCAGCGAATGTATCCCAGCGGGTGACGAAAGCGATGGCGGCAGAAACGCATAGGAACGCCGCGATCGTGATTGCCGGCAGACTCAGTAGTGGACGGATCCACGGGTAGGTGCGGCGGAGAAACGGTTCGGGATCGACACCGGGAAAGCGGATGAATAATAAGCTGCTGAGTTGTTGCAGCCACTTTTGTCGCTGTTCCTGGCGTCCGCGATGTTCCAGCGGGATCGCTTGATTGGCAGCATCGGAAACCGTCAACCCGCTCTGGTGGAATCGGAACAACAGTTGATTCAATTGACGGTGCGATACCCTTTGTGGATGAAACTTGGTTTCGTACTCGCGTTGCAAGTCGTCGAGACTGCAGCGGCCGTCAAGACGCTCTAAAACGAAATACTCATCCGCGCGAAGCCGATGGTACGTCATCGAGATCGGATCTTTGATCACATAGGCCGACTCGTTCTGATGCAGCGTTTGCACTGCAATCACATCCGGGCGGATGCGAACGCCGATCGCGTTACTCGATGAACGGGTGATGGATGACATCGGTTGATGTGGCGGTGCGAATAGACGAGATCGTTAGCGGAAATAGAACCACACGTTGCGGTTGACGAAGTCAAAAACGTCGCTGAACCAACTTCGCAATAATGTGCGGTGGCCGCAATAGACGCGTGCAGTGACATCCGCCCCGATACGGACATCCTGAGGATCAAAAACATCGGTACCGGATTGTTGACGGTTCGATCGTTGGACGCGGGCGGTTGCGTCGATCACTGCATTTTGTCGTTCGTCGATGCGCGCGGCAGTTGCAACGCTGAGTAACACTGCGGCGTAAGACCGATCGGGCTGGGTTGCCACGACAAACGTCACTGGCAGTGCAGAGGTTTGTTCAAACGATTCGAGCATCGCCCCGGCATCGCGATCCGGAATTTGAAGTTTCAGTTCCCAGGGGCCAGTTTCATCGACCACACTGAGTAGTAGATTGCCTCGCGACACCGGACGGCGGGCGAGTCGCTGTTCGAGCTGCCATCCAACCACCGTTCCCTGGATTGGGCTTTTTACGATCAAGTCCGCTTGCTGAGCCTCGATGATCGCTTGTTGAGATCGCAAGTTGGCTAGTTCGGTTTCAAGTTGCTGCTGTTCGACAGCCATACGGTCCGAAGGATTTTGTTTCGCATCGCCGCTCAGTCGAACCGCTTTGATCGACGCCAAACGCTGCAACGTCGTCTGAATTTGCCCTGCAATGGTTTCGCTGTTCCGCTGCAGGTCGGCGTTTTCAAGTTCCAGTAGCGGTAACTCGGCGGTGACGGACTGTCCATCGACGACATGCAGCGTTTTGACGACTCCGTCGACAGATGCAAACACGTGGCGTCGCTGTGTCGGTTCGAGCGAACCGGTCGCAATCACATAGTGGTCGACTTGGATGAATAGCGAGGCGATGCCGAGCATCATGGCGATCGCGATGGCAGTGATTCCCCAGACCCACTTGCCCGTGCGTTTCACGCGTCCGATCGATTTCCAAAGCGTCAATGCAAAAATGCTGTCGTGCTCGATTGCATTTCGCAGGGCCACGGCCGAGTCGCCTACGACCATCTGCATGGATGCAGTGATCGTTTCAGGGCCCTCTCCGCTGAAATACTCAGCCAATAGGACGCCAACGATTTCGCCGCGAGACGAGGTAGGATCATCCACTGGATCGTCGGACGAAAAACCGTCCGATGGCTCGTCGACAACCCGCAGCGGTAACAAAGCCGCCGATGTGGTTCCGCATTGATCGAGGTATTCGTCCAGTGGGGCTTGGATTTGCGGCGGCAGGGTTTCCGAGCCGGGAAGCATTGCCGGGCCTGGTAAAACGACGGCACGTTGGACCAATCGTTCGATGCTGCGAGTCGCGTTGCTGCGTTTATCGACCACCGCGACCCCACTGATCGCTTGAACTCGGAAATGTTTGCCACGTCGGGTAAGCACCGCGACTCGATCGCAACCGATCAAGCGTCGGCTTTCGTTGGCGATGGCCGATGCGGTCCGCGGGATCGATAGGCTGCGATGCAGATGCAGCAAGGCGGCACGTTGCGCGCGAGTCTCGTTGCCGGCAAGTTGCATCCGCGTGATGCTCGGCGACGTGTTGGTATTGGCAAACGATTCCGACGCCGATCGAGTCGACGTCTCACCCTGCGGGGACTGAATCTCGCTGTTAACATTGGATCGCTGCCAAGTGTTACCCGTTCGATCAAACGGGCCGACTGATTCGACGTAGGCGTTCAGTCGGCGAAGCGTTTCGAGTTGCTGGGCGGCTGTAGGACGCTGCCCGATACGGTGAACGATTAAGACGGCTAAACGATGAGGCGCCGACATCAATTCCACGCGGAACCCGCGAACCGTTTCCGACAGCTCGTTTTTCTCGGAAGCAGGCCCCGCAGCCGTTTCCTCGCAAACGGTTTGACGGTTCTTCCCTGATTCGAGCAAGGCGACGTCGCTGGCGGTCGGTGTCGGAGTGGCCATTTCGAGATTTTGGCGTACCGATCCGCGATCAATGCGGCTGCCGAGCGGCTCATCGGCGACCAACATCATTGGGTGGTCGTGGTCTAACGCGACGACCGCGACGATCCCCACCGCGAATTCGCTTTGCAAGTGCTGAGCCAATTGGCGAATAAATTCGTTGCGATCGCTGCAGCGTTTAGCGATCGACGTCAGCAGCGACCTCGGATCATCGTCACGAAGACGTTCGCCGAGGGTTGAGGATGGTCGCTGAGGGTTACGGGTGGAAGGGGCGTTCAACGCAGTGCCTAATCGCGGTGTCTAATAACCAATGCTTGACTTCGTCGTTACTCGTTGGTCGCGTCGCAAGATCCGAGGCTAGTTCACAATCCCGACCCAGGCGGTCTGCCTCTCGCCAATTTCAGTAAACTAGATGGACTTGGGGGCGATTGGTGAGGTCGCGTCGACTGTAGGTCTTTGTTGGATTGTACCGTTTGTAGGGTTTTGCGTGTCAATCATTGTGCCGGTTGACCGGCCGCCGCGTGGGAGGAAACGCCGTCTCGCGATGGGCGTTTAAGTTAGCTCTCGGCATCGGCCGTGGGCTTGGTCAACACCTCCGGATGACTTCTAATCGCGTCTAAAACTATCACGTGTATTTAGGAGCGATGGGCTAATGTTTTTTCTTGATGTGCTGTCTCGATTTGCCCATGTGGGCACTGCAATCACGATGGTCGGCGGAACGATGTTTTTGTTGTTTGTGTTGTTGCCGTCGTCTCAGGGGCTCGACGAGCTGCCGCGACAATCGCTCAGCAAGGCGGTCTTGGGACGCTGGAAGCGTTTTGTCCACATTGGGATTCTGCTGCTGCTGGCCAGCGGCATCTACAACTACATGCAAGCGATTCCGGGGCACAAAGGCGATGGTCTCTACCACGGCATGGTCGGCACCAAGATGATCCTCGCCTTTGTCATCTTTTTCATTGCGTCGGTGTTGGTCGGACGAAGTCCAAAGTTCGAGGGCATGCGGAACAATCGAGCGAAATGGCTTAAAGTGGTTGTCGTGTTGGCCTGTGTGATTGTGGCAATTTCGGCCTTTTTGAAGGTGCGAGGTCTGCCCAGTTAGTCTGCGAAAAATCGAGTGAGGGGGGGACGTTGTATTTTTCGACGGACCAACCGAGATATCGCGTTCCACTGCATACTTTGCGATCCCGTCGGCGTACAATCGGAGGGGTTTCGCAACGCGTGTTTCGCAGAGCGTCCCGACGGCCTACCTTTTTGAGAACCCAACCTTTCCTTCCAGCAATTTCAGGATCGATTCATGCCATTGATGTCGTTTCGGGCCAGTTTGCCCGTGGTGTTCACCATCGTATTTAGCTTTTCCATTTCCCTTGCAGAGGATTGGCCGCAGTGGCGTGGTGCCGATCGAGCCAACCGTTCGTCCGAAACCGGTTTGTTCAAGTCGTGGGGAACCAACGGGCCGTCACTGCAGTGGATGGCCGAAGGGATCGGTGAGGGGTATGCCAGCGTCTCGGTGGCTGGAGATCGAATCTACACCACTGGGAATTTTGACGACAGCCAATCGGCGGTCGCGATCGATGCAAACACCGGCGACATCCTTTGGAAACAGGCGATTGCAAGCGGGCCACCAAAACATGGCTACGAGGGAAGTCGGACCACGCCCACGGTTGACGGCAATCGTTTGTATATGGTCAGCAGCGACGGCCGCATCGTTTGTCTCAATGCAAAAGATGGCTCCGAAGTTTGGAGTCGCGACTTCAAAGATTGGAATGGCAAAATGATGAGCGGTTGGGGATTCAGTGAATCGCCGCTCGTCGATGGTGACCGCGTGGTTTGCACCCCTGGTGGATCGTCGGGTTTGGTTGTCGCGTTGAACAAAAACAATGGCGATGAAATCTGGGCATGCACACTCGCTGCGGATCAGCGAGACACCGGTGGAAAGGATGTCAAGGACGGTGCTGGCTATTCGTCGCCCGTGATCTCGCATGGCGGTGGGGTGAAACAGTACATCCAATTGGTCGGCCGCGGGTTGATCGGAGTTCGTGCAAGCGATGGTAAATTGTTGTGGCAATACAATCGAGTGGCCAACACCACCGCCAACATTCCCACTGCGATTGTCGATGGCGACTATGTCTTTACCAGCACGGGGTATGGTACCGGTTCGGCGCTCCTGAAGCTGACATCCGATGGACGTGGCGGTGTCAAGGCAAGCGAGCAGTATTGGCTCGACGGACGTGAACTCCAGAACAAACATGGCGGGATGACGCTGGTTGATGGTTACATCTATTGCGGCCATGGCAACGGCAACGGGATGCCCATCTGCGTCGAGATGGCGACAGGCGAAATCGCTTGGGGACCCGAACGCGCCGCAGGCAAAGGGGAAACCAGCTTGGTTTATGCCGATGGCCACATCCTTTATCGACGCGAAGACGGCACAATCCTGCTGACCAAAGCAACGCCGGAGAAGTTTGATGTCGTTAGTGTGATCAAGCCCGCGTTCCAGAAGGGAAAAACTTGGGCGCACCCCGTGATCGCCGATGGCAAGTTGTACCTTCGCGAGCAAGATAAATTGATGTGTTACAAGTTGAAGTAACGCGCCCTTGTAACAGGCCGACCACGTCGCCCGCAGACAGAGCATCCGCTCGGTCGCGGGCGATTCGCGTTTGAAGTCCAACGGCAAGCGTCGGTCTCTGCCGATGTCGGTTTGAGAACGCTCATTCGGGTTTGATCAGCCTACGAACTGATCGTGGCGTGGTGAGCCGCGGGCGGTAAGGCAGCGGGGGATGCGTCGAGTCGCTGCTTAAAACGAGCAGCTTACTTGGCCCAGTCGCACTCGCCATCCCACTGCGTTAATCGACCGGCCCAATCAGCGGGGGCGGTGTTCGGTTATCCGTAACGCGCGAGTTAAGTGTCCAGTGAATAAGATCAAACACATGGTTGATTTATCAAAAATTTACACTTGAGTTTGACGTTCCTGCATGCGGGGCAGTCCGCCCTAAGTGACGCTTTGTGGCGTCGAATGCTTCCTTGACGATGCCGTTTCGATTGCGGCACTCGAGACGATTTGCGGGTTTGAAAACTGCTTTGACCCGGCAAAATCGATGCTAACGCGGAAGATTTGGGAACCGCGTTTCCTCTTCGCGTAATCGCTGCCAACGATGTTTTAGAAAAACACTCTAATTCCTTCCGCGAAACCCAAAAAACGGCGATAGAAGGATAGCGGGGGGCGTATGCACGGAGGCAAAAAATGCAACAATCCGGGCGTCGGCTACCCGACGAGGTTGAATGTCGACGTCCCTTTGGGAACGCTCTTGATTGCGGGCACGGCATTTGTGTATGGTGAGGTTCTAGTCTGACGGTTCAGTCATTTCCCGAAAGGAAAGTGAACACGTCTTTTGCTCTTTTCTTGATTCATCCTGTTCGACCGGGATGATTTTGTTCACTCAGTTTTGTGACCAATGATGGTGTGTGGCGGTTGGTAGGCGACGTTTTATTTTGTAACGCTTACCAACACTCGAGTCATTTTTACAAACGCTTCATGGTTTGCATGGCTACCGGTCTATTTTTTGATCTTACTTTTCTCGCGTCCTAATATCTGTCGTTTCTGAAACCGAAGCTGAAAAAGAATGGAGGGTTCATGTACGGGACTCTGCTGGTTAGTGGCGGTGCACTCGCGTTGTCAGCGGTTGGAATTGCTGAGTCGCTATGGCATCAACGTAATCTCTCGAAGATCCCCATTAGGATCCACGTTAATGGGACTCGAGGCAAATCAAGTGTAACGCGTTTAATTGCAGCGGGATTGCGAGCGGGCGGGATACGTACGTGTGCAAAGACCACCGGTACGGTACCCCGCATGATCTTTCCCGATGGCAGTGAAGCTTCGGTGTTTCGTCCGTCGCGAGCGAACATCATGGAACAGCGACGCGTGGTGCATGCGGCCGTTCAATTGAAAGCCGAAGCGCTTGTGATTGAGTGCATGGCGCTTCAGCCTCAGCTTCAATCGATTTGCGAACTGAAATTGGTCAAGTCGACCCACGGGGTGATCACCAATGCTCGCGCTGATCACTTGGACGTGATGGGGCCGGATGTAGTCGGCGTCGCCAAGGCGTTATGCGGCACGGTTCCAGTCGACGGAAAGGTGTATACGGCCGAACAACGTCCCGAAACGTTGCAAGTGATTGCTGATGCGGCAAACGATCGCCGAAGCGAGGTGGTATCGATTCTTGACGATGCCGTACGTGAGGTGACCTGGGAAGAACTGGCTGGTTTTTCGCATATCGAACATCCTGACAACTTAGCTTTAGCACTGCAAATTTGTCGCGACCTAGGGGTTCCGCGGCATGTTGCGCTGCAGGGCATGTGGGCGGCCGACGCGGATCCCGGTGTGATGCGTTTGTTCCGGATCGCCGAACAAAACCAAGAAATGGTGTTCGTGAATGCCTTTGCCGCAAACGATCCCGAGTCGACCGGGCACAGCTGGAATACTCTGGTCCAGCGGTATGAAGGGGTCGAGCGACGGATCGCACTTTTCAATTGTCGTGAAGACCGAGTCGATCGTTCGTTGCAATTGGCCGAAGCCTGCATGCGATGGCATCCGGCGGATCACTACGTGTTATCCGGCACGGGGACCGAGGTGTTCGCACGACGTGTGATTCAGAGCGGCTTGTCGCGAGACCGATTGACCTGTGCCGAATCCCAACCGGCAACGCAGTTGGTCAACCTGTTGCGAGACCAATCGGGACGTTCATCGATGGTGATGGGGATGGGAAATATCGCCGGTCCTGGGATGGATTTATTGGACTATTTTCGCAAGGCGGATCAAATGCAACGTCTTCAGTTTGCGGATCACATTCCCGTAGGAGCGGCCTGATGAGTTTGATGGATATTGACGTCACCTTGCTTGCCATCGCGATTGGTTTGTTGATCAGTTTGGTGGTCACCGAGTTGCTAGGGCTGAGTGTCGGCGGGATGATCGTGCCGGGGTACATCGCATTGTCGCTGCATCAGCCGGTGGCAGTCATATTGACGATTCTCGCAGCGTTGATCACTTGGGGGATCGTACGGATGGTGTCCCAATGGGCGATCTTGTTTGGTCGTCGCCGCGTGGTGTTGACGGTGATGTTCGGTTTTGCGGTGGGGATGGCAATTCGTTTAGCCGCCAACGCGCTATCGATCGCGACGGTGGGCGACGCAGGCGACGACGTCGTCAGTCCGATCGTGATGATTGGATTTATCATTCCCGGTTTAATCGCATTGTGGTTTGAACGCCAAGGGTTCATTGAAACATTGTCGCCGATGATGTCATCGGCGGTCCTGGTGCGTTTGACCTTGATTCTTGTTGGCGTGGAGGTCATTGGATGAACGAGCACAACCAAAATTCCGAAGCGAGTAAAACTCCGTTTCAAGTGATGTATTGGCGGCCCAAACGGCTTTCGCGTGCGGGATTGTGGGCCGGCATGATCGTGTCGCTCTCAGGGATGGCACTGGTGCAATTTTGGCCGGCAAAGGTTTCACCGGAACATCGCGAACCCTTGATTGCCGCAGCGTCAAAAGCCGAATCGGCACTGAAAGTGATCTCCGACGTCCATCAACAGCAAGGGCTTCCGGCGGTCGCCAAGTTGGATCCGCAACGATCGCACTTGATCGGTCCTTCGATGACGCTTGTGACCAGCAAACTAGGCTCGCTCGAGTCGAAACAGACATCGATCAATCCCAATTTTGCCGCCGTGGTGGTGAAATGGTTTGAAGAGGCCGGCGTCAAGCCGGGCGATCGGGTGGCGATCGGTGCAAGCGGTTCGTGGCCGGCACTGAATATCGCGGTCTATGCGGCCGCCGAGACGTTGCAGTTAAAACCGACCATCATCTTGTCGGCAGCCTCGAGCCAGTACGGTGCGAACCGGCCGGAAATGATGTGGGTCGATATGGAAAAACATTTGCATGACGCCAACCTGATTTCGTTCCGTGCAAAAGCAGGGACCTACGGCGGGTTGTATGATCGGGCTTCGGGAATGCCCGAGCAGACGCGACAATTGCTCGCCGATGCAATGGAACGCAACGGGGTTCCAATGCTGTCGTCCACCGGTTTGCGGGATTTGATCGATGAACGGATGGCGTTGTATGAATCGGAAATCCAATCCGACTCGTATGCGGCCTACGTGAACATTGGTGGCGGATCGGCGTCGATTGGTGGCACCGAGGGCAACGAACGATGGGCACCTGGCGTGCACACCGACGTCGCGGACGACCAACCGCTGCCGAACTGTGTTGCAGCGCGAATGTTGGCCAAGAACGTGCCCGTGATCAATGTCGTCGACGCTAAATCGATTGCCGAGCAATATGCGATGCCGATCGCACCGGCGGTCCATCCGGCGGTGGGAGAGTGCGACGTTTTTGGTCGAGCCGTCTACCGCCGTTCGTTGGCGGGTGTCGTGATGGGATTGACTTGGTTGATGATGGCCATCACCGTGGCACCGGGACTCGTTTTGCATCCGCTGCGATCGTGGCAAGCGTGGCGTAAACCGGCGGGCGATCCCTGCGAAACGTCGTCGATGCCCAAGCACGTCGAGCTGATGATTTGATGATGACGCGTTACGTGGTCACAAGGAAAATTCATCGGCGGGGGGCCGCAGCACCAAGCGGGGTCAACCTTCGCCCACTTGGATGTTTTTGATCATGACAATTTCGTTTCCCGATTCGTTGAAACGAACTTCGTCCATGAACGATCGGATTAGAACCAGCCCACGTCCCTCTTTGGCATCGGTCACATCATCGGTATGGTTTTCGAGATACGACTCGGTATCAAATCCCTTGCCCTCGTCGCTGACGATAAAGGCGAGTTGTTCGCGGCCTAGGTGAGCCCGGAAAATCACGCGGCGATCACCGTAGGGCGACTCCGAGCGTCTTTTTTCGATAAAGGTTAACTCATTTGCAACGTGCAGTTCTTCGTCCTGCAATTGTTCCTCGTGACTGATCTCTAGATTGCCTCGGATCATGGCATTCAGTATCGCTTGTTCAATCGCCATGCCGATCCGAGCACGCGTCACTTTGTCACAAAGGTGGATGCCGCCGACCATTTGTTGCATCAGATTGACCAGCGGCGGCACCAAGTCGGGATTGTTTTCGAGGGTGAATTGAAATTGGTTGTAGTCCAGGCGATCGATAAGGTGCTGGTAGCTCATCGAAGTGTCAAGCAATCCGAGCACGTGCTCAATCGATCCCAGCAATTGCTCATCGACAACCGACTTGGGAAGGTAGGCGGCGGCGCCATCAAGCAACGCTTGGGCGGCAAGTTCTTCACTACCTTGACCTGTGATCAAGATCACGGGGACCGATGCATATTGGGCGCGAATGGCCTGGACCAGTTCAAGCCCGTTCATGTTGGGCATCTGCATGTCGGTGACAACAATGTCCGGAAGTTGCTCGCTCATCATCGCGAGCGCCTTGGCACCGTCGGTGGCCACTATCACTTCATGTGAGTCTTCTTCGAGAAGAGCACGCAGCATGATGACTTGAGTGGGGCTGTCTTCTGCTAATAGAACACGCGACATCGTGCTTTCCATAATTTAGGGCCTTGTCGGGGTGTTTGGTTTACCGCCGCAGTACTGGAAATTGTAAAGGCACAAGACGAGCCAAGATAGTTCGCAATCGAAAATCCCGGCGACATCCACGCTACCTCTGCTTCGTTTGCAATCTTCCCAACGTGCGATTTGAAGTGTTATTTGACTGCGTTGCTGAGAAACTCGTTGGTTTCGCCAAGGGTGTCTCGGAGCAATTGATGAAGCCGCTGCTGATCGGCATCGACGTTATCGAATTGGTTGTTTTTCGCTGCCTTTTCGATTTCCATCGTGCACTCGGACAATTGAGTGGCACCAATCGCCATCGAAGCCCCTTTGAGTGTGTGTGTTGAACTTTTCAGCAAGTCGACATTGCGATCGTTGATCGCTTTGTCAATTTGCTCGATCAACGTTTCGCTTTCTTCAGCAAACGCTTTGAACAATTCGGCAATCAGTGGCGGGTTGTTTCCAATCGTGTTGTAGAGTTTGTCCCAATCAATCCAAGTGGCCGAATCGGTTTGCGTTTCGCTGTCATCGTCCGCCGCGGTTTCGGTGGCTAACGCGGTTTCGGTGGCTGGCGTGGTATCCGTGGCTGCCGCGTCATCGTAAGCGGCTCTCGAATCGGCTGTGTTTTCGCCGTCGGATTGCTGAGATTGTTGTGCTTGTTCGGCTTGCTGTGCTTGTTCACAAATCTCTTGATTTGAAGACTCGGCTTCGTCGGGAGGAATTTGGAAATCCGTTCGGTTTAGAACGAGCGCGAGTTTTTCGAACAGATTGGCGATCCGAATGGGTTTGGGAACATACTCGTCCATCCCCGCTTCGAGACAACCTTCGCGATCTCCCTTCATCGCATGCGCGGTCATGGCAATGATCGGAACATGGGCCCCGGTTGACTGTTCGGCTTCGCGGATTTTCTTTGCCGCCGTCAATCCATCCATCTCAGGCATCTGTACATCCATCAAGACAACGTCATAGGTGTTTTTGCGGACCGCATCGACCGCTTGTTGTCCGTCACCCACGACGGTGACCTTGTGGTTGTATTTTGTCAGCACGCCGACGGCCAGTTTTTGGTTCACGACATTGTCTTCGGCGAGCAGGATATTCAGCGGACGCAGGTCAAACACTTCGCCGCGATGTTGTTCGTGATGATCTTCGGTCACATTGACGCCAAGGGCGCGGACGACCGAATCGAACAGTTCGGATTGTTTGACCGGTTTCATCAAGCGGTCGGTGACTCGATATTCGCTTCGCCGTTTTTTGTCGCCGAGTCGTCCGCCGGATGTCAGCATGATGATCGGCATGTCATCAATGCCCTGTTCATTGCGAACGCGTTTGGCAAATTCGAACCCATCTTGTTCGGGCATGTTGACGTCGGCGATGGTCAATCCAAATGGGGCCTCAGTATCGATTGCTGCTTTGATTTCCGTGATGGCTTCTTCGGTGCCGCTGGCCAATGTCGGATGCATGCCCCAATTGGTCAGCATTTCGTGCAAGATCAAGCGATTGGTTTCGTTGTCATCGACGACAAGGACACGGGTGCCGCCAACGACGACCATGCCACGTTGGTTCATCGTTTGCACATCTTCGTCGGCGATTTCCAGTCGGATGGTAAAGAAGAATTGGCTGCCCACGCCGACTTCGCTTTCGACCCAAATGGTGCCTCCCATCATGGCCACAAGTTTCGAAGAGATCGCGAGCCCCAACCCGGTGCCGCCATAACGCCGTGTCGTCGACGTATCGACTTGTTCAAATTCGTTGAACACGGATTCGCACTTGTGCTCGGGGATGCCGATTCCGGTATCACGAACACAGACGCACAATTCAATCTCGTCGTCGGTTTTTGATTTCAGTTCAACGTCCACCACGACTTCGCCGTGTTCGGTGAACTTGATCGAATTTCCTACTAGATTGATCAACACTTGGCGAATGCGTCCCGCGTCACCGACGACGTAGGGAGGGATTTCGGGAGCGACACGAAATGCAAGTTCGAGTCCTTTGGAGTGCGCGCGAACGGCCAACGTTTTCATCGTGTCGCCGAGCGTTTCACGCAGATCAAACGGCATGCTGTCGATATCGAGCATGCCCGCTTCGATCTTTGAGAAATCAAGAACGTCGTTGATGATCGCCAGCAACGAATCGCCGGATTCGCCAACCATTTTCAAATAGCCACGCTGGGTTGCATCCAGCTTGGTATCGAGCAATAGTTCGGTCATGCCGATGATCGCGTTCATCGGCGTGCGGATCTCGTGGCTCATGTTGGCCAGGAAATCGCTTTTGGCCCGATTGGCTGCATCGGCCGTTTCCATGGCGGTTCGCAGTTCTTCGGAGGCGATTTTCCGTGCGGTGATGTCACGTCCGATTCCGACGATGCCAGCGATGTCGCCGTTTTCGTCACGCAGCGGAACCTTGGTCGTCAACAACCAACGCTTGTTTCCTTCGGCATCCAGCGATGACTCTTCTTGATCAATCAACGGAATGCCCGAGCGGACCACGTTTTGGTCATCGGTAACGTAATTGCAGGCCAATTCAGGCGGCAGGAAATCGTAATCGGTTTTGCCGACAACCTCTTCGACGCTGTTCAGATTCAGCATTTTCACTAGCGCCGTGTTGCCGGTGACGAAGCGTCCGAAGCGGTCTTTGACATAGATCAAATCGGGAATGTTGTTGGTGATCGTTTTCAACAGATCTCGCTCGCGTGCCAATTCCAATTCCGCTCGCATTTGTTGCGTCACATCCCGCGATATGCCGAATGTCCCGATGATTTCTCCGTTCGGGTTTCGTAGCGGCAATTTGGTGGTCGAGCACCATGTATCCTCACGGTCCGGCCACGTTTCACGTTCGACTTTGGCAACCATCGCCTCGCCGGTCTTCATGATATGCCGTTCGTCCGCCAAGGCATTACGGGCATGTTCGATTCCAAAGAAGTCGGCGTCCGATTTTCCAATCGCTTCGGCTGGATCGGCTAGTTGGAACAATTGGGCATGAGCACGACTGATGCGGATAAACCGGCTTTGCTTGTCTTTAAAGTAAATTGCATCGGGAACATTTTCCAGCAACGTGTCCATCAGGAACCGTGTTTGTTGAAGTTCAAACTCGGTTGCTTTTTGGCTGCTGACGTCCCAGAAAATCACCTGGATCCCCACCACCGCTCCTTTGGAGTTGAGGGTGGGTAATTTGAGGACCTCGACGTAAACGGTGCTACCATCGGCGGTGCGATTCTCTTCGACCAAGTGTTCGGGTTTGCCGCTCTCCATTACCGCTTGGTCATTGTCCACATACGATTTTGCCAGTTCGGCGGGGTAGAGATCGAAATCGGTTTTACCCACGATCTCCTCGAGCGTTTTGCCGAGCGTCCTGCAAAAGTTTTCGTTGGCATATTGAATCCGTCCCCGTTTGTCCTTGCGAGTGACGTTCAGTTGCACATGCTCGCGTAACGTTTGGTGTTTGCTGACGGATTCCAATGAGGTGGGCAGCGAGAAATCTTTGGGCGAAATGATCTGCGCGATGGCATCAATTCGCGTGGGATGACCATCGGCGTTGTTGGCCACGGTCAATTGCTCGTCAAGCCAAGTGATCTCGCCTAACGAGTCGACCACACGATATTTATGCCGCAGCGTGCCCTCTTCGAGCACGTTGACCATGTTGCGGCGGACTTCGATTCGATCTTCGGTGTAAATCGCACGCTGCCGCAGTTCGATCGGCTTGGACGGCTGGTAGGAAATATTGAAGACTTTTTCGGCAGCCCGGTTCAAATAGAGCAGCAGATTGCCATCGACGGTCGAGGACCACACCACATCCGAAACTCGGTCCATGATCGCTCGAACCGAAGGATCAAACGGCTCTAGTGCCGTCGCGGACCGAAGGGCATGGTCATTCATATTGCAGCCTGTTTGGGAATGAGTAGGCCCTCATTTTAACTGGTTCGAATCCGTGCCGCAGCTTTAGAACTGGGAAATGGCGACAAGAACTCAATTCCACTGCCCAACGGCAGTCTGCCCCTATTCTTAGCGGCTGCGAACCAAGCGACTGCGATCAATTTCGAGTCGCTGAATCGTGGCGGCCGCGTCGCCGAGAAAACGTTCCGCATCGACGGGATAACCCGCGGTCGGACGCAGGATTTGTCCTTCGGTTGCGTGTTTTTGGAAATAGCAATTGAAGGCATTCATGCATAGTTCCCGCAGGTATTTCGCATGAATCGACGACATGGCGACCGGCGGAAACGAGTCGCCTTTGACCGTAAAGCGAATCTGGATTGTGCGGTGATCCGAAACCAATTCATAGATGCTTTCGCGTCGCGATTCGCTGATGATGCGAAGCGCAGCGTCCGGCCAAATATGCTGTAACACCGCCCCGTAAAATTGACGTCCGCCGTGCCGATCGCAATAGACAAGGATGTTCGGTTCAGCATCGCTGGGATCCGAGCGGACGGATGTGTCCAGCGGCGGGTCGATAAGATCGGCGATCAACCGAAGACTGGTGTCCGAGAGTAGATCCGATTTGTTGAATCCGCGGTCAATGATTTGGTTGAATTTTTCAGCCGTGACAATCCGCGTTGCGACCTGGGTCAACAAGGCACCGTTTTTTTGCCAGTGATCGATGACCGGTTGCGCGTCGCTGCGAGAAACAAACGGAGCCGATTGCAGATTCCGCAGCCAAGCGGGGTGTTTTAACGCGGTCCCCTCGCGAGTGGCGATCTTTTTTAGCCACGGTTTTAGCTTCAGCTCGCCATCACCGCACCAAGCTTTACAAACACTGACGACCGCGTGTAAGACCGCCAATGGATCATGGCTACGCGATTGAAACAGTTTCTTGGAATCGTCGACGACAAGTTTCAGGTCGCCGAAACGGACGGGATCCGACAGCGGAGCAAAAAAGGCGGCGATCGCCGCGTCGGTCGACGCGAGTGATCGGTCGGGATCGATCACGCCATCAAGCAATTGCCATGCCGTCGCTGTCACCACCAGCGGGCCTAGTTTCGGACCGTACCCGGCCTCGTCCACCGCGATCAGCAACATGAGAAAAAATAGGGAGAGAGAGCAAAGGGACAGGCGATATGCATCGATCGATCAATCGTCAGCTCGATCAGTTCGATCACGAATACAAAAGTGTGCCGCGTTTTTCGCGATAGCTCAAGGTGGCGATGCGATGGACGCGGCGGCGGAGGATCGATCGACTCCGTCTCGATGGACGCAATGTTGGCCCCAAGACGGCCCGATGCAGTGGATTCAGTGTGAGTCCATCAAGCGTGAGCCCGTCCATCCGCATGACCGTCCATCAAGGATTCAGCGTGATCTGATTGCCGGTAGACGGTCGCAGATCGACACGAGATTCAGGCACGGGAAGTTCTAACCAATCGGTGATCAACAAACGCTGTACGATCGGTTCTTCGAGGTGTTTGCCGATAATTTCCATCATCCGATCACGAAGTTCGCTCTGCTCGGGGTCTCGCAGCCACGTCGTGTCGACTTGACGCAATAGATGTTCGGCTTCCTCGTGGATTTCCATGGTTTGTTGCGAAAGCAGTTCGCGACCGACGTGGCGGCGCGAGGGATCAAGCACTGCATGCAGCTGAAACTGATAGACTCGGGAGGGATCCGATACGTTTTGGAAACGGTAACGCCCCATATCGAACGTGTTCGATTCGATGTTTTGCAACCGCGCGACTCGGCTACGGACATAGCCGATCACCGCCGCATGGACGACGACAATGGCTAAGATCAACGCGGCTGCCCAGTATCGACGAAAGAAGCTCACGGCCTAGTTCTCTTGCACTATTGAATCGACGGAAATGATCTACCCCGTTTTGCCCTTCGCCGGGATCGCGATCGCGTATGATCGTGGATTCGGTGGGCTCTTAACGTTTTGAACGATCGTGCGGCTTGTTCGGTGTCTCGGGTTCTCCGTCACACCGAATCATCGCACGATCATTAAAACGATAGGTTAGAAATAGTGCTCTACACGCAATTGTCAAAAAAATGACCGCGCCGCCCCCTCCTGCCGCCGACGCTGTGAATAAGTCCGATGCGATCAAACCCGTCACGGTGCTCGTTTGCGCCAGCCCCAAAGCAGGCCGAGGGCAAGGACGCGAGGAAATTCCCAAGCTGGTTGCGAGCTTGAACGAACATGGCATCAAAGCGATCGCGACCGATTCGATTGAAGTGATACGCCAGCACATTTTGCGGTTCCAGTCGAACTCGGATCATTCGCTGATCTTGGTCGCTTGTGGGGGGGATGGCACCATCAGTTTGTTAGCCGATTTGGCCACACCGGAAATCCCGATCGTGCCAATGCCGATGGGAACCGAGAACCTGTTGGCCCGGCATTTCGGGTTTTCCGGCAATGCGGATGACGTGGTCCAAACAATTCTCCAAGGGCATGACTTTCGCATCGACGCGGGCTCGGCCAACGGTCGGTTGTTCTTGGTGATGGCCTCGTGCGGCTTCGACGCCGAGGTCGTCCGAGATGTCCATTTGCGACGGCGAGGCCACATCCAACGGCTGAGCTACCTGCGTCCGATCCTTCGCGCGATGTCACGTTACCGATTTCCGAAAATTGATTTGCGGATCGAGTCCGATGAGAACGTCTCGAATGACGCTGGCGAATCGCACCGCGACGCCATCAAGCCAGCTGCTGAACCGGCGGTACCAATGCCGGTCGCTCCGGTGACGGATGCCGCGGCGGCAGATTCGCCGGCATCCACCTCTGAGCCTGAGTCGTCTGCCCCCGATTCCTCTGGGCCCGATTCTTCTGAGCCCAATTTGTCGTGGCAACCTTGTTGGGCGATGGTGTTCAACATTCCTTGTTATGGCGGCGGGCTTCGCATCGAACCCGATGCGATCGAGAATGATTGCTTGCTCGACGTGATCACGTTTTATCAGGGGACGATTCTGAGCGGATTACGCTACGTTGCGGGAATTTTCACAGGTCGCCATCTCGGTTTCGCGGACGTCCGACGCCAACGAGCCCGTCGTGTGGTGATGACATCGAAATCGCGGGTGGCTTACCAATTGGATGGAGACTATGTCGGTCGTTTACCGCTGGAAATCAGGACGCTGCCAGGCCGTGTTTGCTTGCGAATGCCCGTCACCGCCGATTTTTCGGGGCGATTGTCGAAACCAGCGTGATTGCCGATGATACAGGCATGAGCAACTTATCCCCAAACAACCCTGTCGCCTCTGTATCGGTCGGTCCTTACCAATGCGGGCCGGGCCAACCCCTTCTGTTGATCGCGGGGCCCTGCGTCCTGCAGACCAAAGAGCTTGCGTTTTCGATCGCGGATGAGTTGGCGGCGCTGCAGCAGCGTGCCGACGTCAACGTGGTTTTCAAGGCTTCCTTTGACAAGGCGAATCGGACCAGCGTTAATGCAAAACGCGGTCCGGGCATCGACGAAGGGCTGCGGATGCTCGAACAAGTCCATCAGCATTGCGGGCTGCCGGTGACCACGGACGTCCATTTGCCCGATCAAGTCGACGCGGTGGCCGAGGTGTGTGCGCTGCTGCAAATCCCCGCTTTTCTAGCTCGGCAAACCGATCTTGTCGTCGCGGCTGCCAAAACCGGCCGCCCGCTGAATGTGAAAAAGGGGCAGTTTATGGCTCCTGAGGACATGCGGTATGTCGTCGAAAAGGTTCACGCCAGCGGTGATGGGGGCGTGATGCTGTGCGAACGCGGCACCTTTTTTGGCTACGGACGGTTGGTCAATGACATGCAGTCGCTGCCGATCATGCGGTCGCTCGGCGTGCCGGTGGTTTTTGACGCCACGCACAGCGTCCAGCGGCCTGGTGGTCTGGGCGGCGCTACAGGGGGAAATCGAGAAATGGTCGAACCTTTGGCACGGGCTGCCGTAGCAATCGGTATCGACGCCGTCTTTTTTGAAACGCATCCAGATCCTGAGACCTCTCCCAGCGACGGGCCCAATATGATTCCATTGGACGCGTTTGGACCGATGATGGATCGTTTGCTCAGGCTCCGCGCGGCCTGTGCTGAAATCTCGGCCTAAAGCATCCCCTGTTCAAAACCACCTATGGCCTCACAAACTCGCTCGTTCAAGCGATATCGAACTTTCGTTTCGCCGCTTCGCATCGTCCGTTTCGCGATTGCCCCACTGTTGCTGCTGGCGGTGATCGGTTGTAGTGACGACGCGAGCGTTGTGCAAAAAATCCAGGTTCAACGTCAAGCACGGCTACAAACCGAGACAAAACAGGACCATTTGGGTGAAGTCCACAGCTTGCTAACTCGTTTGATCGAGTTGAATCAGGACGAATCACGTCGGCAAATCACCTATCATCTGAACCGTTGGCTCGAATCGGTTCCGATGTCCGACAACGCTGCGAAGCCGGAGTTGTTGAAAACCATTTCGGATTTGTTGCCCAGCGAACGCGTCGACGAACTTGTGCTCGGAGACCGATTTCAACGCTCCGACGTCAGCCATCTGCGTGATGCCTACCTGTTTGGGGCGATCGCTAAATGGGTCGATTCACCGCAAAGCGACGATCCGCTGTTGACGACATGGTTGGCCGATCAAGAGCAGAAATTAGGTGCAGACGAAGCGAACCGGCTGCGGACGGCATGTCGCTTCTTTGATTGGACGATTCGCAATGTGGCGCTCGAACCATTTGTGGCTCCGCCTGCGTTACAGATCACGCCACCTGAATTGCCGCTGGGCATGGTTTTCCAAGGCGCCGGTTATCGACAAACCGATTACGAGAGTGTTTGGCGGGGGACGGGCGACGCACTGCAGCGAACCGGCGTGTTCACGCAATTGTGTCGCCAGGCCGGAATCACCGCAGCCATGTTGGCGATCCAGTCGACGGAAACCGGCCAATTGAAACCGTGGGCCGTCGGCGTTTTGGTCGGTGAGAATGTCTACTTGTTCGAACCCGCGTTGGGCATTTTTGTTCCTGGCCCCGATCAAATCGGGATCGCCACGTTGGCCCAGGCTCGCACCGACGCGGCCGTGATGCGTCGGCTGAATATCCCCGGCTTCTACGACTATCCCTTCAGCAAGCAAGACGTTCAGCAGAACATTGCGTTGTTGAATGTGTTGCCGGTCGGGATCAGTTCACGCATGCGACATTTGGAATCCAGGTTGGCAGGCGATCGTCGAATGACAGTCTATACCGATGTGGATCAAGTCGCAGAGCGGCTGGATGCGGCGGCTGGGATTGCCGGCGTTCGTATTTGGGAGGTGCCGATTTTAGCCGAGGTCTACCATGCGGCGCTCGAGCAAGCGGCCCAGCGAGATCCACTGCTTGGGTTTTGGTATTTCTCGCGATGGGCGATCATGGATGCCGACGTTGAATCGTCGCGACTGTTTTCCTTAGCGCGATGGCGACATTTGCACGGCCAATTTGACAATGATGACGAAGCGAGTCAAAAAGGGGCTCGGCCGCTTTACCTGAGCCAGCGTAAACCTGAATTCGAGATTGCCGATCTTCGTATCGATGTCGATCTGCAAAAGGCTTACGGGATCCGACGCGAATTAGGAATGGCACCCGAAGTGTATGATCGTCAAGTCCAGCAGGCTCAAGCGATGATCCGGCTCGGTAAACAAACCGCAACCTATTGGCTTAGTTTGATTCAATACGACGATGGGCGTTACGACACTGCGGAAACGTGGTTCCGTAAACGAGTGCTCGACGATTCTCAACTATCACATTGGTCCCCTGCCGCTCGCTATAACCTGGGTCGCACGATTGAACATCTTGAAAAGGATGATCAAGCCGTTGAGCTTTACAAGCACACGGGCGACATCCAGGAACACGGCAATCGAATCCGCGCTCGTTTGATTCAAAAATCCGAATCCGACTGAGGTCGGTTGCCGCACTCGAGTTAGGCGTCGGGTTTGATGACGGCCGGAATTTCTTGACCGGCCGGGATGAAACGCATCGATAGCGAATTGACGCAGTGGCGGGTGTTCTTCTCGGTCAGCCGCTCGCCTTTGAAAACATGTCCTAGGTGGCCGCCACAGTTTTCGCACAAGATTTCGACGCGGCGTCCATCCGCATCGATTTCGTGGCGAACGGCCCCTTCGATCTCGTCATCAAAACTGGGCCAACCACATCCAGAGTGGAATTTGTCCTGCGAACGATAGAGTTGGGCGTTACAGCGGCGGCACAGATAGACGCCTTCCGCTTCGTTGTCTAACAGCGCACCGGTCCCAGGACGCTCGGTCCCTTTTTCTAGCAAAACGCGGGCTTCGTCAGGGGTGAGTTTGTTGAATTCTGGCATCGGAAACTCCGTGTATTCAGAGGCTGAGGGATATAGAGATTGTTGATCGGGCTAAGGTAACGGGGCGAATCGCTGGGCAAATCGATGTTGCGGTCACGCGACGGCATTGGCCGAAACAATGCGTAACTTCCAATCGGCATGATCAAATGCAGCGAACGCCTCGTCAATCACACCACGCGAAATCAAGCTTTGCCGGTCCCAAGATGGATCGACCTCACATGATTTCAGTAGAACCAATTCATCGGCGTCGGTGTCGCTGCACAATTTAGCGGCTAACGAATCGCTGGTGGTTCGCCAATCGTGTGGCAGGTTGCCTTGGTTGCCACGGTCATAGAAACATCGCACCGCGATTAGATTCGGGACCGTCGTCGAGAATCCTTGTGTCATCGATTGCTGAAGCGAGGCCGCCGTGTCGACTCGGTGCCACGCAGGAAACCAATCGCTGATCACCTCGAAAGTATACTGCAGCAAATCGATACATTGCCAATGCGTTTTCACAGGATCGAGCGACCGAAGTTGGTCCCAACTTCGCAGCGAATCGACGAGCTCACCGCCGCCGACAATCACCAACGTTTCAGGCGACAATGTCTCTGGCAATACAGTCTCGGGCGACAATGTCGCGGGCTGGTCTGGGGCCGCGATCGCGTCTAGCAGCTTGGGTAGACAGCTAGGCAGGTCGGGGCGTGACATCAGACTGCCGCCAATTTTAATGACTCGCCGCATTAGTTCCGTCCGAACCATGACAGCATCACGAGGGCCGCAAGACAACGCTTGGCATTTGGTTGGATCGGCAATCGCAATGGAGTGTTAGAGCCCATGGTTGGAATTCGACTCGAGAAATCGTCGTAGTTGTTTTGCAGCCGCGTACGATGGGGCGCCACGTGCCGCTTCGTCCCCCATCTGTTTGGTCATCGTGATCACTTCCACTTCGCGTGGGATTTTCAACAGATCGTTTCCGTGGCCGCTTATCACGTAGATGGTCGGTTTGAAGGCTGTTTTGGACAGCAGCCGTTGCACCGAATAAGCGATCTGTTGTTGCGCCGCGCTGACAACTTGTTCGGCAATTCGAGTTGCTTGGTCAAGCGACACATTGCGGCGGTCCAAGCCGATCATTCTTGCTAAACGGTTGGATGCAAATTCTTTGGTGCGAGCCTTTCCGTCGGCGGTTTCAAAATCATTAGCGTCCTCTGGAACAAATCCAAGCATCACTCGAGCGTCGTCGATGGTGGCAAAAAATTCGTTCATCACCGGGATGCGATTGCCTTGATACGTCATCCACGAACAAAGCCCACAGACCGGGGTCCGTTGGCAGCCGACGTACACCAGCGAACCTTCGCAGAGACGGTCATAGTCGGTTTGTGCTTTGGTCGCCACTTTTCCATTGCGAATCGGGATGATGTCGGTCGTGGTCGATCCGATATCGATCAGCAAGGCATTGGGGGCAATGGATTGGCTGACATAGCTTCCAAGTGCATGCCAGTTTGCTGCGGCAATCCGGTCGACGTCGTCGGCCACCACGTGCTCGCGAAACAAACCATCGACACCATAGAAGTAGCAGGCGTTAATACCGAGTTCGGCTGCGGCCCGCCGGGTGTGGTCGACGATGTGAAAGACCCCTTCGGATCGGTCGATAAAGCAGTCGGCAAGTTCGCCGGTCATGACGACGGCGATTGCCGTGACGTCTTGATACATGCCAAGCGCGCTACAGAGCGAATCCTTGAGCGTTTCCGGTTGACGCCACATCGGAAAAAAACAAGAGTGCGCCTGCTTCGACTCGCTAGCAAACTTTAGGTTGGCGCCACCGATATCGATTCCGACTATCACGTCGACTGCATCACTGTATCGTTGATCCAAACGGTTCCCGAGGGAGTCCATCGCACCGAGTCGACTGCGGCATTACACGAGACCGGTCCGGTTTCCAGGTCAAACAGCCGAGCGGCCAAATTGCCATGGATCATTTGACGAAGTCCAACGTACGACGTCGTCAGCCGGGGGTTGATTTCGATCACGTAGTCTTCGCTTGAACAATCGCCCAGCAGCATGTCGATTCCAACAAACCCGCGAGCGGTCGGCGGCATCGCCGCGATCGCTCGCGACGCCAACACGGCGGCGCGACGTTGGGCTTCATCATCCAACGGGCCTTGCCCTCCGGCATATTCGCAAGATTGATCCTGGAGTTCTTGTCGCACTGCCGGCAACAACGTCAAATTGGTGCCCGAGGCAATCAAAGCAATCGAGATCGCCAGCCCCGGCATCCAAGGCTGCAGGATCAGATCGTCGGTCAACAGCGATTTGGCTTCGGCATAGGAGTCGAAGGTCCGGATTTCCTGGGTGCCACATCCGTCGCGTGGCTTCATCACAAAGCGTTTGAAGTTCTGGATCTCTTGCTCGTAGCGATCATCCGCGAGCGTGACAAACAGCGGGTGGGCAACGCCTGCGGAATGCAAACATTTGGCCGTTTGCATCTTGTCGCTTGCCACACGAAGAAAATCGCCGCTGCCTGCGATCACATCCACTCCGCCGGCTCGCAGCATGGCCACCGATTTGGCCAGGATGCCGTTGCTTTCGGGGGCCACGATCAACGCGGCGTCACAGTTCTTCGCCGCTGCAACCCATTGTCCGTAGATGGAATCATTGGCATGCACTGGAACGATTTCCGCTGCATCAACCTCGATGTTCAGCCGCGGATCCAATGGCACCGTGACCGTGGCAAATTCCGACAAATCGCTCACGATGGCCCGCAACATTGCCGCACCTTCGTCTCGCAGCGAATCGGGGATCGTGTTCAGTTCTTTCTCTGAATGGCCGCCACCACAGACGTACTCGCCGACAAAGATACGCATGAATTCGATCCGCTAATATGGCTTGCTGTGAGCCTGATAAATGGTGGGTAAGCTTTCGACGTGTCGTTCACAAAACGAGCCGGTCGATGAGCTGTCTATCATTCAATATGCAACCGGGTTGGTCGATTGCAATGGATGGAGATGCCTAGAAAAACGGTTTCGAAACCGACCACAGTGAATGTTGGGCTCGGTTGCCTGCACCGCTTACTCGGTGGTCCGAAGACCGCCGTCGTCATGCCGTCAATCGGCGACTAAAAAATGCCCAAATGGTCGCGGGCTTCGTCCGTCATCTTATCGGGAGACCACGGCGGGTCCATGACCACTTTGACTTCGGCCGTGTTGACTTCGTCAAGTCCTTCGGCAGCCCCCTTGGTTCCGGCAACCAATTGAGGACCAGCGGGACACATTGGGCTGGTCATCGTCATGTCGATTTCCACGTTGTGACGACCGTCTTCCTGTTCCTCGTTGATCCGGATTTCATAAACCAATCCGAGATCGACAATGTTGACATAAAGCTCAGGATCGATGACCTGCTTGAGCGCTTCACGGACTTTGTCTTCAGCAAGTGCCATGGTGATCGCTACCTATCGGACGGGGGGTGGAATAAGTGATCAGTGAACGGAAACAAAGACTCACGTTGTCGCGAGTCTTGTCGATTGTACCAAATAGCTGGGCTTTTGTAGACTATTCGTACTCGCGAACTTGGCGGGCGATCGCCGCACCAAGCGCGTCGCGAACACTTTCGATCGTGATGCGATCGAAAATCTGTTGAAAGAAGCCGCTGACGATCATTCGAGTGGCTTCTTTGCGAGTGAAGCCACGGCAGCGGGCGTAGAAAATCTGCTCTTCGTCCACCTTCGCCGTCGTGCTGCCGTGCGTGCAACGCACGTCGTCCGCTTCGATCTCCAATCCAGGGATCGAGTCGGCTCGCGATGATTCGGACAACACAAGGTTGTCGTTGCGTTGATAGCCATCGGTTTTCTGGGCGATCGGATCGACTTTGATCATGCCACGCCAAACGGTGCGGCTCTTGTCTTGTTGAGCCGACTTGTACAAAAAGTCACTGTGGCAGCTCGGAGCCCGGTGATGCTGCAGCGTGTGGTAAGCGAGGTGTTGGCGACCTTCGGTGAACATCACGCCGTTGACTTGGCTGTCGGCCCCAGGGCCGACCAAATCAACCGATTGGTTGACTTTGGATAGCAATGAACCCATCGCCGCGATCGTCCATTGCAGGGTCGAGTCTTTGCCGACCAATGCTTTTTGATGAGCAAATTGGTAGGTGCCGTAGCCCCATTCTTGCAAGTTGACATAGCGAAGATGCGAGTTGGCCTTTTGCACCACTTCGACCGCACCAACATGCAGACCTTTGCTCTGTTCGCCGACGCCATTGGATTCGTGCAGCACGGTTGCTTCGGCGCCTTCATCCAACACGATCAACGTATGGGTCGTATCGGTGCCGCCATCGGTCATCATCGAACCGATGTGTAGCGGTTTGTCGAGTACGACACCACGTGGGACGTACAAGAATTGACCGCCCGCCCAAAACGCCGCATGCAGTGCCGCGAATTTGTCGTAGTCGGGATCAAATGCGGTGAATAAATGAGGCCGAACCAATTCAGGATGCTCGGCACACATTCGCGACAAGCTGCCGAACACAACTCCCTTGGCGGCCAGCTCTTCATCAAGCGTTTCGCCAACAACGTAGCTATCGACGGTTTCAATCGAACCGCCAAGCTCGACGCCTTTGCGAAGCTGTGCCTTGGTCGGAGCGTCGCGTGATTCGGTCGCTGGAATTCCGAACTTGCCCAATTGGAAGGCGCGGATATCGGTGCGGATCCACTCTTCGTGACGTCGATCGGGCCAGCCCATTTTTTCGAAGTGCTGCCAAGCATCACGGCGAAGTTGGGTCAGCCAATCGGGTTCGCTTTGGGCCGCCAAAAATGAATCGAAACCGGCTTGATCGAACGTTAAAGTTGTCGTTTGCGTCATCTGAATTTAGTTAGCTTGAAGCGGCAAGCAGACACGCGTGCCACGTGGAGGAATGAGAGGCATGGTAGCCAAGGTCGCCGGCGCGAACGATCGGGCGGGTGCAATCGCCCGATCAGGTGACGTGATTTGGCTACGACTAAAGGAAAGGCGGGTAGGCGGCTTAGCCGACGCTGCCTTCCATTTGCAGCTGAATCAAGCGATTCATTTCGATCGCGTATTCCATTGGCAACTCTTTGACGAGAGGCTCGATGAAACCGTTGACGATCATCGTGCTCGCTTCTTGTTCGGTAAGCCCGCGGCTGAGCAGATAGAACATTTGTTCTTCGCCGATGCGCGACACACTCGCCTCGTGACCAATCTGAACGTCTTGTTCGGCAATCTCGATATAGGGGTAAGTGTCACTGCGGCTTTCAGGGTCCAAGATCAATGCGTCACAGACAACATTGTTTTTGCTGTTATGAGCACCGGGCTCGACGCGGACCAAGCCACGGTAACTGCTGCGGCCGCCGTTCTTGCTGATGCTCTTGCTAATGATTTGACCGGTCGTGTTCGGAGCACAATGGACCAGCTTGGCACCGGCGTCTTGGTGCTGGCCGGCACTCGAGAATGCGATCGACAAGATTTCACCGCGAGCACCCGGTTCCATCATGTGGACCGCGGGGTACTTCATCGTCAACTTGCTGCCGAGGTTGCCGTCGACCCATTCCATCGTCGCGTCGCCGTAAGCGTACGCACGCTTGGTGACTAGGTTGTAAATGTTGTTCGCCCAGTTTTGGATCGTCGTGTAGCGGCAACGTGCGTTGCGTTTGACGACCACTTCGACGACTGCACTGTGCAGGCTTTCGGTGCTGTACATCGGTGCGGTACAGCCTTCGACATAATGCACGCTGGCCCCTTCATCGACGATGATCAGCGTTCGTTCAAACTGCCCCATGCTTTCGGCGTTGATGCGGAAATACGCCTGCAGTGGGAAGTCAATGTGAACTCCCTTGGGAATGTAGATGAACGATCCGCCGGACCACACGGCGCTGTTGAGCGCTGCGAATTTGTTGTCTTCCGGCGGAATGATTTTGCCAAAGTGTTCACGCAGCAAATCAGGATGCTCGCGAACCGCGGTGTCGGTATCGGTAAAGATCACGCCTTGTTTGGCGAGGTCTTCTTCGAGCGATCCATAAACCACTTCGCTTTCAAATTGAGCCTTTACCCCCGCCAAGAATTTCTTCTCAGCCTCGGGAATGCCCAACTTGTCAAACGTGTCCTTGATTTCTTGGGGGACGTCGTCCCAGGTCTTGCCCTGATGATCGGTCGGTTTGAGGTAGTAATAGATATCTTGAAAATCGATATCAATTGCCCCGCCCCATTTTGGCATCGGTCGGGATTCAAAGATTTCCAGCGACTTGAGCCGGAATTCTCGCATCCAGTCGGGTTCGTTTTTGATGTCGGAAATTTGATTCACGACATCCTTATTCAAGCCTTTTTCAGCACGAAAGACGCCGGTGGTTTCCGTGCGGAAGTTGTACTTGTTAATTTCGCCAATGTCAGACTTTTCGGTCACATCAGTGGACATCGTATTTCCTAACGTATTCAAATTTCAAAGTGCAGTTTTATTCGTTTCTCGGACCCTAGCCCGCCGTCAGGCAGGACCCTTTGGGGTAGGCCCGTTTAGGCAACGCCTGCGTTTAGGCAAGGTTGCCCAGCCAAAGTTCAGCTAGCCTCTCATCCTCGGTCGCCTCGCAAGCAAGCTTCAAAAGCAAGCCAAGTGAAGCGATGGCGACGCTTGCCGATTCTTGCGAACCCGTGATTGCTCACGAGCCTTCCGTTTCTCACTAGCCTTGCAAAGGTCGCGGTTACACCGCGGCTTCTTCGGCCAGCATCTCTTGGTTGGCCGCTTCCGCTTCGGGGTACGCTTTGCGGATGCGGTCGTAACCGTGGCGATGTAGTTCTTCGGCCAACTCCGAGCCACCGGTTTCCACCAATCGGCCACCCAACATGACGTGGGTGTATTGAGGTGGATTGTGTTCGAGCAGTTTGTCGTGGTGCGTGATGATCAGCAGACCCATTTTCTGGTGTCCGATTTCCGCAATCGATTCGCTCGCCAAACGCACTGCGTCGGCATCCAAACCGCTGTCGGTTTCATCGAGAACCGCAAACTTGGGCTGCAGCATGGCAAGTTGCAGGATCTCGGCGCGTTTCATTTCGCCACCGGAAAAGCCGTCGTTGACATAGCGGCGTGCGAATTCTTCGTCCATTCGCAAATGTGCCATCTTTTCCTTCAATTCCTTACGGAACTCACGCATCGGGATCAATTCCTCGCCTTCCTTTCGGTCGGGGCGACGAACGTTGGTGGTTGCATGGCGAAGGAAGTCCGCCATCTTCACACCGGGGACCGCCATCGGTCGTTGGAACGCCATGAAGATTCCCGCGCGAGCACGTTCATCGGGCGACATGGCCAACACATCTTCGCCATCAAGCGTGATCGATCCGTCGGTGACTTCGTAGCCCGGATGACCCATGATCGCCAAGCCAAGCGTGCTTTTGCCGCTACCATTGGGACCCATCAAGGCGTGCGTCTCACCATGGTTGAGCGTCAAGTTGACGCCGCGAAGGATTGGCTTGTCGCCAACCGAAACGTGAAGGTTCTTGATCTGCAGTACGTGTGTCATGCTTGATTGCAAAAATTCAAAAGGAAGGGAATCGTTGTAAGTTGTATCGAGAGCACCATGTCGTTTAATTTGCTGAGTCCGACGGCTCACCCGTCGCAGCAAATTGGCAACAGTGGTCTCCATCGAGTCGACAACTGCTGAGGTGGACCGGGCGACCAAGCGCCTCGGATATCATTTCTTCTTCGAGTCGACACATCGCACGTTCGTCCGATGTGTCCGTGAGCGATGGGTACGGGCACGCGCAGATATCAAGCACGGGCAAGTCTCCCGCATGGGAAATCTCTGTCGTGATGTGACGATCGGTCAACATTTCCGACAATTTGATCATCCGTGACTCAAACGATTGGTCCTGATCGACTTCGCGATCGACCTGAGTCGCAAACTGACGTCCTAACCGGTTTGCCACCGAACTAAGTAACTGTTGGCGAATTTTGGGATCCGGGATCGCCAATATCTCTTGCCACATTGCCTCGGCCAACTCGGCGGGGTTCGCCCCGGCACGTCGATGTCCTCGCACTGTCAATCGATACTGGAATGTCGGTCGGCCACGTCCGGCAACAATCTTCTCGCGTTCAATCAGCCCTGATTCAAGCAACCGCTCAATCCGCTGGCGAATTGCAGTCGCCGTCACTCCGAGCTGTTCCGTCAAATCCCCAATGCCAAACGCGTCCCCGCTACGCATTGCCATCAATAATTCGCGATCAACCGACCGGAGTTCATCAATGGCAGCAGATGGGACTGAAGACGACGTCATGGACAACTTGGTTGGACGTAACGAAAAAACGTAACGAAAAGCGTGCGATCAGCAAAAATACCAACGCAACACAGTCATTATTGGGAGCAAACCTATTTTTGACAACCGCTGTTGTCAAAAATGCGTTCAATGGCGATCATGGGCACATCAACGCCGGTTTGAGGCCCCTAGAGTGGGCAATAGATGCCGCCAAGGCGACCGCATGATTTGAGTAGAGTCTCGCCGCCGGAGCACAGAGTCCCCCTGAGCAGCATGCGGATGAATTGTTATCATTTGCCGCTCTTGTGGTTTGTCGAGTAACAACATACTCATGCTTTGAACCGTCGCATACCCTCCACCCCCCTAACCGCTGATCGAGTCAATTATGAAGGCCGTCGCCGTTACGCCAGGCACCCCTAATAGCGTCCATCTCGAAGAAATTGCCAAGCCAACCCTGGACCAAGTTCCCAACGGCAACGGGGTCTTGGTCAAAGTGTTGAAGGTCGGAGTGGACGCCACCGATCGTGAAATCAATGACGCTTTGTACGGAAATGCGCCGACCGGAGACAAGCATCTGGTCATCGGACACGAGTGCTTTGGCATCGTCGAAGCGGTGGGAGACAACGTTCGCCGCGTCAAACCGGGTGACTATGTCACGGCAACCGTTCGCCGTCCTGGTGGGTCGATCTATGACATGATCGGCACCAACGATATGACCAGCGAGGAAGAGTACTACGAGCGCGGCATCAATCTGCGGCACGGTTTTTTGACCGAATATTTCGTTGACGAAGAAGAGTATATTGTTCGCGTCCCCGAGGGGCTGAAACACTTGCACGTCTTGCAGGAGCCGATGAGCTGTGCTGCAAAGGCAGTGCACCAAGCCTATGAAGCCCAGCACCGCATGAAGGTGTGGCGTCCCAGCGTCGCCTACGTACTGGGGGCCGGGCAGATCGGTTTGCTGACCACGTTGATCTTGAAGCTTCGCGGTCTGGAGGTCTACACGCTCGCTCGGGGTGAGGCGCCGAACTTAAAAGCCGAGATCGTCACGGGACTCGAAGCGAATTACATCAGCACTCGAGAAACGTCGATGGCCGAGCTTGTCAAAATTACTGGCAAGCCGGATTTGATCGTCGATGCAACCGGTAGCAGCCAATTGGCGTTCGAGTCGATGCAGCACTTGGGGCACAACGGCGTTGTCGTTTGGACCGGAATCACCGGAGGCGACAAGGTCACCGAAGTTCCCTCGGATAGCATCAACTTGCAATTCGTGCTCGGCAACAAACTGCTGCTCGGCAGTGTGAATGCAAACCGCAATCACTTTGAAATGGGGATTCGCGACCTCGCATTGGGCGAGATGATGTACCCCGGCGTGCTCGAGAAAATCTTGACGCATCCCGTCGATGGTCTGGACAACTACAAAGAGATGATGCGGTTGTTGGTCGAAGACAAAGACGCCTTAAAGGTCTTTGTCAACGTCGCAAATGAGTAGTCGGCTAGGTGGCTGAGCGATCCGGTTGCCGGCGGATCCATGGCCGGCGAATCCATGTCCGGCCAAAATAGCAAACGAAAAAAAGGGCCGCACTCACCGAGTGTGGCCCTTTTTCGTTGTTCTTGTCCGGCTCGACACGCCCCACTGCATTGCTAATGCAAACATGGGAGGATCACGCGGCTGAAGGGTTTTCTCTGTAGTGGACGAGGCAACGAGTCCCGTCGCGCCACGAAGTCGCTGGACTCGTTGCCTCGTCCACTACCTCCGAAGCTGACGGCGACCAACTCCCATCCTAGTAACGCTCTGGCGGAACGGCCCACGCGTCACCGGAGGGTTTCTAAAAGATGCGATCAAGTCGCCTTTCGCACAGAACGAGAGGCGACGGTTTCTTGTATTGCGAATGAAGTCTCGCAGGTTTGACTACAGCGCCAACAGCAGTCGGCTTGGTGCTTCGAGGTAGCCGATCACATCGTTTAGGAAGCGTGCCGCGGTTCCGCCATCGACCAAGCGGTGGTCGTAGGACAGGCTTAGCGGCATCATCAAACGAGGTTGGATGCTGTCGTCAGGCATCACGACGGGCAGTTTGCGGCTACGGCCAACCAACAAAATGGCTACTTCGGGTACGTTGACGATGGGCGTCGAGTATTGGCCGCCGATCGCTCCGAGGTTGCTGATTGTAAACGTGCCGCCCTTCAAATCGCTGACAGCGAACTGGCCACCGCGGACCTTGCCCGCCATTTCGGCCAATCCGCGAGCGATTTCAGGGATGCCGCGTTGATCGGTGTTCTGCATCACCGGTACGACCAAGCCGCGATCGGTATCCACGGCGATGCCGACATTGACGTAGTCTTTGTAGATGACTTGTTCGTTTTGCTCGTCGATCACCGCATTGATGCTGGGGTGATGTCGCAGTGCCGTGGCAACCGCTTTGATCAAGAACGGCATCGTGGTCAACTTCAGCCCTTGCGCCGCGTAATCATCTTTGCTCGATTGGCGAAGCCGTTCGAGGTCGGTGATGTCGGCGTCATCAAAATTGGTCACGCGAGGAACGGTCGACCAACTGGCGTGCATCTGTTTTGAGATCGTTTTGCGAATCTTGCTCATGCGTTCGACATGCACGCTGCCGAATTCATCGCTGCTGGCGGTGCCGGGTGCCGACGACACGCGGGCTGCCGCTTGGCTTGGCGCACTGGCGGCGGTGGGCGAGGTCGTAGTGGCTGCGGCGCCGCTGTTTCGTGCCGCCTGGTTTGCCGTTCGCACGACCGCCAAGACGTCGTCGCGAGTGATTCGGCCTGATTCACCGGTGCCTTGAACGGACGATAAATCGACGCCGACTTCGCGGGCAAAGCGGCGAATCGCAGGCCCAGCCGGGATCACTTGACCCGGTGCGGTCGTGGTCGCGACGGGAGCTGCAGCGGGTTGCGCCGGTGCGGGAGCCGCTTGAGGCGGTGGCGGTGCGGCGGCAGCCGGAGGTGCCGGAGCGGGAGTGGCCGGTGCTGGTGCTGCCGGAGCCGGCGATGGCGCCGCAGCTGCGGGAGCCGCTGGAGCTTCGGGCTTGGCTTCTGGCTTGGACTCGGCCTTGGGTTCAGCGGGGGCTTCGGGTTTAGGGTCTGCAGCCGGAGCGGCCGCTTCCGCTTCGACTTCCAGGATCACGCCACCGATGGCTACCGAGTCGCCTTCGCTGACAAGGATCTTGGTGACCTTTCCACCGACCGATGCCGGGACCGGCACGGTCGCTTTGTCGGTTTCCATTTCGACGATGTCTTGGCCTTTGCTAATCACGTCGCCGACCGACACAAAAATTTCCAGAACGTCACCAGATTCGATGCCGTCGCCCAATTCGGGAAGCTTTACTTCAGTTGCCATAAAAGAGTTTCTGGTAAGCAGATTTCAGTGGGATGTTTGTAACGTACGTTGTCTCAGGCAAGGAGACGCCTTCAACACAGGCGTCTCGGACATTGGCCTCGAACTAGGCAAAGTACGGATTGGGTTTGTCAGGGTCGATGCCAAGATCTTTGATCGCATCGGCCAGTTCCGCGGCGGTGAATAGGCCTGTTTTGGCCAACCGGGTGAGCGTTGCGTAGGTAACGCATTCCGCATCGACTTCGAAATGTCGTCGCAAGGCTTCGCGAGTTTCGCTGCGTCCCATGCCATCGGTACCCAGTACAAAGTAGTCGCCTGGGATCCAAGGTTGCAGTTGTTCACCAAGAGCTCGGACGTAATCGCTTGCCGAAATGAACGGGCCTTCGACGCCTTCGAGCTGTTCTTCGAGGTAGCTCTTGCGGGGCGTTTCGGTCGGGTGCAACATGTTCCAGCGGCTGCAGTCGGCGGCTTCGCGACGCAATTGCGTGTAGCTGGTCACGCTCCAAGCGTCGCTCGCGATGTTGTATTTCTCGGCAAGCATCTCTTGGGCTTTCAAGACGCAATTGAGGATGGCTCCACTGCCGAACAATTGAACGCGTGCCTTGGCACCTTCGACGTCGCGGCTGCGGAACTTGTACATCCCTTTGACGATGCCTTCTTCGCAACCTTCGGGCATCGCAGGATGCAAGTATTCCTCGTTTTCGCTCATCAAGTAATACATGCACTCTTCGCCATCTTGGTACATCCGTTTGAGGCCTTCCAAGATGATCACGACGACTTCGTACGCGAACGCAGGATCGTAAGCACGCACGGTCGGGAACGCGATCGCGTTGAGCAAACTGTGTCCGTCTTGGTGCTGAAGTCCTTCGCCGTTGAGCGTGGTTCGGCCAGCGGTACCGCCGATCAAAAAGCCCTTGGCTCGCATGTCCGCCGCGGCCCAAATCAGGTCGCCAATGCGTTGGAAGCCAAACATGCTGTAGTAGATAAAGAACGGAATCATGTTGACGCCGTGCGAGCTGTACGCGGTTCCGGCCGCGTTGAAGCTGCTCATCGATCCCGCTTCGGTGATCCCTTCTTCGAGGATTTGGCCGTCTTGCGATTCCTTGTAGTAGGTGATCAGCGACGAATCAACCGGCTCGTACAGCTGTCCGGCGTGAGCGTAGATGCTGAACTCGCGGAACATCCCTTCCATCCCAAAGGTGCGTGATTCATCAGGCACGATCGGGACCATGTATTTACCGACCTTCTTGTCACGGCACAACGCGATCAACGTTTGCACAACCGAGAACGTCGTGCTGCAGCTCTTGTCTTCGAGCCGGCTGATCAATTTTTTGTAGTCCGCAACCGTCGGCACTTCCATCGTCGGATGTGTCGTGGGGCGGCTAGGTACCGGGCCACCAAGAGCGGCGCGGCGTTCTTTCATGTACTTGATTTCTTGGCTATTGGCCGGCGGCGTATAGAACGGTGCCTTGCCAACCTCTTCGTCGCTGATCGGGATGCCAAACCGCGTGCGGAACTCGAGCAGTTCCTCTTCGTTCATTTTCTTTTGGTTGTGCGCGACGTTGCGGCCTTCGCCCGCTTCGCCAAGTCCATAGCCTTTGACGGTCTTGGCCAAAACGACGGTCGGTTTGCCGTTTTTCAGTTCCGTCGCCATCTTGTAGGCCGCGTATACCTTTTCAGGGTCGTGGCCACCGCGACGCATTTTTTCGAGTCGTTCGTCCGAGTAGTTTTCGACCAACTTCAGCAGTTCGGGGTACTTGCCAAAGAAGTGTTCGCGAATGTAGCTGCCCGGCATCCCGGTGTACTTTTGGTACTGGCCGTCGACGACTTCGTTCATCCGTTTGGCCAATAGACCAGTGGTGTCTTTGGCAAGCAGTTGATCCCAGTCGTCACCCCAGACGACTTTGATCACGTTCCATCCGGCACCGCGGAAAATCGATTCAAGCTCTTGGATCACCTTGCTGTTACCGCGAACCGGACCGTCGAGTCGTTGCAAGTTGCAGTTGATGACGAAGATCAGATTGTCAAGTTTCTCGCGGGCAGCGAGTCCGATCGCGCCAAGCGTTTCCGGTTCGTCACATTCGCCGTCACCAAGGAACGCCCAGACTTTTTGTCCCGACGTGTCTTTGATCCCGCGGTCGCGGAGGTATTCGTTAAAGCGAGCTTGATAGATCGCCATGATTGGACCGAGGCCCATCGAAACGGTGGGGTATTCCCAGAAATCAGGCATCAACCATGGATGCGGGTAGCTCGACAGTCCACCGCCAGGGGCAAGTTCACGACGAAAGTTCTCGAGGTTCTCTTCGCTCAAGCGGCCTTCGACAAACGCTCGGCTGTACATCCCCGGCGAAGCGTGCCCTTGGAAGTAAATCGTATCGCCCGAGTAACCGTCTTCGCCGCGTCCCTTGAAGAAGTGGTTGAAGGCAACTTCGTAAAGCGTCGCACTCGATGCAAACGTGCTGATGTGTCCGCCGACGCCGCCGGGACGTTTGTTCGCTCGCACGACCATTGCCATCGCGTTCCAGCGAACGATCGATTTGATGCGGCGTTCGATTTCGCGATTGCCGGGGTAGGCTGGTTGGTCTTTGGTGGGGATCGTGTTGACGTAGGGGGTGTTGGTGTCTTGGGCCGATTGGATCCCCTCTTCGGCAGCGCGATCGCGAAGCTGTTCGATCAGGAAACGAACACGATCCGGGCCTTTGCTCTTCAGCACATAGTCGAGTGACGACAACCACTCTTGTGTTTCCGCGGCATCCAAATCCAATTCGGCTGCGGGGGGAGCCAATTCGCCAAGATGCTGATCGACTTCGTTCTGGGCGACAGTTTTTGAGTCAGTCATATTCAATTTCTTCTTTCTATTACTGGGCTGTCCCGTAATCGCACCACTCAATTTTGTGCGGCCGTTTTTTTGTGCGAGTCTATTATGATTCGTCTGAGCGTGCAGATTAGCCGGATTAGGGTAAATACGGCAAGGGCGAGCAATTATTGGCGGATTGTCTTACCATGCAGCGAACCAAGGGGGACCCCGCGAGTGGACAAATGATGAGCAGCAATCATGCCTAGGAAAAACAAGAACGGGAATGCCCCAGATGGGGTATGTCTCGCCGTTCTCCATTCTAACGCATTTTGGTCACGCGAAGCAGGCGTCCATCGTGGATTCGCCATTGGAGTGATCGACTCTGCAGGAAGCGAGAATCCAGCAATATGAGAAGATTCTTTTCGGTACCCTAGCCTGCCTCTTCGAGCCGTCAAAGGTTTGCATTACGCTGCGGGAAACCGATCAACCAATCGCGATGCGAATGGGGCAAACGGTGCCGGGCGACGCAGCACCGGCGAGGGATGAATCAAGCAAAAAGGATCACGTGGTGGAGTTGCAATTTCGCGGAACGCATGCCGTCGTTACGGGGGCCTCGAGCGGTATTGGGCAATCGATCGCAATCGCTCTGGCTCGACGCGGCGTCAAGCGGATCGTAATTCACTATCGACATAATGTCGCAGGGGCTCAGCAGACGGCCGAAGCGTGCCGCCAACATGGAACCGAGCCCCTCCTGCTGGCAGCCGATTTGGCTGATCTGGCCGCCGCGGAATCGTTTGCCGAGCAGTGTTATCGTGAACTCGGATCGATTCATACGTGGATCAACAATGCCGGAGCGGATGTGTTGACGGGCGAGTTCGCCGAGCTTGATTTCACGGCAAAGCTACAGCAGTTGATCCAGGTCGATGTGATCGGCACGATCCATCTGGCTCGCCAAATCGCACCGCGAATGACCAGCGAGACGTTTGCGTTGCCACCGTCGATGGCGTTTATCGGGTGGGATCAATCGGCGTTTGGGATGGAGGGAGACGCAGGGCAAATGTTTGGAACCGTCAAGGCGGCGATCACCGCATTCGCCCTCAGTTTGGCTCAGACGTTGGCACCTCGAGTACGCGTGAACGTCATCGCCCCAGGCTGGATCCAAACTTCATGGGGCCAGGCAGCGAATGACTACTGGGACGGCCGCGCCCGCAATCAATCGCTGATGAAACGCTGGGGTACCCCCGAGGATGTGGCCCGAGCGATCGCATTTGTGTCGGATCCCGAAAACTCGTTCTTCAGCGGCCAAGTGGTACAAGTCAATGGCGGTTGGAATCGAAACTACGTTTCAACGTAGCGGCTCTTGGACAAGATTTCGCACAAGTTGTTTTCTAGAGCGGCAGGTCGATGAAGCGGTCTTCCATCCACCCGGGCCACTCACGAGACCGTCGGGTTTGTAAATGGGCCATGATGCAATCGACCCGCGGAAACGAAAAAAGGCTAGCTCGTTGCGGAGCTAGCCTTTCGTTCGGTTGATTGCGATGCTGGTTGCGGAGCGTTTTACAGGTTCGGTGTCGTGTACGGTTCGACGTCACCCACCATGTGGAAGTGGTTGTGGTCAATGTAAACCACTTCGATTGCGTCGCGGTCATGCAGCGTGTGCGGGACGGGGTAACCGATGATGGTTTTTTCGTCGAAGTAGATCGAGCACTTGTAGTGTGCGTGGTGCAGTTGGGCAGGGCCAATCAGCGGATAAAAGCGTGGTGGGTCAACGTAATCGGCGATCTTTTCTTTGATGATTCGCACGTTGTTGCGTTGCGTTTCCCAAATCAACGGAATGCCACCTTGGACCGGACGAGCCGATTCGAGGGCGTGCATCACTTCGTCGTCGCTCGGTGGGTCAAGTGCCACTGCGGTACCGCCGGACGTGGTGGGGCCCAAGATTGGAACACGGTCGTAGCGTTCTTTCTTCCAGAACTTTTCTTCTTGCTTGTGTTGGAAGTAAGGGCTAACGGGAAGGGGGTAGCCTAGAAAGCCCAGGTTGATGTTGGAGGCTCCGATTCCGTAGCATCCGGTGGAACCAATCGCCATGATTGCAATCATGCAAAATGCGATTCGCGGGGCGTGCGATTTTCTGGCAACACATGCTGTGCTTTCCCCATCGCGGTTGGTGGGCCGTACACATGTTGTTTTAGGAGTCTTCATCCGAGCAACCTTCCGGGGTTTCTTTTACGATTGATCGCAACCAGCGATCTGCGTAGTTCTAATATCGTGTGAACTTGGGAGGATCTTGCGGGTAATTCCGAAAGTTCCGAAAAACGGCAGAAAAGAATCCGGCCGATTCGTCACCAAAATGCGTTGCCGGCTCGCTAAAACCCGCAATTTCGTCCACGTCGCACGGTTTTGGCGACGTTGTCATCGCCTCACTGTGAAGCGGGGTTATCAGTCAAAAATGTCTGCAATTCAGCCGCCGCAGCTGCGACAATTTCGTGTTGATCCGCGAGCGATGGATCGCCACCGATTTCTGGGATCGCTGGGTGATTTCTTCGCGATCCGGCGGTAGCGCGATCGCGGTGCCGCGGATTCGCAATCGATCAATAGAAAAAGCTCTTGATCAATAAAAAAAGCTCGTGAACAGCGAACTGTTACACGAGCTTTGTTACTCAGAGCGATTAGCTAGCGGATCGTCGACCCGTTGCCATCTTAGCGATCGGTGAAGTCCAAGAACCACCAACCATCGTCCCATTCTAGGCTAACCTTACGCCATCCCAGCGGTACTTGTGGGTACGGATAGAACGGGCCGATGTAAGGCCATGCCGATGGGCTGTACTGCTGTGGGTAAGTCAAAGCAGCATAGTTGGGGTAAGACGCGTAACCTGGCCAAGCATAGTTGGGCAAGTTAGGTGCATCGTACCGCGGAGCTCCACCGCCAGTGTAAGGAGCCATTGGCACAGGTTGTCCCATCACAGGAGCTCCTGGCACGCCGCCATAACCGACCGGGGCCGCTTGGACCGGTTGTGGTTGCTGGCTCATGCGGTAAGGAGCCGCCATGGCTGGGGCGGGGCCTTGGTTGGCCGCCATACGAGCTTGCATCTGCGGTGCCGGTGCAGCTTGCAACGCTGGCGGTTTTGGCAGATGAGGCAGCTCGGCTTGAGCGACTTCGATCGTGTCACGCACGCCTGCGACTCCTGGAGTCGACTCGGCGATACGAATAATCGCATCACGTTGGCTCTGCGAAGCGGCGCGTCCTTTCAAGTGAACGACACCACCATGGCTGGTCACATCGACACCAAAGCCACGGAGTTTGCCCGATTTCTGGGCTTGTCCGAGAGCTCCGACGACGGCCGAAACCACTTGCTCGTCTTCGCTTGGAATGGGCGACGCGTTCAGCTCCACTGCGGCAGTCGGGCGAATTTCGCCTGGCATCGCCTCAGGGGCCTCAAAGTGAGGCATGGCAGCTTGAACGATCGTCGATTCGCTAACCGATGACGATTCTTCCTTCACTTCTTGTTTTTGAATCGCAGCGGCTTTCGCAGCCAAAGCTTGGCTGAACGAAAAGTTCGATTCACGGGGTTGGTTGCGATTGGATTTCGCGACTGCGTTTGAAGTCGAATCCGCTTTCGCAGGTTTGACTGATTCTTCAATCGCAGGGGCGGGGGTTACAACCGCAACGCTCTTTGCTGGTTTGACGACCACTGCGGTCGCCTTTTCTGCCTCGGGGGCGTGACCGTTGATCGTCACTTCGTCGACAATGTTTTGGATCCCTTCGATGCCTGAAGCAGTCTTCAGGACGAGATCTTTTTGCGCCGACTGGCTGACGTTGCCGCGGAACAGCACGACGCCATTGTCAACTTTCATGTCGAGCGTGAAGTCCTTCAACGCTCCCGAGTCACGGTTGACTTTCAACCGTTGAATAATTTGCTGAGCGATTTCTCGGTCGCCGCCAAAGACCTGCATAGGTCCTAAAGCGGCGATCGCGGCAATCGCCAATCCGAAATACGTCCGTCGCATGGAAATGCCTCCCTACAGTGCTAAATCGCTCCGATGCGAATAACCAGTCGGAGGCCCAGTCGCCCGGTGCGACAAGGATTTTAGGATGTCACCATCGGTGGTAACTGATCCTCCGACCGATCTGATCAGACCGGTGTTGTTGGTTGTTTCGGCCATTTGGAGGTCCGTTAGGTAGGTTTTTTCCAATTTTGTCGCCGATTACGGTTATTCGGTGCCGCTGGCCCCGTGAAACTTGTGTTTTACACCGAAGTGCGGCGTGAAACCGATGTTTCACAGTCAGCTGCCCCTCTGCCGCAGGGCCACGCAAGTGCGATCGGTTTTGTTTGCGACAAGCTAGCGTTTGGGAGGCCCGCGAAATCCACGAACCATCATCGTGATCGAGATCAGCGTCGCCGCCGCAGGAACAACGGCGAAGATCAACCGAGGCTGTGCCGCCAATACCATTAGCGAGACGACTCCGATGACTGCCACCGCCGGCGGAAACCATCGCGCCGGCCGACGTAGTGACGGCCAAGCCAACCACAACGCGGCCAGCACCAACCCGATGCGTCCCATCGCCGCAGCGGCGAATTTGCTCGAACTCTCCCCGCCCAACCACCATGCCGTCGCACTGCCCAACAGCAGCGCGATCGCAAGCACCAACAACAGTGGGCGACGGAAATTTGGAGGGAGCGTTGCGGACATGCCGAAATCAGCAATCAAAAACAAGAAACTGGCGGTTGGTCAGCCGTCACTTTAGTTACTAGGGGCGTTGACGGTAACCTTGGTTTGCGGAACCGATTGAGACTCCGGCGACCGAGTCGCTACAATGCCACCGCCCCGTGGTCATGGTCGACGCGGAGAGCCAAATGCCGACGTAATTCGAGAGAAAACAATGAAATACCTTTGCTTTAGCGATCTGCACTGTGACACGGCGGCCGCGGAAAAATTGGTGGCGATGTCCGAGAACGTCGACGTCGTGATCGGTGCAGGCGACTTTGCGAACCAGCATCGTGGAATCTCCGACACGTTGAATATCTTGGCGGCGATCGAGAAACCATCCGTTCTCGTGCCCGGAAATGGAGAAACCGCCGAAGAGTTAAAGCAGGCCGCAGCCTCGTGGAAAACCGCCACTGTCTTGCACGGCGATGGATGTGAAGCCCTTGGGGTCCAATTCTGGGGTGTCGGCGGCGGGATCCCCGTGACCCCATTTGGTGCCTGGAGCTACGACTTTGACGAAGAACAGGCGGCCGAGATGCTCAAGGGATGTCCCGAAGGGGGCGTCTTGGTGGTTCATTCGCCGCCAATCGATAGCGTTGATCACGACACCGGGGGACGCGTCCGTGGCAGCCAAGCGATTCGTGATATCGTCGAAGCAAGAAAACCCAAATTGGTCGTCTGTGGCCATATCCACAGCGACTGGGGCAAGCAGGTGCATATCGGATCGTCCCTGGTGCTCAA
This sequence comes from Novipirellula caenicola, assembly GCF_039545035.1. Classification (NCBI taxonomy): domain Bacteria; kingdom Pseudomonadati; phylum Planctomycetota; class Planctomycetia; order Pirellulales; family Pirellulaceae; genus Novipirellula; species Novipirellula caenicola. Next base: position 241,602 of record NZ_BAABRO010000011.1, read on the forward strand.
TGCAGGTCCATCCGGAGTGGTGGTTGAGATTCCCTAGCGGAGCACGTTTGCCTGGTTGAACGTTTGCGTAGCGAGTCGTTCGACCAAGCACACTGACTCGCTCGCTTAGGCAAGCTCGTCGTAGACAAGTTGCTGGTCAAACCAGACGCGGAAACGGCGGATCCTCAATCCTCGTGTGAATTGGATCTCGATCCGGCCAGCGATGGGTTCGCTCGGTAGCGCCTCGTTTTCATGCGTCGCAGGCTGGGTGGATTGCGTGGTGGTTTGCGAGTTGTGCCAGGCTTCCGCCGGAACGGTGAACGAGACACTTGGGCTGATGTTCAGCCAGCTGACTTTCCACCAAACCACAACGCCGTTGATCTCCACTTTCTGGCGAAACCACCAGCCGCTGTAGACCAACGTCCCGGTGAACGGGCGTTGATAATGAATCACGCGGTACAGGAACCGACGGGTGATCAAGGTGGCGTGGTCTCCAAACACCCCTCGTTCGGTAGGTAGTTCTGCCGGAGGCTCAAAAGGATTGGTCACGAATCGGCTCGCATCACGGGTGCGGTCCTCTGAAGATTGCCAGCTGTGAAAAAGACCCATTGCGGGCCTGATTTTGCCTGACGCTGCCCTGTACGGTTGGTGATCAGACGTTGGGTGGGTGGTTTTTTGTGCACGTTTGTTGGAAACGGGCGATTCGGCAGTCCGAACGCCGCTAAATACCGACGAGAAGTGCTAGCAAAGATAACGATTATAGGCTTGTTTACGGCAATCGGATGACTTACCATTGCAACTATATATGTTGCCCAAGCTTCCTTGATTGAAATACTGCAATCGAGTCGGCTACGTCTCAACACAAGAAAAACACACTCCAAGGCAAACGATATGAGACTTTACGTAACGGCACTTTCACTTCTACTCGCAATGGTGGTCGCAGCGCCTCGCGTGCACGCCGAAAACGAGATCAACCATCTGACGATTAGCCAATGGGTTAGCATGGCATCGTCGGATTCGTTGACCGGACGTGTGGTTGTACCGTCGGTCAATGGAGAAGCGAAAGCCATCGCAGATGCCAAGGTCACCTTGCTCTCGAGCGATGGAAAGGTGTGGCGAGCCACCTCCGATGAGGCTGGTAAGTTCTCGGTGGCCAACATCAAGCCCGGCATTTACTCGGTGACGGCCAAAGCCAAAGACGTGTTTGCATGTTGTGCGATGCATGTCTTGGATCCTCAGGCAGCCGCGGAGGCAAACTTCCCCAGCGAAGTCGAAATCGCTGCGGCCAATGTCGACTATACATTGGTCAAAACCGCGGTGATTCGTTATTTGCCCGCTCGAGTATCAGAGGCTGCGGTGGTTCTGCCCACTGAGAAATTGGGCGAAGTCGCCAAACGAGTTTGTGGTGACCAATACCTTCGAGTCATGCAGAGCGAAGGCGGAATGAAGGGCAGCCTTCGTCTTGCCGGTGGCGATTTAGAAGCCGCAGGTCTTACCAACGTGTTTGTGGTCAAGAATGGCGAAACCGTTGCACGTGCCGTCACCGACCGCGAAGGCAGCTTCGAAATCGCTGAACTGCCCGCAGGCGAATACTCGCTTCTTGCTGTCGGTTCGGCAGGTGTTGGGTTGGCTGGCTTCGAATTGGTCGGCGAAGAGCCTCAAAAAGAATCAGTGGGCGATGACAAGGAAAAACTGATCAAGATCTTTGGTCACCACAAGCACTGCTGTGCGTCATTCGAAATGCAAGTTGCCCCGATGCCACAAATCATTCACTGCTGTGACGAAGCAATCGTCGATGGCGGACCGATCGTGGACGGCTGTGGTTGCGGCGTTCCTGGCGAAATCATTGGTGATGGCGGAATCGCCGTCGATGGCTTTGGTACGCCTCTCGATGGTGGCTACGTTCCTGGTGGAGGATACGGCGGCTACGGTGGCGGTTATGGCGGCGGCTACGGTGGTGGCGGCGGAGGAGGCGGTTTTGGTGGCGGCGGACTCGGTGGGATTGCCGGTCTCGCAGCGATCGGCGGGTTGATCGCTGTCTCGATTGATGATGATGACAATCCTGTGATCACTCCCCCAACTCCCCTCAGTCCTGTGCAGTAAACTGCTTGCGAGAAAAGGTTCCGCCGGGTTTAACTTGGCGATGAACACTGAATCAACGAAAACCACGGCTCCGGCCGTGGTTTTTTTATTGCCATTTCGCCGTTGTGGGCCTTTCACCAACCACCCGCTCTTGCTCACTGACGGGATAAAGGAAGTGTCGCCTGCCAATGAGGGCATTTGCGATCCGCCGCAACGCTGACCCGAGTTTGGAAAAACTTGGGTCGTTGACACGCGAATGCCAATCACCCCCTTGGGGCGAAGATCGCTACCAAGGTGTGCTGCACAGCGCTGCGTGCGACCGCTTCCGCCGCGTCCACGTCAGACCATTTCTCCGGCCCACCGCTGCTTTGCATCGTCACCGGATTACGGGATCGACGATTGTTGATATGATGTTGAACCCTCGCCCTCATGTTGCCCAATGCAAAGCGTGGCGGTATGGATCCTACCTCCAATCCTCTTGACTTCTTTAGCGAGAATTTTCATGTCTGCTGTGGATAAACCAATCAGCGAGCAAGTGGCAAAGCAAGCCGCCGAGGCTCGCGATCAGCTGAACGAGCACACGCTGAAAACCGTTCATTGGCACTTTAGCGACGACACCGGCAGCCCCTTCTGGCTCGAGAAGAAACGTGAGTTGAATTTCGATCCGCTCAAGGATGTGAAGTCGTTTGACGACTTGAAAAAGTTCCCGCTCTTTGAAGACGAGTGGTTGCGGGGCGGCCCAATTCGACGCTGGGTTCCCAAGGGGCATGCAGGGAAACCGGTTTACGTGTTTGAAACCGGAGGCACCACGGGGATTCCCAAGAGCCGTATGGTGATCGAGGACCACTGGAAAGATTACGAGTTGTTCAGCAACACGCTGCCCGAGAAGTACTTTCCCAAGGGAGCGAATTGGTTGATGTTGGGGCCAAGCGGACCACGTCGCTTGCGTTTGGCAGTGGAGCATCTCGCACAGCACCGCGATGGCATTTGTTTCTGCATCGACTTGGACCCTCGCTGGGTTGTCAAGTTGATCAAAAAGGGATGGATGGAACATCTCGAAGAATACAAGAAGCACTGTATCGATCAGGCGATCACCATTTTGACCGCTGGCCACGATGTGAAGTGCATGTTCGGAACGCCAAAGTTGATCGAGTCGCTTGGGGAGGCACTCGAAGAGCGAGGGACGAGTCTGCAGGAAGTGGGCATCACCGGGATTTTTTCAGGTGGTACCGAATTCACGCCACAGTGGACACGCTTTTGTGTCGAAGAGTTGCTGGGCGGTCCACCGGAGGAAAGCGGCGTCTACATGACTCCCACCTACGGCAATACGTTGATGGGATTGGCATGTAGTAAACCGATCACAGCAGCCGACGGTTACAAGATCTCTTACTACGCCCCCCAGCCTCGTGCGGCGACCGAAGTGGTTCGTTTTGATGATTACAACCAAGTGGTCGGGTTCGGCGAAACCGGTCGTGTCAAGCTTTACACGTTGACCGATGAGTTCTTTGTGCCCGGGTTTATGGAGCGTGACGAAGGCGAGCGTGAAGCCCCATTCGAGACGTACCCATGGGATGGTGTCAGCGGAGTGCGTCCGTTCCACGAACTCGCCAGCGCCACCACCGTGGGCGTTTACTAGAACCGCAGTCAGCCTAAAACCGCACTCTGGCGGATGGCGATACTGTAGTGGCATTTATCCGAGGTCTACGGACCTCGGGGGAATGTTTGGCTGAAACAAAACGACCCGAGAACCATCGAAACACAAAGAAGCACAAGTTCATGATCACGCTTAGTCCACTGCGTTGGGGAAAACCCTACGAGTCGCTCGATTTCAAAGACGTTGTCCACTTCGATACCGGGGCGCCAATTGCTCGCGTTGGTACCGTTGGCGGCGGTATCGTCGGTCGCGATATGCGAAAATCTCATTTGGCACGCGAAGCACTGCTGCAGTTTTCAACCGACGATTTGATCGAGCGTTGCAAAAAAGCAGCAGAGCTGTTTGAGAAGGGGGACCTGAGTGTCGGCGACTCAACGCAAACCGTCGACGACTTTGTGCATCAGCAATCGGCAAGTACGGGATTGCCCGAGCACATGTGCCGATCGAACATGGCTAAAAACAGTTTTGTGCTCGCCAACATGGGTGAGATTCTCGATTGTTTGACTCGCGGGCTTGATCTGTCCATCCTTTCGCGTGGTTACGGCGAAGAGGGACGTGGCGTGATCGTCAGCTATCAGGTGCAGACTCCGGTACTAGGTGCCGTGTTGCCCAACAATTCACCTGGCGTGCATACGTTGTGGTTGCCTGCGGTGCCGTTGCAAATTGGTTTGGCGCTTAAACCAGGTTCGCAAGAGCCATGGACGCCGTACCGAATGATCTCGGCGTTTATCGCAGCGGGAATCCCGGCCGAAGCATTTTCGCTGTACCCGGGCGATCATGATGTTGGCGGTGCGATCATGACCAAAACGTCGCGAAGCATGATTTTCGGCAGCGCCCAAACGTTGGCTCAGCATGCCGGAAATCCTCGAGTGCAAGCGCATGGCCCCGGTTTCTCAAAAATCTTGCTTGGCGACGATGTCGTGGATGATTGGGAAGATTACTTGGACCTAATGGTCGAAAGCGTGCTGAGCAATTCGGGACGCAGCTGTATCAATTGCTCGGGGATTTGGGCGAGCCGCCATACTCGCGAAATCGGCGAAGCGATTGCCAAGCGAATCGGTCCCGTCGATGTGCTGCCGCCAGCCGACGATAACGCACAGCTTGCTGCCTTCACCGTGCCAGCGATGGCGACAGGCACCTACGCGATGGTCCAACAAGACCTCGCCGAATCAGGCGTCACCGATTTGACCGCCGAATATGGCGAAAAGTTGATCGAACGAGATCATTGTGCTTACCTGCGTCCGATGGTCGTACTTGCCGATTCACCCGATCGCCAAGTCGCATCAAAAGAGTACATGTTCCCCTTCGTTTCGGTGGTGCAGTGCCCGCAATCGGAGATGCTCAATCGGATCGGTCCCACCTTGATCGGTACCGTGATCACGCGTGATGGCGACCTGATCAAAGCGGCTGGCAATAGTACCGACATCGACCGACTCAACATCGGGCCGATTCCGACGAATCGATTGAATTGGTTGCAGCCTCACGAAGGAAATCTGATCGATTTTCTGTTCCGATCGCGAGCCTACCAAATTGCCGAGTAGCCGCAGAATTCCTACGTTTTTCGGTCAGGCTGAGCTATAGTCGAGAGATAAGGGTCTCTCATTTTGGCAAGCGAAACTGACATCACCGGCACAACCCCTCCGATTGCCAGTGCACCGCCGGTGCACTGGGTGGCGGAGACGATTTGCGCCGCGCCCCCGATTGAGACCGAGCCGCCGCAGCAGCTGGACGATTCGTTACAGTCGGTAACATCCGCACCCGAATCGAAAAAACGTCTGGCCCATGATCCACGAGTCATTCCGGGACTGGTCAGCACGATCTTGCACACGGTGGTGTTGATCCTCTTTGCGCTGTTGACGCTGCCTGTGGACGTTCGGGAATCGTTCTCGATTCGAGCTCGGCAAGGCGAAGCGACCCCGGTGGTCAAGCTCGAAGCGTTGCCAAAGCAAGACGATCAACGGACGACCGAAGCGTCACTGGCCGAGCGTCCGACCTCGGTCGCAATCGCGTGGGCTGAACCGAGTGAGATCGCATCGCCGGTGAGCCACGAGCCTCGTTCGGCGCCGCTGCCGGATGAATCGCTCAAGCAATTAAGTACCGCCGACGCTCCTAGCGCTCGCGTCTTGTTGAGCCGAATCCCCAGCGGTGGCGGCTTGTCGGGACGCACTCCCGAAGGACGCAAACAATTGGGGGAACGTTTTGGCGCGACTGCCGAAAGTGAACAAGCGGTCGAAAACGCGCTGCAGTGGCTTGCCAACCATCAACGTCCTAACGGATCTTGGTCATTCAACCTTGAACTGGATCCTTGCAACGGACGCTGCCGTCACAGCAAGAAAAACTCGGATACCGCGACACCGTCGACCGGAGCGACGGGGCTAGCGCTGCTCGCGTTTCTAGGCGCCGGCTACACGCACCAAGGCGGTAAGTATGAAGATGTGGTTCGCGACGGATTGTATTATTTGCGATCGGCCGCTGCCGACGCTGACGCTGGCGTTGATTGGCAACAAGGCAGCATGTATGGCCAAGGGATCGCGTTGATGGCGGTCGCCGAGGCACTTTACATGTCGCGAAATCCTGCCAACGAGCAAGGCGATTCGGATCTCCGCGAACTGGTGACGCAAGCGATGACGTTCACGACGTATGCTCAGCATGCCAATGGTTCCTGGGGTTACCTGCCGGGCAAACCAGGTGATACCACGCTTACCGGATGGCAGGTTTTGTCGCTATTAGCGACACGACGAAACAAGATTCCACTGCATTACCACACGCTGCCGCATGCCCGCGACTATGTATTGTCGACGTCGGTCGATGCCCATTACGCTTTTGCGTACAAACCGGGGATGAAACCCGATACCACCAACACGGCGATCGGTTTGACGTTGTTGATGTACTTGGGAAAAACGCCTAGCGAAACCCCGATGCAACAGGCGTTGACAGCGATGGCGTCGCGGGGGCCGAAGTTGACCAACGTCTATCATGATTATTACGGAACGTTGGCGCTGCATCATTCGCGACATCCCGGTTGGGACCGCTGGAACGCTCGTGTTCGCGACCATTTGGTGCGAACCCAATCCACTGCGGGGCACGAGGCGGGCAGTTGGCACTTCCCCGATGAATTCGGCGATGTCGGCGGCCGACTTTATACCACGGCGATGTCGGCGATGATTCTCGAGATCTACTATCGCTATCTGCCGCTGTACGACGAGATCGAAGCGTTTCCGTTGTAACGCCGTTTGACCGGCATGTTTCCGGGTGAACGCTTTTTCTGTCGTCGTCTCGTTCGTGGACGATGACACCGTGAATTTTCGGACGCCGGACTTTTGGCTTGGTTTTTTTAGGGAAGGGTCTGCTTCGTTCCCCTTGCTTCCTAGCCATCGCTTATACTGATGGGAAGGAGTTGGGCGGGTTTCATAGTGCCAAGCTCACGCACTCCCATCTCAACTTAATCGGATTGGGACGGACACAGCGATGGCGACTTTTAAAAACATTCGAACAAGTGCTTCCGAAGGGGTGCCCGTTGTTTTTCTGACGTCGAGCAAATTTATTGATCGTGAACTCATCCAACAAACGCAACAAGAACTGATCGCGTTTATCCAATCCACCAAGCCCGCACGTTTGGTGATCAATTTCAAAGACGTTGAAGCAATCTCATCCGAATTCATTACCACCATGCTGCGCTGCAGCGATTATGTGCAAAGCGAAAATGGCGAGTTGCGACTTTGTAACATGACGCCGATGGTGCGAATGGCTTTTCAAGTGACTAATCTGGACGGAACCTTGCTGCATATCATGGACTCGACGCCCAAAGCAATCTTGTCGTTTAAGAAAAAAAAGTAATCGAAATGGCATCGCAGCGGTGACCTCGATCCGCGGCAAACTTGATGATTACCCTTCCCTGTAGGACCGTTCATGGCTGACCAGCACCGAATTCTTGTCGTCGACGATAGCGCGACACAGTTGATTCAAATTCGCATGCTTTTAGAAACGTCAGGTTACGAGGTCAGTGTCGCAACCGACGGAGTGCAGGCGCTTGCGAAGGTCAAAGAGCAAATGCCCGATCTCGTCGTCACCGACTTGCAAATGCCCAACATGGACGGTTTGGAACTCGTCCGCGAGATCACGACACAGCAGTTGCCGGTGCCGGTGATTTTGACCACTGCCGCCGGTAGCGAACTGATCGCGGCCCAAGCGCTGCACGCCGGTGCTGCAAGCTATGTTCCCAAAAGCGCGCTGGCGACCATCTTGCTGCCGACCGTGCGGCGGACACTCGAATTACAGAAAGCAGCTCAAACCAACCAATTATTGGCGAGTTGTCTCGATCGCACCGAGATGTCCTGGGCGCTGACCAATGACCAATCGCTGGTCCCTGATTTGATCGGCCGTGTCGAATCGATTCTGAACGAGTTGGCCGACTACGATCCTGGCCAACACATGCAGATTGCGATGGCGCTTGACGAAGCGATTGTCAACGCCATGATCCACGGGAATCTTGAAATCGACTCGGAACTGCGGCGGATGGAGGATGGGCAACCCTATCTGGACATGATCGACGCACGCATGAACGAATCACCGTATGGCGATCGCCGCGTCTATTTCCGCTTGGTCGCCGATCGCGAAGGGGTGATGTTTACGATTCGCGATGAGGGACCTGGGTTCTGTTTGGACGATGTTCCCGATCCGACCGACCCCAGCAATCTTGACAAAGAAGGCGGACGTGGGCTGCTGTTGATCAACACATTCATGGATGAAGTGAAGCACAATGAAAAAGGGAACGAGATCACGATGATCAAACGTTGCGTCTCGGATGTGCAGGAATCGCCTGTTGCCGAGGAGTCGTCGGTGTGAAGGATACCCCATCCCGATTTATCTTGATGGTGGAAGACAGTCTCGACGATATCGAAGCGGTCCGCCGCTGGTTAGCAAAGAGTGAATCGGCCTACGAGCTAGAAGTGACTGAGACACTCGGCGCCGCAGTCCAGGTGCTAGCGGGACGATTACCCGATTTGATCCTGCTCGATTTAAATCTGCCCGATTCGCATGGGCTGGAAAGTTTGAATCAAATTCAAGCGGTGGCCAACGATGTGCCTATCGTCGTTTTCAGTGGGCACGCCGATCGTTCGATGGCAATTCTTGCCGTTCGCAGCGGGGCCGAAGACTATGTGCTGAAGGACGAAGTCGCCAGCCCCGAGCATTTGACGCGGCCGATCGATTTGGCGATCGAACGTTGTCGACGACGGTTGGCCGAAAAGTCACTGCTCGGTTTTCATAACCAGTTGGCGCTGGCCCATCGTATCCAGCAAATGTTGCTGCCCGATCCATCGGATTGCTTCGCCGGCGTTCAGTGGTGTGGCCGTTGCGAACCGGCCGAACAGGCCGGAGGTGATTTTTATGATTTGATGGAGTTGCCCGATGGACGTTTGGCCTTTGTGATCGCGGACGTCAGTGGACATGGCCTAGTGCCGGCCATGGTGATGATGGAAACGCGAGCGATCCTTCGCGCGATGGCGATGATGTGCGACGATCCAGGAACGATTCTTAGTAGCGCAAATAAAATCCTTTGCCGCGATGTGCAGTTGCGTTATTTCGTGACCATGTTTCTCGGCTTTCTCTGCCCTGAACGAAAAACGATTCGCTATGCCAGTGCGGGACACCCGGCCTACGTGATTAGCCCTGATGCATCGGTTTGTGCCTTGGCGTCCAAGGAACCGCCATTGGGGATCGTTGACACGATGGACTACGTCACTCACGAGGTCGCCAGCGGGTTTCCCGAATCGACCTTGTTGATGTTCACCGACGGAATTCTTGACTCGGTTTCTCCCGACACGGCCTATCAATCGTTTGATCATGTCGTTGAAAAAGCGGTTCGCTGTAACCAGGGAACGCTCCGCGACGTGATTGATTCGCTGTTTGAAAACATCCAGCATATCGGCGCCGATCGCGATGATTGCACCGCGTTGCTGCTGAGGGCGGCGGTCGACCCAAACGCCCCGCTTTCCTGATGCCCAGCGGCTGGGACGTTCAAGCGTCGTTGCCCGTCGTTCATGGGGTAGGACGCCGCTTCGCTTGCGTCCTCTCTTGACGCCGGACGTGTCGGCGTAATCGCTACGACCGTCAAACCTTGTCATCGCCGATCACCATTTCGTCGTCGCTCTGTGGGCAACTCGACCTCGTTCGCCGTTGCAACCCATGATTGAACCGACAGCAGCATTGATGTTATCGCTGTTGTCCTTCATCCCGGAAATTGTTGCGCCCGAATGTCTGAGTCGACTCAATCCATTCTGAAACCCCATCAACGTATCGTCGAACTCGATGCGCTTCGCGCGTTGGCGGCGATCAATTTGCTGCTGTTTCACCTGTCGTACGTGTACGCGGTCAAATACGGTTTTGTTTCACCACTTGGATGGAGCTGGCCGTTTGGCAAGTACGGCGTCGAGATGTTCTTTATCCTCAGCGGATTTGTGAACAGCATGTCGCTGCTGCGGCGGGGGAAACCGGTCGATTTCGTTGCCGCTCGGATGATTCGCATCGTCCCGTTCTTTTTAATCGTGATCGTTGCAAACCTTTGGATCACGCGGCAGATGCCGTTGTCGGGCGAACCGCTCGGCGCGGAACAGTTCTTTGCGAATTTGACGCTGCTTCCTCGCGTGCTCGGCTATGAATGTGTCGATCCCGTGATGTGGACACTGCAAGTCGAGATGATGTTCTATATCACGTTGGTGGTGCTGTTTAAGATCGGCGCGTTGCGGCGATATTTCATCGGCTGGGGAACGTTGTGTGCACTGTCGCTGATCGCGTGTCCGATGTTGGATGCCTACGCGGATCAATATGCAGACGCACGTTGGTTCTCGCTGCTCTCGAGTCTGCGATTGTTGATGTTGCTCGATTTCGTGCCGCTCTTTGCAATCGGTTTTCTACTTTACATGATCAAAACCGGAACAGGAAAACGTTGGCAGAATATGCTGGGTATCTTGCTTGCGTGCGGTGTTTTCCACAGCATCGACCACGGCAAACATAACCCCGTTGCTACCGTGTTGATCGTCACGCTGGTGACCTTGTGTGCTTACGGCAAAATGCCGCTGCTGCGGCTTCGACCGCTGGTCTATATCAGTACGATCTCCTACGCACTCTATCTGTGTCACAACAACCTGGGCTGCATCCTGATGTATCGACTGAACCATTCGGGGATTCCGTCGAACATCAGTTTTCTGATGGCAGTGGCGTTTTCCTTTTCGTTGGCCATCATCGTAACTCATCGAATCGAGCAGCCGATCACCAACGCCCTTCGCAAACTGTGGACGCGTCACCGCACCAAACCTGAACCAGAATCGGTTCCTGCGGCGGTTAGTTAGACGCCAAAGCACGACGCGAAATGGAAGGCGGCCTTCGCTTGCCGCTACGATCGCGATGGATTAGCGTGATGCTTGCTCGAACTGAGTGAATCGCAATTCGCGGTCGGTCCATCCATATTCGCCCAGCACACTTTTGCCGGGGATGTCCCAGACGTTGTCGGCATCGGATGCCAAGCGATCGTTGACCCACGGCACTGCACGTTGCACGGTTTCGTGAGGCACTTCCACATAGGCAATCTGGCCATGCGGACGCCGCGTCACCAATCCCACGCCCTGTTGTTCGGTCGTAAAACCGAACGAGGCGATCGTGGATCCCGACAACTCGTAACGCCAAACCGGAACGCCTCGATAGATGCTCAACAGCACCCCGTTGGACGACAACACCAAGTCAGTGTCGATCCATACCGGAGCCCCTTTGCCAAGGCTTCGCCGCGAGGTCGCTTCGCCCCGCAACGAGGCGGACGACAATTCCCAAACACGCAGTCGCGACGTCGTTGCAATGGCCAAGGAATCGCCACGCGGTGAGAAGCTGACGTAAGATCGTTGGCCCGGTTCGATTGGAATCGTTCCCAAGGATGCACCGCTTTCGGTTTCGTAAAGTTCAACCACACCGGGTCGCGGCACTGCGATGTAGCGTCGACCGGTCGAGATTGCCGGTTCGCATGCCGATGGGATGCGGCAGATGCGATGGACGCATTCCCCCGAGAACAGATTCCAGACCGCGATCTCGGTATCGATGGCAGCGACCACGTGTTCATCGTCGATCCACCGCGCCCAGTGCACCTGTTTGCCCTGGGTGCCGACGGCACTGGTAGAGGACGAGATCATCGGCAGCGACCGGAAATACTTGATGCTTAATTGGTCATCCTCCCATCCCTTGGCGACGGCCAACTGTCCTCCATGCCCCATCACACGATGTCCGTACAGCACCAACGTGCGACCGCTCGGTTGGTGATGGTCAAGGATCGTTACTGGAACCTTGGATTGAAAAACCGTTGACGCTTTGCCGGTCGCCGGCTCGTAGCAAACGATGCGGTTAGAGGTTGCGGATTGATTCGAGTTCAATCCGGTGGAAATCGATGCTGCTAAAAACGTTTGGCTCTCAGTCGCGATGACGAGCGGACGTGAAACGGAGTCATAGGGCTGAATGTCCCCGATGGTTTGCTTGCCGAACGCCAAGTTGTACGAAAAGGGCTGCGGATCGGGGACGCAGACCGATGGCAATGTTGTTTTCAGCGGTGCCAGCGACCCGCGGACCGCCGCAAGCGCGTCGCCGTCGTTCAATAAACTCGTCGCGGCCGGTAAATCCAACAGCGGTCGCGCGGAAAATCTGGGCAGCACCGGAGGCGTCCAGCGAAGGTGGTTTTCCGAAAAATGAGAGCGATCGCTCCAGCTGGAAATGTAGTCCTGGTCGGCTTGGCTTAGTTGGTCGACCGCAATCTTGACTTTTGATCCATCGGGACGTCTTAGAAACGCCACTTCATCGGTGATGCTAATCAACATCGCTTCGATCGCATGCAGACCCGATTGGTCAACCCAGATGCGAACCGGTTCACTCGCTGTCGTGGGCGTGGCCATCACGAGCGAGGCAAGAAAAATTGGGATCCAAACATACTGTCGCAACGACATGCGACGCGACAGCGAGCTAGCGGAGCATCGTTCCGGATTGGTTTGGCTCATTGGGATCGTTCTTCTCGAGTTCGGCGATCCAGACATCAGGATCGTTTCCAAGATCTTTGCCGGTGGCTCCCCGCAACGATTCCATGGTGAGATCTCGGGTCGCGGGATTTCGATCGGACAACGCAAGTCGCAATGAATTCAATGAGATCGCGTTCTTGTGTTTCGCAAGCGATTGGATCGCAGCGTTGCGAACGTCCTGGTTGGACTCTTTACCCACCATCGACGCCAACAATCGCGACGATGATTCATTGTCGATCCGGCTCAGTGCCCGACATGCTTCCATTCGTACCTTGACGCTATCGTCGTCCAAGCCCTTTTCGATCAACGTCAAGTTGCGACTCGAATTGATTTTGCCGCTCGCCAGCACGGCTAAACGGCGCATCTCGGCGCTATCGTCATTTTCGAGAATTTGTTGAAGATGGCTGGCCCAATACTCTTGACGTTCTGGAGCGTAATATTCAATCGAATCCGCCAGCTTGGCAAGCTGCTTCCGCCGATCGTGGTCGGTCACCCCGTAGGCGTCGTCCTCACGCCATTCTTTCATGACGAAATAGGGATTCACCGCTTTCAGCGCGTACAGAGGCCCGTCTTGGCAACCGCCCAGGCAGCAAAGCATCGACGCTATCAAAAACGATATGCCACTGGAAAACGTGATGCGTTTTCTGCAGATCGTCATGCAATTTCTCGAAAGGTAAAAGGCGATCGGATTTTGGATCCGATGGAATTAAAGCTGCATCTTGACCGTTTAACACAGCCACCCCGTCTAGACCAACCCCAGTTCTTTCGTGTTAAGGTAGAGCTGTGGCGGTGATATTGGCGGGAAAATGCGTGGAAACGCGGCAGTTTTCGATCGGTCTCGGCCAAACGCAGCTCCAAATCCACTCATTGCATTCATCGTGGCCGCGTTTCGAACCGAATTTTTGGCCAATTGGATTAGCCTGATTCGAATTTCGGGATAATCGCCCAACCACGTCCTCGTCATGCCCACGACGTCATCTAGCTCACGTCCTGACTACACCAACGCGAATACGACTTCTTATCTATGCTCGACTGCTCAACCCTCAAAGTTAACCTCAAGCGGATTAAATCGGATATTTTGACATTGGCCGAAATTGGCCAAAATCGCGAGGACCGCGGGATCTATCGGATGGCCTTTACCGATGCCGATATGGAGGGCAAGCGTTGGTTGTCCGGCCGCATCGAAGACGCGGGGTTATCGCTCAGCACCGATGGGGCAGCCAATGTCTCGGGAACGCTCAATGGATCGACCGATAAGCCGCGAGTGATGGTGGGGTCTCATATCGATACGGTTCCTTGTGCCGGGGCGCTCGATGGAACCCTCGGCGTGGTCGTCGGCTTGGAATGCCTCCGCCGGATGCACGAAGAGAAATTCGTGCCCGAGCGAACGCTTGAATTGATTGCATTTAGTGATGAAGAGGGGCGATTTGGTGGCATGTTTGGTTCGCAATCGGTTGCCGGCAAAATCAATCCCGAGCGATTGGCAACGATGAGTGACCTTGACGGCGTGCTGCTGAGCGATGAAATGCGGCGGCATGGGTATGATCCGTTTGCCGCGCTAGACGCCGCCCGCGATCCTGAATCGATCGCCCACTACTTGGAACTGCACATCGAACAGGGACCGGTGCTAGATCGTTTGCAAAAAACGATTGGCATTGTTGACGAAATCACGGGGTTGTTCACATGGTCGGTCTGGTTGCGTGGCGAAGCAAACCACGCAGGTACCACGCCGATGGACATGCGAAATGATGCCTTCATGGGACTGGCCGATTTTGCTCACGAAGTCCCTCGTATCTTGGAAGAAAATGGCAGCGACCGCAGTCGTGCAACGATTGGCAAAGCCCAGATTTTGCCCGGCGCTGCCAACACCGTTCCCGGGCTCGTTGAGTTCTCTCTCGATGTGCGAGACACTTCCGATGTGGTCTTGGAAGAACTTTCGATCGCCTTTCGCAAAGCGCTCTCGGCCATTGCCCGGCGACGAAATCTAATGTTCGAATTCGAGCAAAAAAGTTACCTGGCGCCCGTCGCTTGCAGCAGCGACGTGGTCCAGCAATTGCAAACCCAGGCCAAGCAGCTCGGGCTCGACTATCAAACCATGCCCAGCGGTGCGGCGCATGACGCACAAATCATGGGCAGCATCGTGCCGATCGGAATGGTCTTTGTCCCTAGTAAAAATGGTCAAAGCCATTCGCCCGCCGAATGGACCGCGTGGTCCGATATCGAAGCGGGGGCCAACGTGATGCTGCAAACGCTTGCGTCTCTATCTCAGAGCTAACTTCGTCGTATCGATTCTTTCCGTAACGCTCTTACCGAATTCCTATTCTGCTAAAACCATTTATGAACAATTTCAATCCAACCGATCGCGACGCAACCGAACACATCGATCCTCTGAAAGACGTTTACCACGAGTCGTTCATCGATAATCCGGCGCATCGTGAATTCATGGTGGACCATAACACGGCGCTGCTGTGTATCGACCTTCAATACCTCGATGCCGCACCCGGTCACGGAGTGTTTCGAGATGCTGCTAACAGCGGCGTCTCGCCCGAAGCCCAAGAGTACTATTTTAACCGACTCGATTCGATGGTCTTGCCGAACGTGCGAAAGTTGCAAGATACATTTCGTAGTCATGATTTGGAGGTGATTCACACGCGGATTCAATCGTTGACTCAAGACGGGCGGGACCGTGGCAAAGGGCACAAACGACTGAATTTGTTGGCCGCACCGGGATCCCGAGACGCCGATTTTCTCGAAGTCGTCGCGCCGCTTGCAGAGCGAGATGAAATCGTGATCAATAAAACCGCCAGCGGTGTGTTTTCGTCGACGAACGTGCATTACGTTTTGAAGAATTTGGGCATCGAATCGTTGTTCATCGTCGGCGTTTACACCAACGAGTGTGTGGAAACCACCGTTCGCGATGCGTGCGATCTAGGGTATCTGGTCACGGTGATCGAAGATTGTTGCGCAACGGTGACTCCTGAGTTGCACGAGGCCTCGTTGTCAACGCTTCGTGATCGCTATGCTCGGGTGATGAAGCTAGAGGAAGCGACATCGATCATTCGTCGATTGATTCCATCTTAAATGGCTGTCGGTAAATGGGGCTAAACTCGGTTTCCGATTGGATCGAGACAATGGGTGATGAATCGAGTATCTTGTTACGCTGACTGTCGACCAGTTTGTTTTCAGAGAAAAATCACCCATGGCTTACCCACGCATCGCAAGTTTCAAAACGCACGATCAGTTCAAATCCCGGCTCGCGGAACTAGAGCTTGACTTGCCAAGTGACGAAGCCGTCGAACAGGGTGCACAATCGCCGCTTGCACAGCCGATCCAGCGGGATCAGGGGGTGATTGGGAATCGGTTTTGTATCTTGCCAATGGAAGGTTGGGATGGTACTGCCGATGGCAAACCGACGCAGCTGACGCGTCGCCGCTGGAAAAATTTCGGTATCAGCGGTGCTAAGCTAATCTGGGGTGGCGAGGCCGTTGCGGTGCGACATGACGGGCGGGCCAATCCCAACCAATTGGTCATGACCGACAAAAACCAGTCGTCCATCGAATCGCTGCGGCACGAGCTGGTTGACGCTCATGAAGAACGTTTTGGTCGCAGTGATGATCTGCTCGTCGGTCTGCAGCTAACTCATTCGGGGCGTTTTGCCCGTCCGAATGACAAGTCGCGTGCGGAACCCTTGATCGCTCAGCGGAACCCCGCGCTCGACCCACGATTCGCTATCACCGACGATTCAAAACTGCTGAGCGATGATGATCTAAAAAAATTGATTGATGATTTCATCGCGGCGGCCGTGCGAGCCCAACAGAGCGGCTATCACTTTGTCGATGTAAAACATTGTCATGGCTACCTCGGACACGAGTTGTTAGGCGGACACGATCGAGTGGGCGAATTCGGGGGCTCGTTTGAAAACCGTACCCGTTTTTTGCGTGAGATTGTCGCAGGCATTCGCTCGGAAGCACCGCAGCTTGAGATCGGCGTTCGGGTCAGCATTTTTGACTTTGTTCCCTACAAGCCTGGCGATGACCGAGTGGGGGTTCCGGAACCCAATGCCGACCCTCGCTTGATGTTCGGTGGCGATGGCAGTGGCGGCGGGATCGATCTGAGCGATCCATCGCGATTGATGTCGTTGTTTGAATCGCTGGGGATCGAATTGGTCTGTTCGACGGCGGGAAGCCCGTACTACAACCCCCATATCCAGAGGCCGGCATACTTTCCGCCGAGTGACGGTTATCAACCGCCTGAGGATCCGTTGGTCGGTGTTGTGCGTCAAATTCAGGCGACCGCAGAAATCAAACGGATGCATCCCAATTTGACGATCGTGGGATCGGGATACAGCTACCTACAAGACTGGTTGCCCAACGTGGCGCAGGCGGTCGTGCGAACCGGGATGGCCGATTCGATCGGCTTGGGACGCATGGTGTTGTCCTATCCCGATTTGCCAGCCGATGTGATCGATGGTAAAGCGATGACACGAAAAAAGATCTGCCGTACGTTTAGTGACTGTACGACCGCACCTCGAAACGGCATCGTCAGCGGATGTTACCCGCTGGACCCGTTCTACAAAGCGATGCCCGAACGCAAGCAGCTAGCCGATCTGAAAAGCAGCAGCTGATTGCCGGTTTGCGTCACCCGCGCCGCACCCAGCTTGGAAAGCTGGGCGACAATGGTGGGATGTCACGAAGTGTCGCACGGCTTTCCAAGCCGTCAGCGTGCATCACGTTTGACCGTCGAGGCGAGAGTCTTCACGTTCTGATCACAACGAAGGTTCCCCCGACCGCTGCCAGCTTGGAAAGCTGGGCGACGATGGTGTGATGTCACGAAAAGTCGCACGGCTTTCCAAGCCGTTAGCGTGCGTCACGTTTGATTGTCGAAGCGAGAGTCTTCACGTTCCAATCACGACGAAGGTTCGCGCGATCGCTGCCAGCTTGGAAAGCTGGGCGACGATGTTGTGATGCCTCGAATAGTCGCACGGCTTTCCAAGCCGTTAGCGTGCGTCACGTTTGATTGTCGAAGCGAGAGTCTTCACGTTCCAATCACGACGAAGGTTCCCCCGACCGCTGCCAGCTTGGAAAGCTGGGCGACAATGGTGTGACGTCTCGAAGTGTCGCACGGCTTTCCAAGCCGTCAGCGTGCATCACGCTTGACCGGTCGACGCGAAAGTCTTCACGTTCCAATCACGACGAAGGTTCCCCCGACCGCTGCCAGCTTGGAAAGCTGTGCGACAATAGTGTGATGTCTCGAAGTGTCGCACGGCTTTCCAAGCCGCTAGCGTGCGTCACGTTTGACCGTCGACGCGAAAGTATCCGCGTTCCGATCACGACAAAGGTTCCCCCGATCGCTTCCAGCTTGGAAAGCTGGGCGACAATGGCGTGATGCCTCGAATAGTCGCACGGCTTTCCGAGCCGTCAGCGTGCGTCACGTTTGATTGTCGACGCGAGAGTCTTCGCGTTCCAATCACGACGAAGGTTCCCCCGACCGCTCCCAGCTTGGAAAGCTGGGCGACAATGGCGGGATGTCTCGAAGTGTCGCACGGCTTTCCAAGCCGTTAGCGTGCGTCACGTTTGATTGTCGAAGCGAGAGTCTTCACGTTCCAATCACGACGAAGGTTCCCCCGACCGCTTCCAGCTTGGAAAGCTGGGCGACAATGGTGTGATGCCTCGAATAGTCGCACGGCTTTCCAAGCCGTTAGCGTGCGTCATGCTTGACCGTCGACGCGAAAGCCTTCGCGTTCCAATCACCCCGAAGGTTCCCCCGACCGCTGCCAGCTTGGAAAGCTGGGCGACAATGGCAACGCACCCAGCTTGGAAAGCTGGGCGACGATGCGGTGGACGCTGCGTGAAGAGGATCTTTAGCAAGATCCACTACGGATATGCCCTCGTACTTCGTTGGCTTCTCTACGATCCCAGCTTCACTCGTTTGCCGGTCTTGGCGCTTTCGTAGATCGCACGAATCACTTCGATGCTGCGACGACCCTCGCGACCGTCAATCGAACAGGGCCGATTTTCGTGGATCGATGCGACGAATTCTTCGAACAGCATCGTGTGGCCATGGTGCCCGATCGCCGATGGATCGGCCGCTCCGCCACCAGTTTCGGTCTTGCCCGCCATCGTCCTGCGAATCTCGGCATCTTCTTCCGTTTCGTTAGCGAATTGCCACGCCAGGATGTCTTCTTCTTCCAAGACGGCGGTGCCTTCGCTGCCGCTGATTTCGATTCGTTTTAGCGCCCCGGGATAGGCAGTGGTCGTCGCCTCGATCACCCCAAGTGCCCCATTGGCGAATCGCAAATTGGCAACCACCACATCTTCGACTTCGATTCGCTCGTGAGTCATCGTGTCCATCATCGCGCTGATCTCGACAACGTCGCCCATCAACCACAGCAGCAGATCGACACTGTGGATTGCTTGGTTCATCAGCGCCCCGCCGCCATCGAGTTCCCAAGTGCCCCGCCATGCTCCGCTGTCGTAGTATTCCTGGGTGCGATACCACTTGACGTACGAATCGCCCATCGTGATCTTGCCAAAGCGACCTTCTTCGACCGCCTTTTTCATGATTTTGCTCGACTCATGAAAGCGGCTTTGGAACGTCACAGCGAGCCGAACGCCAGCCTCTTCACAGGCCTGGATGATTTGATCGCAACGCTCGACCGTGATCTCGAGCGGTTTTTCGACGATCACATGCTTGCCAGCCTGGGCGGCCAACACGGCGGGGTCGCGGTGAGCACCGCTAGGGGTGCAGACTGAAACCGCTTGAATCTCCGGATCGGCTAGCATTGCTTCGATCGATTCGTACGCTTTGCAGCCGTTTTTCTCGGCAAACGCAGCCGCTTGCTCCGGATTTCGAGTGGCACATCCCACCAATTTGGCGCCTTTCGCGTCCTTGATTGCTTTGGAGTGAAAGCCTGCGATCATGCCGCAACCGATAATGCCAATCCCAATCGTCATTGTTTTCGCTTCTGTAGTGGGGGGAATGTTTGTTTGGTGGTGTTTCCAGATTTGCCCTCACACGATACTTTTTCTATAGCTTCTTTACCACCTGCGATCACGGTGCCTGCTTGGCTGACGCCGCTGTCACGACCGCCAAGAGTTTGCATGACTTGCCCCGTTTAATCGACGAGGCGGCGGGGATCGCTGCGCATGTCCAGAAACTTCGCCCTCGAAAACTGGCTTCGGGCAAACCCTCGCGTCGTACGACGAACCTGTCGTTGGCATTTGACGGCGTTTGGGGCTCAATTCGCGGGCTGCTAGCCGCCGCGATTGCACGCCACAAATCCAATGTGTTGGTGCTGCTTCCCAACGCGGCCGACGCGGATATCGTCGCCGGCGACGCAATTGCGTTTGGTTTGACCGATTCGATTTCGCTGCCGCTGTCCTCCGGTGGTCAATCCTCGGGCAATCACCATCATCGCGACGCCGAATTTGCCGAGCGGCTGCAAGTATTGCAGCGACTGCAGGATCGAACCGCCGAAGATCCCCATCCGCTGCTGGTCACTGCGTTCATCGGCGGTGCGATGCAGCGAGTCCCGTCGCCTGAGCGACTCGATTCGGCAACACGAGTGCTGAAGGTAGGCGAAGAGGTAAATCCCGAGACGATTCGTCGCTGGCTTGCCGAAGCCGGATTTGCCGCGACCACCGCCGTCCAATTCCCAGGTGAATTTGCCACGCGTGGCGGCATCTTGGACGTCTTTTCGGCCGATCAACCCAATCCGCTACGGATCGAATGGTTTGGGGACGAGATTGAATCGATCCGCCGCTTCGATCTGGCCAGCCAGCGTAGTATCGAATCGATCCGCGAAGTCGAAATCACCGCGATCAGCGGCGAAGACATCGAAGAAAAGACCGACGCTGAAACGAATTCGTTTGGGATGCTGGCCGATTACCTGCCCGACGACACCCTCGTCGTGCTGGTAGATCCTCACGACTGCAAAAAATCTGCCGACGCGATCATTGATCGCTCAGGGGACGATCCTCGTTTTGTCTCGTTTGACGATTTGATGGGCTCGCTGCAGCGGTTTCCCATCGCGATGGCGAGTTCGTTGAACGAGGCGGTCGACGGCGCCGTCGTCGATTTGCGTTCGTCCAGCGCCGACGGGTTCGCCGTCACGCTGGACGAAGCTTGTAAGCGAATCGACACGATCGCCGATAACCACGACATCATTCTGGTCGGCGACACTGCCGCCGATAGCGAGCGTTTGTCGGAACTGCTTCGCGACACCAATGCACAAATGCAAGGCCGTTTGCATTTGACCGTCGCCGAGCTGAGCGGCGGTTTCCGCTTGGCCGACGCCGAGATCTTGGTGTTGACCGGGGCCGAGCTGTTTCATCGTAGCCCGGTTCGGCGCCGGCAAACGCGAGCACGCAGCAAACCGATTGCGAATCTGTTGCAACTCGAAGTGGGCGATCTGGTCGTTCATCTCTCGCATGGCATCGGGTTGTATCGCGGTCTACAGCACATTGAAAAAAATGGGCAGCATCTCGAGCATCTGACGATCGAATTCGATGGCGGCAGCAAAATCTATGTGCCTGCCTCACGAATTGGCTTGGTCCAACGCTACGTCGGCGGCACCAAAACACAGCCGCGGCTTGCCAAAATCGGCAGCCAAGCGTGGCAACGTCAACGCAAAGCAGCTGAGTCGGCTGTCACCGACATGGCAAGCGAATTGTTGGAAATGCAAGCCGAGCGAACGTCACGCCGTGGGATCGCTTTTGATTCGGACTCCGCTTGGCAACGCCAATTTGACGCCAGTTTTCCCTACATCGAAACCGACGACCAAGTCACCGCGATCGATGCGGCGAAAATGGATATGGAGACCCCCAAGCCGATGGATCGGCTGATCTGTGGTGACGTTGGGTTTGGTAAGACCGAAGTGGCGATGCGGGCTGCGTTCAAAGCGGTCACCAGCGGTTTTCAAGTCGCCGTGCTGGTACCGACCACCGTGCTGGCCGAACAACATTACCACAGTTTTTGCGAACGGATGGCCGAGTTTCCCGTTGAAATCGCAAAGCTGAGCCGGTTTTGCACCCCGGCTGAACAACGACAAACGGTCAAAGACATTCGCCGCGGCAAAGTCGATATCGTGGTCGGTACCCACCGTTTGGCCAGCAAGGATGTTGACTTTGCCAACCTCGGGTTGGTCGTGGTGGACGAAGAACAACGCTTTGGGGTCGCGGTCAAAGAGCGACTCAAAACGCTGCACAGCAACGTCGACGTGATGACGCTTTCGGCGACGCCGATTCCGCGAACCCTGCATATGGCGTTGGTCGGTGTCCGAGACATCAGCAACTTGGAAACCCCGCCGGCCGAACGCATGGCGGTAGAAACCAAGGTCACCCGTTGGGAAGATCAAATGATTCGCACGGCGATCGTGCGAGAGTTGAATCGCGGCGGCCAGATGTTCTTTATTCACAATCGCATCGGTGACATGCACACGGTATCGGAAAAAATCCGCCGCATCGTCCCCGAAGTCCGTATCGGGATCGGTCACGGCCAAATGGGCGAAGGCGAACTCGAACGCGTGATGGTGGACTTTATCGAGCACAAATTTGACATGCTGTTGGCGACCACGATCGTGGAAAGCGGGATCGATATTCCTAATGCGAATACGATCTTTATCGACGATGCTGATCGCTACGGCTTAAGCGATCTGCATCAGTTGCGAGGCCGCGTGGGACGCTACAAACATCAAGCCTACGCTTACTTGATGGTCGCACCCCACAAACATCTCACCCCCGAAGCATCCAAACGGCTTCGTGCGATCGAAGAATTTAGTCACATGGGGGCTGGGTTTGCGATCTCGATGCGCGACCTTGAAATTCGTGGTGCCGGTAACTTGTTGGGTAGCCAACAAAGTGGACATATCGCCGCGGTGGGTTACGAGATGTATTGCCAGTTGCTCGAAGACGCCGTTCGCCAAGCACAGAAGTTACCGCCGAAATTGTCGGCCGATGTTGATATCGATCTGCCGGTCGAGGCCTATTTGCCCGAAGACTATGTGCCGGATTTGCGTCATAAGATTGATCTGTACCGCCGCATCGCAAAGATCGAAAATGCGTCGCAGATCAAAGAGGTGCGTACCGAATTGCGGGACCGATTCGGCGCGCTTCCCGAGCCCGCCAAGCGGATGCTCGAACTTGCCGAGTTGCGACTCGATGCCGCTGCATGGCAAATTGCATCGATCACTTCGGATGCTCGCTTCATCGTGCTGCACTACACCGACCGCAAACGGATCGATCAACTGGTGCGACAGAGTTCGATCGCAATCCGTATCGTCGATCAACGCCGCGCCTACATCCCGACCAAAGACTACGACATGGAAGTCGACGTGGCAGGAACCAGTTGGCTGCAGCTAGCCCGAGCCGCACTGCATCTCGGCTAAGGTAAACGAACTCGCAGCGAAACTCGTCAACGGCTTGTTGATTTAGTGAAGTTTCCTGCGGCAAGGGTCGTATGATGGACTTCCTAGTCCGTCAGTGGTGTATTCGACGGACTAGGAAGTCCGTCGTACGACTAAATCAACAAGCCGTCAAGCGTTTCGTTGCTTACGGGAATTGTCGGGGACGTCAAATCAGTCACTGACACATTCACTCCCTCCGGTTTTCTCGTGCCGGAGGCGCCTTCTGTGATCGCCTTGGACTTCAGGCCAAGGATTACTTACGCATCACGGCCCACGACCTCAGCGGTCGGCTCGGGAAGCTCCACTTGCGGCGTCTTTGGCTTGTGGCCTTCGCCTGGAACGGGCCCGATTTGGTGAGTGCCCAGCGAGGGAAACAGCGGCGCCAGGACATATTGGCGAAACACAAACCAGAACAGATTTCGTTCGTTTAGTCGAGGATTAATTGTCGCCGCGATCGCGGCATGTGCACTTGGTAATTCACTCCAGTGCATTCCGGGGTGATCGTGGTGGGCGGTGTGGTAGCCATTGTTGAAGAACAGAAAATTGAACCACCATCCGGTGAAATTTCGCGAATGGTCATGTTCGGACCAAGCATCCGTGTGGATATGTTGGATGAAATTAAAGAACATGATCACCGTGCTCGACAAAATCGCCGGCAAGATCACCGAGAAGAACCACAAGTACAAACCGAGCCCCGTTTGTTGATTGTGGTAGAGCACGGCGGCCAATACGCCAAGCCCGACATAACCGCCCATCCAAACGACGTATTGAAAACGGATGCGGGCGTACAATTTGGGTTTGCGGGTTTTGACCTTTTCGATGTACTCGCGAATCGGAAAGCTTTGAAAATAGCCGGAGACAAACGGATAACTCAGGACGACCCAGATGCTGTGTTTGTTGGTGTAACGCCACGTCGCCGTCGCATCGCCGGGACGGTTTACGAATTGGTGATGGTTCAAGTTGTGGGTCGGGACCCACATCAGCGTCGGGTAGCCATAGAAAAGGGTCAGGATATGGCCAAAGAAATGATTCCAACGCGGCGATTTGAAAGTGGCGCGATGATTGTGATTATGAGAGATCGTCCCACACGCAATCGCCAGATAGCAGCTGATTGGACTCAAATAAATCACCCAACTCGGATCGCTGTACTGAATCACCACCAAGGTAATGGCGAGAGCGACCCATAAAACCGATCGAAAATCGGCGTGGTTGTGTAGTGACATCGTAGCGATCCCTCCGTTGAACGTGGGCTGCAGAGAATGGACACGCTATGAATCAAAGTTTTGGCTGCGGACAACGCGAACGTACGGGGGATCAACCCTGTCACATTGGGCAAGTCTGTTCAAATCAAAGTGTGAACCTGCGGCACAGACTAGGGCAACCTTGGCAGATGTCAATCGACGATTTTGCAATTGATGTCCGGCGAAGACGTTCGTCAATCGTGTTCAAATTGTTCTTGGGGTTCAGTATGATGTCATCAGCATCGCCAAAACCGATTCTTTTTGCTTTCAACCACGTTTGACTCTAACTTCACAGAGACACTCGTTATGCCGGGATTAATGGACGATCTTTACGCCTACAACGATTGGGCAAACGACAAGGTGATTGCACTTTGCAGCGACCTTTCCGATGCACAGCTTGATAGTCCACGTCAGATGGGGTTTGGATCCCTTCGCGCGACGCTGTTTCATATTCTGACCGCCGAAGTGATTTGGATGGAACGGTGGCAGGGTGTACCGTGGCGGCCGTTTCCCAAAGATCCCGAGGGAATGTCCGTCGCGGCGATCGCAGACGCACTAAAACAGGTCGCTCAGCAGCGACGCGAACTGATCGACGCCGAACGTGCGAGCCGCTGGAGCCGCCGTGTTCAGTATCGCGATAGCAAACAAACGCCCTATGACCATTGCTTGAGCGATTTGTTACTTCACGTCGTCAATCATGGTGTTCATCACCGGGCCCAAGCGCTGAACTACCTGAAACAGTTCGATCGTACCGTGGTCGCCGGAATTGATTATCTGTTCTATCGACTTTCCAAACATGCCGTGGCTCAAAGCCCCGAAGCAGAGGCAAGTTTACGAGCCTATGGCTTAGAGGTTTCTGAGCCTAGCGACAAGGGATGTCCGTGGGACGCCCAGTGGAATACTCGCCTATTTCAATACAACGACTGGGCAACTCAAAAGGTGTTGGAATTTGCGGCATCGCTAACCGATGAACAGCTCGATCGTGATTTCGTGATCGGCCCAGGTTCGATTCGCAAGACGCTTTTGCACCTGATGGATGCCGAGGCATGGTGGATCACGAATTGGAACGAAGGGCCTCGGCCGTTTCCCCACACTCCCGAAAGCACAAGCGTGGCGGAGTTAAGTAAAACATGGCCTGAATTCATCTCGCAGCGGAACGCGTTTATCGCCACGGTCGATGACAACGAGGCGCAGCGAGTGGTCGAGATCGCCGCCGGTGGTCCCCACACGCGTTTTCGTGTCGGAGAATCCATCCCGCATCTCGCTTTGCACGGCACCCATCACCGTGCTCAATTGATCAACATGTTCCGTCATGTCGGTGCGGCATGGACCAACATTGATCTGTTGTACGCGATCGATGATCTTGCCGAACCAACCGTCAAGCAATGATGTCGTCGAGTACATGACCGTGAACGTCGGTCAATCGGAAACGTCGACCCTGGTATTTGTAGGTTAGTCGTTCGTGGTCGATGCCCATGAGATGCAAAAGCGTGGCGTTGAAATCATGCACGTGAACGCCGTTTTCGACGACGTTGTAGCCGAATTCATCGGTTGCCCCATACGTGATTCCTGGTTTGATGCCGCCGCCAGCCAACCACGTGGTAAAGCAGCGGGGATGATGGTCTCGGCCATAGTTGTCGTGGGTCAGTACGCCTTGGGTGTACGAGGTGCGACCGAACTCGCCGCCCCAAATCACCAGCGTATCGTCGAGCAGTCCGAGCCGTTTTAGGTCCTTCACCAAGGCAGCAGATGCTTGATCGGTTTCCGTAGCTTGGTCCTTGATTTGTTTCGGCAGGTTCGAGTGTTGATCCCAGCCCTGATGGTACAACTGGATGAATCGCACGTCACGTTGGGCTAGACGTCTTGCCAACAAACAGTTCGCCGCAAACGTGCCCGGTTTCTTGGCGTCTTCGCCATAAAGTTCAAACGTCGATTCGGGCTCATCCGAAAAATCGGCGGCATCGGGCACGCTGGTTTGCATTCGAAACGCCATTTCATACTGCGAGATTCGCGATTCGATTTCGGGATCCAATTCCTTCTCGAATTGGTGTTGGTTTAGCGTTTTAATCGCATCCAATTGGGCGCGGCGACGGGACGAGGGAATGCCGGACGGATTCGATAAATACAGCACAGGGTCGCTACCGCCGCGAAATTGGACGCCTTGGTATTTGGAATCCAAAAATCCATTGCCCCACAAACGCGCGTACAGCGGTTGGCCGCCCTGATTGGCCGAGACCAACACGATGAACGCGGGCAAGTCCTCGTTCTCGCTGCCTAATCCGTAGGACAGCCACGATCCGAGCGATGGCCGGCCTGCGATTTGAGAACCGGTTTGAAACATCGTGATCGCCGGGTCATGGTTGATCGCCTCGGTATGCATCGACTTGACGAAGCAGACGTCATCCACGATATCACGATGATAGGGCAGCAGATCGCTCAGCCAAGCACCACTTTCGCCGTGCTGAGAAAACTTGAAATGAGATCCCGCAATCGGCAGCGACGATTGGTTGACGGACATTCCCGTTAACCGCTGTTGACCACGGACTTCGGCCGGCAATTCCTGGCCATTCATTTTATTGAGCAGCGGTTTGTAATCGAACAAATCCTGCTGCGCGGGTCCGCCCGATTGAAACAGATAGATGATCCGCTTCGCTTTGGGGGCAAAGTGGGGGCCGGTCGCACCGCGATGCGGCGCGGCGGTCGCAAGCGTCTCACGGCCTAACAAACTCGCCAACGCCGCCACCCCGACTCCGGTGCAGCTGTGCTTGAAAAAATGACGCCGGTTCACGGCCAAGGGATCCAGTGACATGGCTTTATCGTTTCCAAATGGTGGCATCGAGGTTTAAGATTGCCTGACATACGTTTGTCAGCGCGGCGAGTTGAATGGGGGCGACGTCGTTCGCCAGTTTGGCTTCACCCACCGACAACAATTCCGTCGCGGCCGACGGGTTTTCGCGGTAAAACTGCTGCTCGTCCGCGTACAGTTTCTGTAAAATCGTTCGCTCGAGAGCATCCGGTTCGCGTCCCGTCAATCTCAGGAACGCCGTGTCTAGTGGAGCGTCGGCGTGGTCTTTGAGCAGCCGCTGAGCCAACACTCGCGATGCTTCGATGAACTGGATGTCGTTCAGCAGTACCAGTGCTTGTAGCGGCGTATTGGTTCGCGAACGTTTTACCGTACACACTTCGCGGGTGGTCGTGTCGAACGCCATCATGTTCGGCAGCGGAGCAGTTCGTTTCCAAACCGAGTACAGCGAGCGGCGGTACAGTGCCTTGCCAACGGATTGTTGGTACGGCGGCGACATGCCATTGGATTCTTTCCAAAGATCCACGCCGGGTTGATACGGTGATACCGGAGGCCCGCCAAGTTCGTCGTTCAGTAACCCCGAAGCGGTTAACGCTAGATCGCGAATCTGTTCGGCTGCCAAGCGATGGGACGGTCCGCGGGCTAGAAATTGGTTCGTTGGATCCGCTTCGATCTGCACCGGCGCGGCAGCCGAATCCTGGCGATAGGTGGCCGAGAGTACAATGTTTTTGCAAAATCGTTTGACATCCCATCCATGCTCGATGAAGTCACGTGCGAGCCAATCGAGCAGTTTGGGATGCGTCGGCAAATCGCCCTGGGAACCAAAGTTCTCGGGCGTCCGCACCAGTGGGGCTGTGAAGAAATTGCCCCACAATCGGTTGACCGCCACGCGTGCCGTGAGCGGATGTTTGGGGTCGGTTACCCAGCGGGCCAATCCCAAGCGGTTCCGTGGGGCATGCTCAGGAAACGCCAGCGGAATCCCGGAAAGTGTTTCTCGGGTGACTCGCGTTTCATCGGTTTGCGGCGCATCATACTCGCCACGGGCAAGCACGTATGCCGCTCGCGGTTCATCGGTTTCTTCCATGATGGGAATTTCATTCATGACCTCTTCAGCCATCACAAACGCCTTGCGAGCATCGGTCAACGATTGCATTGCCGCGCGGGTCGCTTCGTCAATCGCGGACGCATAGTACTGAAAACTTGGTTTGTCGCGGTCGGTTTTGTCGTTTTGTCCAGCCAGAGTTTGCATTTCCAATTCCGTCAAGGCACGGTCGTAAATGCGGACATCATCGATCAAACCACCGTCCAAACCACGAGCTCGAAATCGTTGGCCGACAACAAATTCGCCGCCGTGGTCGACGATTACGTTGCAGCTTTTCTTCAAGCGGTCACGTACGATCGTGGTCTGCAGCGGTTGACCGTTGAGGTATAGCTTCAGTCCCGCCGCAGTCGACGATCCATCGTAGGTGGCGGTAACTTGGTGCCAAACATCCTGCGGGATTGGATCGACCGTGCGGACGCTGATCGCATTTCCTGGCCAAACTCGCGCCATCCTCGATTCGAGGTGACCGTTTTCAATCGTCAAATCCCAGCCGTTGTATCCGCAATCGGTACCGCGAGTGTGATGGGCGATCAAGCTCCGCAGCGGGCTGCGTTTCGTCTCACGCATCGTCACGATCACCGACATTGGCAACCAGCGATCAAACGGAGTGATCCCGTGCGTTGTCACCCCACGCTCGCCATCGAGTTTCAGTGCCCGTCGCGGCGGTGGCGTTTTGGTATCCTGGGTGTCCGCGGCCAAATGCGGATCGAGACGGGCGACTGGTGCATCGTGGACCTCGACCAATTCCGGCATCGTGGTCCAGGCTCGGTCCAACTGCGATGGGTGATAGATGGTTTTGAGCGAGTTGTCGAAGTCGCGGTCAAAGGATAGGGCCAACCGAAGATCAGGAATCTGAAGCCGCTCGATCGACTCGGGCATCCATGATTCCCAGCGACTGCGTGCTTCGGCGAGTGAACGTTGGTACGCTTGCTCGGCCTCAGCCAAGTTGCGTTTCGTGGCCTCAAACGCTAACTGCTGTTCATCCGTTGGCAACAGCAGCGAAGGGCACGGAACTTTTTCAGTGCGGTCATACACCCCGCTTTCATCAATCGAATTGAAGAAAGCCGACATCGAATAGTAGTCACGCATCGGGATCGGATCGTACTTGTGGTCGTGGCATCGGCAACACTCCATCGTCAATCCTAGTACCGCGGTGCCGAAGGTATGAACGCGATCGGCAACGTTTTCGATTCGCCATTCTTCAAACACCGCACCGCCCTCGTTGTTCAGCCGGTGAATGCGATTAAACGCCGTGGCGACCCGTTGTTGGCGAGTGGGATTTTCAAGCAGATCGCCGGCAATTTGCCATGTCAAAAATTGGTCGTAAGGAAGGTTCTCGTTGAATGCTTGGACCACCCAATCGCGATAAGGCCACTGCGTATTGAGTTTGTCCGATTGGTAACCGTAGGAATCGGCATAGCGAGCGGCATCAAGCCACGCGACTGCCATGTGCTCGCCAAATGCCGGCGAATTCAATAGCGATTCGCTGGCGTCTTCGTACGCTTGTTCACCCGATGTTTGCAACGCGGCTTGAAAATCGGTGATTTGCTCGGCCGTTGGCGGCAGCCCTGTCAAATCAAACGTGACCCGTCGCAGCCAACGCAGCGGTGTCGCTTCGGGGCTAGGCGCCATGTGCTCACTTTCCAAGCGGGCCAAGACAAACCGGTCCAACGTTTCTCGGCACCAACCCGCTTCGGCTACCTCAGGAACGTCTACCGCATCCGGCAACAGCTCGAACGCCCAGTGACGATCGTACGCAGCGCCCTGCTCGATCCAAATTTGGATCGTCGCTTTTTCTTGTTCCGTCAACTCGATCTTCGATCCCGGCGGCGGCATCAACATGTCGGGATCATCGCTGGTAATCCGGTCGACAAGGTCGCCTGATTCGATCACGTCGATCGCTTGGTCGCGGGAATCCAACCGCAAACCCGCCTCACGCGTGTTGGCGTCGGGGCCGTGACAAAAATAGCATTTGTCCGACAGGATAGGACGGATGTCGCGGTTGAAATCGAGCTCTTTTGCCGATAGGCCGGGGGCCGCTAAGACGACCGATAAGCCGCTCAGCAACGTGAAAAGTGCGGTGCGTAACATCAGGGGCGGAGCACTCGTGATAGGACGAAGATGGAATTCAAACCAACGTTTTTGATAGCGTCGAGGCGAGGTTTCGGCTCATTCACGCTGCTTCATTCTGGTCTTCCCAACACGAATTGTCTTGCACGCCAGACTCAATCTTGTGTAAAATTAAGCCATGGAAAATACCAGGATGCGAGAGGACTTTTTTGCTCGACTCGGTCCGAGCGACCAAGCGTTCGCGTTGTTTGACCATTTGCCTGGGCTGTCGTTTTTCGTCAAAGACCGTCGCGGTCGATTCATGGCGCTGAACCGCCGCGGATGTGAGTATTGCGGAGTGGTTTGCGAAGCCGAGGCGATTGGCAAAACGGATCACGATTTCTTTCCCAAATCGCGTGCCGACGAGTACCGCGCCGATGATGTTGCGGTGATGCAATCGGGTGAAGCGATCGTCAATCGTGTCGAAAGTGCACCCGAAGACGCCGGGTCGCCTCGTTTGGTGATGACCAGCAAGGTTCCGCTGCGGGATCGGCGGGGTCGCGTGATCGGAGTGGCGGGATTTTCACGCCAGATCGAGCGGATCCAAACGCCCTCGGGGACCGTCGACGCGTTTGCCAATGTGATTGCGCATCTACACACTCATTTTGCTGACAATCTTTCCACGCAGCAGCTTGCTGATATGGCGGGGTTGTCCGTCAGCCATTTCGAGCGACGTTTTCGCCATGCGTTTGGCGCGTCGCCTCGACAATATTTGGTTCGCGTGCGGGTCGAGCACGCAGCGAAGCTGTTGCGAGAAACTGAGCAAACGGTATCCGAAATCGCTCACGCTTGCGGATTCTATGACCACGCTCACTTCAGCCGCAGCTTTCGCCGGCGGATGAACTGTTCTCCATCACAGTACAAGCGTCGCTAACATCGCCACGGGGTTCCGAGAACCACCGGGCGATGATCGAGCGTTTTCAAGATCGAGCTGTCTACAGGATCGAGCCGGCTACAAGATTAAGCCTGCTACAAGATTGAGCCGGGGCGGTAGCTGGCCGCTTCCGGATTTTTGCGAGTGATCGCTTCGATTCGCGTGATCACGTTTTGCACCTGAGTCGATGCATTGCCGATGAATTGCTTCGGGTCTCCGATCGCCGCATTCAGAGCTTCGGCGTCCATTGGGATGCGATCGTCTGCGGCCAAGCGTGCGATCAAATCGTTGTCATCGCGGCCGCTTTCACGCATGGCAAGCGCCGCGGCAACGGCGTGTTCTTTGATCGCTTCGTGTGCCGTTTCACGCCCCACGCCCGATTTGACGGCGGCGACAAGGATCTTGGTCGTCGCCAAAAATGGTAGGTAGCGACGCAATTCGCGATCGATCACGGCCGGGTATGCACCGTAATCGACCAGCACGGTGAGGAACGTTTCAAGTTGTCCGTCGATCGCCAAGAACGCATCCGGAATCGCCACGCGGCGGACGACACTGCAGCTGACGTCCCCTTCGTTCCACTGATCGCCGAGCAATCCGCCAACCATCGTCAAATAACCACGCAAAATCACGTTGAATCCGTCGATCCGTTCCGCCGAGCGTGCGTTCATCTTGTGGGGCATCGCCGACGATCCGACTTGGCCCGGTTTGAATCCTTCGGTCGCCAATTCCGCTCCCGCCATCAATCGCAATGTGCGAGCAAAGTTGGCTGGCGCCGACGATAGCTGGGTCAGTGCCGAGATCACATCAAAGTCGAGTGATCGTGGATACACTTGCCCGACCGAATCGAAACACGATTCAAAGCCCAGTGATTTTGCGATCCGGCTGTCCAATTGGTCGAGTTTGCCAGCGTCGCCTTGGAACAAATCGAGCATGTCTTGCTGGGTTCCCACAGGGCCCTTGATGCCTCGCAGCGGGTAGCGGACCAACAAGTTCTCAATTCGCTCGTGGGCGACCAACAACTCTTCGGCGATGTTGGCGAACCGTTTGCCGACCGTCGTGACCTGCGCGGGAACATTGTGGCTGCGACCGGCAATGGCCAATTCGCTGTACTCTGCCGCTCGCTCGGCCACCAACGAAAGTGCGGTGACAATGCGATCACGAACCAAATTCAGAGCGGAACGAATTTGCAGCTGCTCGACGTTTTCGGTCAAGTCACGCGATGTCATTCCTTTATGAATATGCTCGTGCCCCGCCAATTCGTTGAATTCTTCGATACGAGCTTTGACATCGTGTTTGGTAACGCGTTCGCGAGCGTCGATGGCAAACAAATCAACCTTGTCGATGACCGAGCGGTAGGCGTCGATCACCCCATCGGGGACGTGAACCCCGAGGTCCTTTTGAGCCTCCAATACGGCAATCCACAATTCACGTTCAAGAACCACCTTGTTTGCGGGCGACCAGATTTTCACCATCGCTTCACTTGCGTAACGCGATGCAAGGATATTGGGTAGATCGGTCGACACGACGGGACTCCTGACAGAGAAGGGGGAAAGCTCATTCACAAACGAAGTGCCGGAATATACGCTTTGGACTGCGTCGCGTGAAGCATCGGCCTGTTTCGGAGTCTTGTTGGATGGTTTTTCAAGGCCGTCGCCCAGCCAGGCCCACTTTGCCCCTAACGGGGGTTTTTGTGGCGGAGCGACGCCAGCCGCCCGGTTGAATTCGAACTTTTTTACTCGCTACCACCGGACGGCTCGCGCCGTACCGCTAACAAAATCGACGGCTTTGGAAGGCCAGCGTACATCTCATCGGTCAAATCCAAACCATCATGAACCAAGGCAGCACCCCAAACGAACGCCGTCAAGCGATCATTGCGTTGGTGTTGGTCAACGCGATGTGGGGGGCATCCTTTCCGATCATGAAGTGTTTGAACCTTCAAGTCGATGATCATTTTGGTGTCACCGAGTGGACCGCGTCGGGTTGGCTGCGGACCAGTTCGGCGTCGTGGTTGATCGGATTAAGGTTTGCCATTGCGTTCGGTTTGTTCGCGATTTTGCTGCGTGGAACGCTGCGACGTGTTCAAACGCCTCATCTGTTGGCCGGCGCGGCGATTGGGGTCATGTTTTTCTTGGGCCTGTTGTTGCAAGTCATCGGCTTGGCCACGATTCCCGCCTCACGAAGTGGATTTTTGACTAGCCTCGTGGTGATCATCACTCCGCTGATCAACACCGTGCTGCGGAAACAATTGCCGCGGCTTTGTGTGATGCTTGGCGCGTTGGTGGCAGTGGCCGGCGTGGCGGTCTTGACCGGATTGATCGTGTTCGACGAAGGGCATGTGTCGCTCGCCAGCAATGCGTTGGCGCAGTGGACCATCGGCGATTCGCTGACCACGTTGGGGACGCTGTTCTTTAGCGCTCAAATCTTGTTGGTAGACGTGTTTGGTAAACGCTATGAGTCCGTGTTGTTCACACCTAGCATGTTTGGAACCACTGCGGTGTTGGCACTGATCGTTTTTGCGGGGCTGAATCTGCAGGTGCCCGAGACCGCCACCGGGGGCTGGACCGCGCTGGCGATTCAACCACGGTTCTATCTGCTACTTGGGGTGTTGTGTTTATTTCCGTCGTTGGTCGCGTTTGTTTGGATGAACAAGTACCAACCGCGATTGACCGCAGGACAAGCCGCGGTGATCTACACGTGCGAGCCTCTGTTTGCGTCGACGTGGGCCATGTTTGTTCCGGTGATGCTTAGCGCGTGGTGCGCGGTCCATTATGCCAACGAACAATTCAGTGTTCCGCTGCTGATTGGCGGATCGCTCGTCTTGCTGGCCAACATCCTGGCCTTGTGGCCCGAGAAAAAAGACACTGCTTTGTGATCCGCTCGCGGCTGAGATTGTCGACGGAGACTTCGCAGGTTCGCGAGCCGTTACTCGGGCGAGTGTGTTAAGATGGCCAACGGCGTCGAAGGGTTCGATCGCTGCGTTTGAGTCAAAGCAACACCTCTCTCCTCGGTTTGGAAACGAAGCACCATGGATCGCCGAAACTTTCTCACCCGTACTGCTGCGTTGGCCTCGATTGCGACGGCCGCCCAGTCCGCTTACGCTGTCGCGTCGCCGCGTCGTGTCGGATTGATCGGTTGTGGGTGGTACGGCAAATGCGATTTGCTGCAGCTGATCAACATCGAACCGGTCGAGGTGGTGTCGCTGTGTGATGTGGATTCTCAGATGCTCGAGGAAGCGGCGGGGCTGATCGAATCGCGGCAAGTTTCCAAAAAGCGACCTCGGACGTATGCCGATTACCAAGAAATGCTTGCCGAGAAAGACCTCGACATCGTCTTGATCGCCACGCCCGATCATTGGCATGCGTTGCCGATGATTGCGGCGGTCGAGGCCGGGGCTGATGTTTATGTGCAAAAGCCCACCGGGGTGGATGTGCTCGAGAGTCGAGCGATGTTGGATGCCGCTCGACGCACGGGGCGAGTGGTGCAGGTTGGAACCCAGCGACGCAGCACGCCCCATTTGATCGAAGCGAAACAGAAAGTCGTCGACGCCGGATTGCTTGGCGACGTCGCCTTTGCGGAAGTGTGCTGTTATTACCACATGCGTGCCAAGAAAAATCCGCCTGTCATCGCTCCACCGCCATCGTTGGATTTCGATCGTTGGACGGGGCCCGCACCGCTGCGTCCGTACAACGAACTGATTCATCCACGCTCGTGGCGGGCGTTTATGGAATATGGCAACGGTATCGTGGGTGATATGTGCGTTCACATGTTGGACATGGTTCGCTGGCAGCTTGGCCTGGGCTGGCCTCGCCGCATCAGCAGTGCCGGGGGCATCTTGGTCGATACCGAATCGATCGCCAATATCACCGATACGCAAACCGCAACGTTTGACTTTGACGATCTCAAAGTGGTTTGGACCCACCGCAGTTGGGGTTCGCCACCCGATCCCGATTTTCCTTGGGCGGGAATCATTTATGGATCCAAAGGAACGCTGAAGCTAAGTGTGCAGAAGTACGAGTTCATCCCACGCTCAGGCGGCCAGAAATTATCGGGCAACGCCGTCATCGAACTCGACAAATATCCCAGCGATCAATCGGATGCCGAAAAATGGAAATTAGAATTGCACGTCGCGTCGGCGATTCGCGGGCACATGCGGGACTTTCTCAAGGCCATCGATGATCGCTCGAAACCCGTCGCGGATATTGAGCAAGGGCACATCAGCAGTGCTTCGTGTATCCTGGCCAACAACGCACTCACGCTGGGCCGAACCTTGGAATTTGATCCGCAGACGAATACCGTTGTCGGAGATGAGGAAGCGACAAAGTTGCTGCGGCGCCCCTATCGAGCTCCGTATCGACATCCCGCGGGATAAAAAATGGGCCAACGTCCATCTTGATGTGAGCCGCCGGCACGTTCCCGGCAATCTTAACGCTCGCCGCCGCGGGCGACATCGGCTCGGATGGTTGTGGGGGATGACTCATCCTAATCGGCTTAGCGAGTCGGTGTCGGTTCGGCTTGGATAGCCGGTGCCGGACCAGGGCGGCCAATGCCATGTTGGAAGTCGACGACGAAATAACACACCAGCGAAATCACAACGACCCCGATCAAATTCAGTACGAATCCGGTTTTGGCCATCTCGCGGACGGTCAAATGTTCCGATCCAAACACGATCGCATTAGGCGGCGTTGCCACCGGCAACATGAACGCACAGCTTGCCGACAACGCTGCCGGAAGCATCAGAAACGCAGCATCATAGCCCGCACCCTCGGCGGCCGCGCCCAAGATTGGCATCAACAATGTCGTCGTGGCGGTGTTGGATGTGACCTCGGTTAAAAAGGTGACCGTCAGACAGATGGCAGCGATGATCAAAAGTGGATGGAGTCCCGAGAGGTGCGAAAATTGGTTGCCGATGATTTCAGATAACCCTGTCACTTCGGCGGCCTTGGCAATCGCCAACCCGCCGCCGAACAAAATCAGGATTCCCCATGGAATGTCAGACGCGGTTTCCCAATCGAGCAACCGGTTGGCTTGAACACAATCGTCTCCGTCCCCGTTTTCGCTGCGATGCACAGTCGTCGTTCCGCTGGGGATCAGAAAAAGTGCGATCACGGCAGCCAAGCCCACGGTTGCATCGTGTGCCATCGGAACATCCAACAACGCTGACCATCCACCAAAGGGGGCGCTGCGAGTGATCCACAGCAGTGCGGTTACGGACAATACGGCCAACACACGCCGCTGAGCACTCGTCCAAACGCCAAGGTCCTCAAGCTGCATCGAACAACTTCGTGACAAGCCACGTGTCAACCAAAGGCCTGTCGCCAATAACATTGTCGCGGCAACCGGAACGCCGATCTTAAGCCACGAGAAAAAATCGATGGTGCGTTCGCTCTGTTGTTCGTAAATCGAGACAAACACTCCATTGGGAGCCGTGCCGATAATCGTCGCAATTCCGCCGATGCTCGATCCATATGCCACCGCCAACAATAGGGGGACATGCAGCCGCGAATCCTTTTGTTCGTGCAGCACCGCAATCGCCACAGGCAACATGATCAGCGCTGTTGCCGTGTTTGAAATCCACATGCTCGAAAACGCCGACGCGGCCAAGAAGCCGAGCACGATACGCCGCTGGGAACTTGTGCCTGTCAATTTCATCAAGCCTTGCGAAACGCGCAGATGGGTTTGCGAGTGTTCGGCAGCTCGCGAGATCATAAATCCAGCCATGAACAACAAGACAAACTTGTCTCCATAGGCTTCGGCGAGTTGGCGGTGGTCCAACACCCCCGCAAACGGAAACACGACAAACGGGACCAGCGACGTGACCGGGATCGGAACCGCTTCGGTGCACCACCAAATACCACACAGCGACGTGACGGCTGCCGTGACCGCCGCGGGATGTGAAAGCTGAAACGCGGTGATACACAATCCATAGACAAGCAACGCTACCGCGAATCCGGCAACGGTACAAAGAACGCGAAAATGCGGCATCCGAACGGGTTCCAAGAAAAAGCAATTCGAAGGTGGGACGAAAAATCAAAAGCGAGATCAGGCTGCCGACGCCGGGGGGAGCCGAACACCGTCACCGAAGCAGAACAGTGTAGCGAATCAGAGGGGAGAAAGGCGTTTTGTCGCAGATCCTATCACTGGGGATCGCTAAATGGATAACTTGTTCCGGTCGGTCACATGAGCAACGAGGTCAGCAGAAGGTCTACCGAGTTTCGTGCTTCGCCGTCGAAGGTTCGTCTCGCTTCGGGGGCGTGATCGTCACGACAGCCTGGGCAAGGTCGACCGAAAGCGAGGAAGTGGATCCGTTCGCTTGACAACGTCGTAGCATCCCTTGACGGAAAACGCGTCGCGGCGACCTGCTGATCCCGTGGCGATTTTGGCCAGTTCCACTTGCTTGCACTGTCCCATCATTCCAGCACGGTTTTCGGTAAATCGACGATCGAACCAGTGAACGTATGTTTGATTTTTGGTAAATCCACTGGCCGCAGCCGTGGTTCACCTTCGCAGATCCAAAGGTAAATCGTCCTCGCCCAGGCGATGTCGTAACCGCCTCGTAATTTTCGACTTACCTCGGCTCTGCTAAACGATTCGTAAACGTTAGAATAGAGGTCGTCGAAACGACCAATTCTTTTCTGTTAGTAAATTGGGTTCCCAACATGAGCACCGAAACAAACGCCAGCCGTGCGTATCAGCATCTACGAAACAAGTTGATCTCGGGTGAATTTGAACCGGGCGCTCGTCTGTTGTATGGTCCGATCGGCAAAGAAATCGGCGTCAGTGCGACGCCGGTGCGGGAAGCCGCCGGTCAGCTTGCCAACGAAGGCCTGGTCGATTTGGTGCCCAACATGGGTGCCATCGTCCGGTCGCTGGATCGATCCGCGTTGATCGATATCTACGAGGTTCGTGAGGTCATCGAACCCTACACCGCAGCACGGGCCGCTGAGCGAGCCACACCCGAGCAGATCGCCAAGATTCAAGCCGAATTGAAGCGGATGGAAGAGTTGACCGCGAAGCAAGAGAAATCTTCGGCCCAGTACGCGGGCAAGCGGATCAAAGGGCAGTTTGACAAGGCCGATTATCAATTTCATATGTTGATTATCGAAGCGACCGGCAATCAAGCGCTGGTTCACACGGCATCGCAGTCGCAAGTCTTAACCCGAGTGTTTGCCATCCGCCGACACCGTCATGATGTCGTTGCGATGAAACGCACGTGCAAAGATCATCAGAAGATTTTTCGAGCGATCAAGAAACATGACGCCGAAGCCGCTCGCGAAGCTGCCGCTGCCCACATCCGTAACGGACTAAAAGTCTCGTTGATCGAAATCGACGAAAACGAAAACGGCGAAGCCTAAGCATCCGCGTCGTTTCGCTTGAGTCCAACTTCTGCTCTTAATCTTACTCCCGCCGCTGCAATCACCCGTCTCGGGTGTAAGTGGGTGATGATTAGAATTAAGAGTAAAGTTGTGATTAGAAAGTAACAGCGGGCTTTCAAGTCGCACCGTCACTTCCCAAAAAAAGTCGATGCGGTGGGCACTAGGCACTGTCTGAGAACGCATCCGAGGCGGAAACTTGGTAGCGGAATTCGTGAAGAATTTCGATTTCCCAATGGGGCGATGCCATGCTGCCGAAAGTCGAGACGACTTGTTGCTTTAGTCGTACGATGGACTTCCTAGTCCGTCGAATACACCATTGACGGACTAGGAAGTCCATCATACACCCTTTGCCGCAGGCAACTTCGCTAAATCAACAAGCCGCCCGCGACTTCCGCTACGGTTTTCAGACAGAGCCTAGCGCTCGGCCAATATCGCAGCAAGTTTGCGGTACTCGGTGTACAGCCGGTCATAGGCTGCGGTCCGTTCCTCTCTTGGCAGGACAATGTCTTGTTTGCCTTCGGGAACCCCCGCCATCGCGGTCGCCGCTTCGCTGACACTCGAAAAACCGCTCGCTTCCGACCCCGCTGCAATCATTCCCAACACCGCCGCACCGACGGCCGGACCTTGCGTGGAGGGGTGAATTTCAATCTTCATTCCCAACACGTCGGCATACACCTCGACGAACGCGCGGTTGTGGTGTGGCAATCCTCCGGTGGCAATCAATCGATCGATCGGGGCACCGCCGTCGCGAAGCATTTCGACGATCCAGCGGAGTCCAAACGCCGAGGCTTCCATCAACGCCAAATACAAGTGCTCCGGACCGTGCTCAAGGCCTAGTCCGGTAAACGCACCCCGTAGGCTGCCGTCCATCAACGGTGTGCGGCAACCATTCATCCAGTCCATGCACATCACCCCTTCGGCCCCCGGTGGCAATCGCAGTGCTGATTCCGCCAGCGAGTCAAAGGAATCGAGTCCAAGCAATCGCCGCAACCACGCAAACGCGTCACCGACCGCCGCTTGACCCGTTTCGTATCCAAACATGCCTGGCAAAATGCCTCCCTCGACCACACCCGCAATCCCAGGGATTTCGGCTGCGGTGGTGGCATTTAGCATGTGACAACTGCTCGTTCCCATCACCATCACAAGGGCTCCGGGGTCAGCGGCGCCGACTCCCGGTACCGCGGAATGCGCGTCGATAATCGCAGTCGAAACCGGAATGTTCTTGCGAAGCCCGAATCGCTTGGCCATCGCCGCAGTCAAGCCTCCGGCAGGTTCGCCAGGTGATCGCATCACTCCAGGCAAGCGCTGTCTTGCCGCCTCGGCCAATTGCGGATGGACCGCAGCAAAGTACTCGCTCGATGGATAGCCATCCGTCGCGGACCACATCGCCTTGTACCCCGCTTGGCATGTCGAGCGGGTCAATGAGTCGGCGGGCCCTCCCACCAACTGCCACACGAACCAGTCTCCGGCCTCCAGCCAAACTTCGGCCGCTGCGGCAACCTCCGGAGCATTTTCGATCGTTTCGAGCATCTTTGGAAAGAACCACTCCAATCCGATCGTGCCACCGTAACGCTTTAAAAATGCTTCATCACGTGCTCGGGCCACCGTATTCATCCGCTCGGTTTGCTCGAGTGCACCATGATGTTTCCAAAGCTTCGGCCATGCCAACGGAGTCGACCGAAACTTTGCAAGCTCGCATATCGGCGTGCCGTCGAGCGTGGTTGGCAGCATCGTGCAACTGGTGAAATCGACACCGATCCCAACGATCGTCGCGGAATCCAGTCCGGCTTCGCCAATCGCAGCCTGCGTCGCTTCGGCGGCCGAGGCGATCCAGTCGCCAGGTGCCTGCAGCGCGTACCGCGGCGGTAACAGGACATCGCTACCCGGCAACGTCTGAGTGATTTGGCCGTTGGCGTAATCACGCGAAGCCAGCCCGAGTTGGTTGCCCGCGGCATCGATTAAAATCGCCCGCACCGATTCCGTTCCAAAGTCCAATCCGAGCGCGACCGGGCCGACGGCGCGCGGCTTTTCAGTGGCAGTTGCGTTCATCACCGTTCCTTTATTTCGACTGCGTCGGTTTCAGTTGGGCCGGATCGACCACCACGTGCTTGATCAATTGCCGTTTCCAGGTATAGGTCATGTGAACCATCCCGTCATCGGTTTGGATGATTGCCGGGTAGCTGAACTCACCTGATTTTTCCTTCTCGAGCACCCCTACCTCGGTCCAATCCATTCCGTCTTCGGAAATCGCAAGGTTCAATAAGCTTCGTTTACCCCAGCCATTGTCGGATGATCCGAGATGGTTGTAGATCATCAATTGACGACCGTCGGTGAGCGTCACGACATCAATTCCCGAGTTCGGATTGGGCATGTTGGTTGCCACCAATTTCGACCATGTCTCGCCGCCATCGGTCGACTCGGTCGACGCAATCACACTTTCTTGGGTGCGGCAAAGGGCTTGAAGCCGGCCATCCGGATACGTCAAGATCGTCGGTTGAATCGCCTTGAATTCCGTCCCGTCGTTGATCGGCCCGATGCGTTTCCAGGTGCCGCTCGGTTCACCATCGACCAATGTGACCTTTTCAAAGTGGACTCGCCATCCTTCGTTTTCGGTGGATGAACCGCAGAGCAGTGTTTTGCCATCGCTGAGCAAAATGGGTTTGCAGCGAACCGGACCATCAATGCCTTCGGGCAATCGTTTGCGGTCGGTAAACGTGCGGCCGCGGTCATAGCTTGTCATCACCTCGCCCCACCAACTGTGCGGTCGTGGTCCGACTTTGAAAAATAGCAACAACGGAGCATCGCCAGGAGGTTGATACAGTACCGGGTTCCAACACGGATGACGCATTCCGTCGTGCTGAATTCCATCGGCAACATTCAAGGGCCGCGACCACTTCAATCCATCATGGAAACTGGTCCAAATCACAACGTCCTTGTTCCCTTCGCGAGATCCGCCGAACCAAGAAACAACCAGCCCGCGAGACGTTTGGCAAATCGTTGACGCGTGGCACGCTTTGAATGGCGCATCTTCGAAAATGAATTCGCTCGCAATCAGTCCTGGGAATGCTGGCTCGGCAGCAGGTTTCGGTTCGCTCGGCATCATTTCCTCATCGCTGAAGGTCACACAATCATCGTGAGCAATGTGGTAGATCCGGCCATTTTCGCTGCCGACTAACAAATCCGGTTTGCCGTCGTTGTTAAAGTCGCACACGGTGGGGCTCGACGTGTGTCCGGCGACGTTTCGTTTGGCCAAGTTGCCGACCTTTTTCAGCATTACCTTGCCATCGACATCCGCACAATTGCGGTACCAAGTCGCATTTTCGGAATTCACCAGCACGTCCAATCGTGAATCGCCGTCCCAATCAACCACAGCCAACTTGACTCGCCCGGATCGACCGCATGTTCCCGTGTTCAGTTGAAGCGGTTGTCCGGCTTCGTCAACGAAGATCCGTTCTGCGGCTCCGCCACCGGAGCGAAGCGTCAGAAAGCCTTCTTGGTCCAGCATGACCAAATCGAGT
Source organism: Novipirellula caenicola (assembly GCF_039545035.1). NCBI lineage: Bacteria > Pseudomonadati > Planctomycetota > Planctomycetia > Pirellulales > Pirellulaceae > Novipirellula > Novipirellula caenicola. Next base: position 283,786 of record NZ_BAABRO010000011.1, read on the forward strand.
TTCTTGTCGCCGTCGAAATCGATCGCCATCGGTGTGGTTCGCCACTGAGTCAATGCGTCGCTGGACAAGGTTTGCCACCAATACCATTTCGGAGGCGCTTCGCGTTGTCCGGTGTCAAAGTTCTTTTCGACCAACGTTCCGGATTCGTTGATCAACATGCCTAGTTGCGACAGAATCGAGTTGTAAACGATGTCGCCATCGCCATCGCCGTCCCAATCGGCAACCGACAACGTGGTGTAACCCCACTTGGCTTCCGCCGGACCTTGGATCGAACCACTTGGGCCCGCCATCACGCGAAACGGTTTCTGGAAACCATCGCTCTGTTTGACCTCTAGCAGTTTCGGAGCAGCCCATTTGGGCAACCCATTTTCTGCTTTGCCAAGATTCTCGAAGTAACCAATCGATCCAGCGGTGTTGCCGCACACGATGTCTTCGTCGCCATCGTTGTCCCAGTCGTAAGCGAACGGAGTCGCCAGTGCGCCGAACTTGAGCGTATCGGCTTGCTGTTGAAAGTATTGTGGTGCTTTGAAAACCGGTTGGTGGTCGCGAAGCTCGCCGGTGTTTTCCACCAACGCAACGCGTCCGTCTTCGTCACCGACGATCAGATCGAGGTCGCCGTCGGCGTCCCAATCGATCGCCGTGGGTGTGATCATTTGTAAATGCATCACCAGCGGTTCCCCGCTGACGTCATTCAATTTTTGACCCGCTGCGTATTTAGGCTGCGTTCGTGTGCCGATGTTTTGAAAATAGGTGAATCCGTCCAAAAACTCACCACACAACAAGTCCAAGTCACCATCGTTATCAAAGTCGGCAAAGTTCGGGCTTGGCCATCCGTAGACATCGATCTCACCACCGCCGGCCTGCAGTCGCTCGGGCTGCGATGAATACTTCGGCTCGTCGTCGCTGCCTTCGTTTTCGATCAAGTAAACATAGCCATGTAGTGGCCCGTTTCGCCAATTGCCGTGGTTGTCATAGGCGTGATCCCAGCTGTAATCGGTCCAGTCACCGCTACCGACGACAATGTCTTGATCTCCGTCGCCGTCATAATCGACGTATCGCCACATGTTCGCGCGGGTGTTGCCTTTGGTGTGATGGTTCGGATTGGCGTGGGCGTTGATCTTGGTTGGTTTCGAAAAATTGAATTCCCCCGTTTTGGCGTCACGGCGAAACTCTTTTGCCGGCAGCATCAAGATCGGTTCACCGTCGACCACACTCATTTGCATGAAATGACTGCCATGACCGATGCGAACGCCTGCTTTGAAAACCGGCATCTTCTCGTTTGGATCCTGTGACGGATTCTCGAAATAATACGTGCCATTGGAAGGCTTGTCCGGACAACTGACCAATAGATCCAGGTCGCCGTCGTTGTCGTAATCCATCGGCAGCGGAAACGCCCACAACCCCACGCCGAGATCGACCTTCAAGCCTGGATTGTTGTACTGCAATGGTTGCAGTTTCCACTGAGGCTCTTCCGCCGTGGCGAAGGAACCAAGCGTCATCACGCACATCCAACAATAGACAATTAAGTTCGTTCGTTTCATTTCTTTTCTTTCGGTAGGGCTCGGCGGGCGTTCATCGTGGTCAAATGAGTCTGAAGTCTAACACGCATCTGCGCGGCGATCTCGGGATGCGAGGCACTCATATCGTGCTGTTCGGCAAGATCGGTTTGAAGATCGTACAACTCGATACGATCGTTTTCCGCAAAATGAATGATTTTGTAGCGTCCGTGGCGAAGTGCTGATTGCGGACACGTTTGGCTAACCGCAAAATCGTTCACCCCGATCGTCGCCTTGGCATCGCGAAAACCAGTCTCGGGGTGATAGTACGGAAAATGCCAAATCAGGCTGCGGTCCAATTGTAACTCGGGGTGATCCAGCAAAGGTTGGATGCTGACACCATCGACATTGTTTTGGGTCGCGATATTGGCATCGTCACCGCTGATGTCCACAAAGGTGGGCAGCAGGTCGTAGCCGATCACGGCGGTGTCGCAGGTTGCACCCGCCGTGACGGCTGTGGGCCAGCGAGCGATCATCGGCACGCGAATGCCGCCTTCGTAAAGGTTCCACTTGGATCCTCGCAGCGGAGCGTTGCCACAGTATTCGGGGTGACCGCCATTGTCTGACAAAAATACGACCAACGTATTGTCCCGTTGTCCCGATTCGTCGATCGCAGCAAGGATCTCGCCAACATGATGGTCCAACGTTTCCACAAACGCTGCGTACTGCAGTCGCTTCGCACGCTGTGGAATCGTTGCAGGAAGCTTGGCGTCGTATTTTTCCACTAGCCAACGACAGCGATTCTTTACCGGCGTGTGAACATAAAACGACGATGCCATTAAAAAGTAGGGGCGGTCGTGAGAGCGGCGGATAAAATCGGTTACCTTTTGCACCATCGAATCGTCGGGGATGACCCCCGCGTCGGACTCGATTTTGCGATTCGCTTTGGTCCAGGCGTAGGGATGGTCGCCAAAGTCTTCCACCGCGACTTCGAAACCTTGCTTCGGAGGACCATACTCGGGATGCCAACCTAGGTAACGTCGATGATGCTGGCTGACGTGCCATTTGCCGAAAAACGCGGTTTGGTAACCCTGCGTCGCCATTCGCTCGGCGATCGTGGTTTCGGCAAGCGGCAGATTCAGGGTGAGCGGCGGCGTTGTCAGCGGGACGTCTCCTTCGATCCGCTGATGGCCTGGTTCTTCCTTGGTGACAAATTCGAAACCGAGTCGCGGGACGGCTTTACCCGTCAAGATACTGGCCCGCGCTGCCGAGCAGATCGGTGCCGGCGAATAGGCACTCGTAAACCGCATGCCTTCGCTCGCCAGACGATCGATGTGCGGTGTTTCATGCCATGGGTGACCATAACACCCCAAGTCCGACCAACCCAAATCGTCCACCAAGATGAACACGATGTTCGGGCGTTCTCCGGCCATCAGTGGCGAATCAATTCCGCTGGTCAACATTCCCGCCAGCAAGGCGAGGATCGCGGAGAAGGTTTGGGTCCTGGTGGGGCACATTTAGCTTGTCTCTCTCATCGTCCGCAGAGATAGGGAGTTTGGGGTGGGACGCTCGGCTTGGTAGCCGTCGCAGTGAACCTAATCGCCCGTGACTTCGTTCGGTTTTTTGCTGAGGAATTTTGTCACCAGCCAACCGAGCAGGACGATTGCGGTGGGGCCGACCACGATCACCAGCAGCGGATGAAACGGGCTGGCGAGCCCGCTGTACTGCGAAGGCCAGTAGTCGGTTTTGGATGCGGCCATCCATGCGATCAATGTCATTCCGATGAGCAACACGAACACCGCCGCGCCGCCGCGAATCTTGGGGACCATGATGCCAAGTAGGAATAATCCGATGATGGCCGCCCCAAGTACCGCCGATAGTATCCACCAAATATCCAGCGCACTTTCGGTCAGCCGGACTAGCGCCAGTGCCATCATCGTACCCATCGCTCCCCATGCAATCGTCGATCCACGCAGCACGCGGACGTGTTCGGTGTCCGAGGAATCAGGGCGAAGCAATCGCTTGTAGAAATCGCTCATCACCAACGTTGCGGATGAGTTCAGCGACGTCGAAACGGTGCTCATTGCCGCGGCAAACACCGCCGCGATCAACAATCCGCGGGCTCCCATTGGCAGATTCGAGGCAATGAAATGAGGGAAAACGCGGTCGCCAAGGTCGGTTTCGGTCAATCCGTCCATCGTCTCGTTCAGCCGCGAAGCGTACTCCGGTGCATCCGGCGTGATCCCGGCCTGCATCATCTTCTGTTCGGCGACGATCAAGCGGACTTCTTGCGTTTGTTCAGGGTGGCTCTCGTAGTAAGCAAAAAGCGACGAACCGATAAACAAAAACAATGCGCTAACGGGCACATACAACAAGGCTCCGACCCAAACGCTTTTGGCAGCTTCACGATCCGTGCTGGCCGCGATGTAACGCTGGACATAACTTTGGTCGACGCCAAAGTTTCGGAGGTTGTCGAACAGCCCATACGCCAATACGACCCACAGCGTCGGTTGCGATATCGCCAACAGCGATGTGCTGCCGAGTGAAAATTTATCGTGACGGTTGGCCACCTCGATCACTTCGCTCGGCCCGCCCGGCATGTCAAACAGCAGGATGCCAAGCGCCAATAGGGCTCCGGCCAACAACACGATGGCTTGAATCGCATCGGCCCAAATCACCGCGACGATTCCGCCAACAAACGAATAGATCGTCACGATAATCCCAGTCACCACAATCACGATGCGGATGTCCCAGCCAAACAGCACCGCCATCGGCAGCGCCATCAAGTACATCACCACCCCGATGCGGGCAATCTGGAATAGCAGGTAAAAGCAGCTCGCGTACAGCCGTGCCCATAAACCAAAACGGTGTTCCAGCAACGAATAGGCCGACACCTCGCCCGAGCGGCGATACAAAGGCAGGAAGAATCGAACCGCAATAGCGGCAGCAAACGGCAGCGCCAATGAGAAGGCAAACGCGTTCCAATTGTCGACAAACGCTTTGCCCGGTAATGCCAAATAGCTGATGCTGCTTAGGTACGTGGCAAAGATGGATAAGCCACATAACCATCCCGGCAACGTCCGCCCTCCGGCCGTAAATTGGTCCGCAGTGTTATTGCGTCGCCAGAAAAACAACCCCAATGCCATGATGGCAACGAAGTAGCCCAGCAGTACGAACCAGTCGACCCCGGTAAAGAAAACAGCGGCAATCACAGAGCCCCGACCCCTCGCAATACCTCGGCAACACGTTCACGCTGAGGGGCAAGGAATGGATGGAATGGATCCGCAGGCAGGTCGCTGCAGATTCCAATCAACGACAAAGCCGACTTGGTCGCTTTGATGTGGCGGGATGCGTACTTGCCGACCTCGTAGATCTTTTGGAACTCCAAGATCAGTTCACGCCGCTCGGTCACGGTCGCTTCGTCGCCGTCACGCAGCGCGTTGTAGCACTGGACAAACAGTTCCGGCATCACGTTCGCCCCGCCGTTGACGCCGCCGTCGCCGCCCAATCGATGAGCCTCCTGCAACAGGGCTTCGGGGCCTAGCAGCACCGTCCAATCGGGACGATCGAGTTTCAATTGGCAAACTTGGCCAAAGTAGTCCAAGTCACCACTGCTGTCCTTGACCCCGATGATTGACGGAATGCTAGAGAGCGTTCGCAGCGTTTCGATCTCGTACCAAACCTTCGTCAATCCCGGCATGTTGTACAGCATGATCGGCAATGGGACCTGCTGTGCAATGTTCTGCACATAGGACGTCAATTCGGTTTGCCCGGCGGGAAAATAATAAGGTGTCGTCAATACGGCCGCGTCCGCTCCGCAATCGGCGGCGTAGCGGGCAAGGTTGACCGTTTCGACAAACGCCGTGTCCGCAATCCCCACCAACACCGGAATGCGTCTCTCGACGATGCGAATCGTTTCGGAAATCATCTCGCGACGCAGACGGTAGCTCAAGCTCGGGGCTTCACCGGTTGTCCCCAGAATGAACACAGCCGATACGCCGCCTTCGATCACGTGACTCAACAACCGCTCTAAGCCTTCGTGGTCCAGCGTGTCGCGAGCGGTAAGAGGCGTGACCAACGGAGGCACGATCCCCTGCAGTGAAAGTTTCGTTGGTTTGGCGATGGTTGACATCTGCTGGGCGTCCTGAAAAGTTGAAAAGCGCAAACGGAAATCCGCCAATGGGATGTATTTTAGCCTTATCCCGAACGTGACGGGGTGGCCGAAATCACTGAGGTTTCACGCTGCATCGCGATCGCACCGTCCTTTGAAGGTGCTGAGGTCAAGTCTATAGAGTTTAGCTGAATCTCCTCGCGGTGCAAGATCCCGCGAGGTCCGAGTCAGCCTAAATTAACAACTTCGAGTTTTTTCTTCGGAAACTAGCACTAGGCAAGCTGCGGAAATAGCTAAAACAGAACTAAACCGGTCTGAACGGTACGTCGGTTTTTAAAATCTGCGAGCCAGCCTTCGAGTGCTGCACGGCCTTTAAGAGCTGCACGACAACATCGAGCAGCCCACTTTGTGACGTGCCCACTCGGGGCGTTTGGCAAACCACCGTTCGTGTTCGGGTTGCTCGTCATAGGGGGCACGCAATAGTTCATACAGTTCGCCGATCAGCGATGTGTCGCCTTGTTCGGCAGCGTCGATCGCCGTTTGAGCCATGTAATTGCGCAGTACGTACTTTGGGTTCACTCGGTTCATTCGCTCCCGGCGTGTCGCGTCCGGTTCATCGCTGGCGTTGAGTCGCTGCAAATACTTTGAAAACCAATCACGCCACTGCTCGGTCACTTCATCGCCAAGTGGCTGTTGAGCGTAAAAGGCATCGCGAATGGTCGCCAAAAATTCGCTGTCGCTGCTAGCGTCCTCGGACTTTTTGACATTGCCGAGCAAACGAAAGAAGATTGTCATGTCGGTTTCAGTGATTTGCAGCACGGCATCGAGTTGATCAAGCAGTTCTTCGTCGCCGGCGATCACTTCGGTAAGCCCGATCTTTTCGGCCTGCATCCGCGTGAACTCGCGATTGAAGTCATGTTGGTATTGTTGCAACGCGGATTCAAATGGACTCGCTTCACCGACCAAGGGGTACAATGCGTTGGCTAGTTGAACCAAGTTCCAAAGGGCAATTTGCGGCTGGTTCCCAAATGCATAGCGGTGATGCATGCGGTCCGTTGTGTTGGGAGTCCAGTTGGGATCGTAGCCTTCGAGCCAACCGTACGGGCCGTAATCGATCGTGTCGCCATGAATCGACATGTTGTCGGTATTCATCACGCCATGCACAAATCCGACGCGTTGCCAATGCACCATCATTCTCAGCGTGCGTTGGCAAACCTCATGAAAAAAATCGCCGTAACCGGATTGGGTGCCGGTTTCGATTTCCGGGTAGTAATGGCGGATCGTGTAATCGGTCAGTTCACGCAGCATTTTCAAGTCGTGACGCGAAGCAAAGATTTCAAAATTGCCGAAGCGAATGAAACTTGGTGCGACGCGGCAAATCACTGCACCGGTTTCCATTTCGGGATGCCCGTCGTACATGATGTCTCGCAGCACTTGGTCGCCCGTGGTCAATAGACATAGCGATCGCGTGGTGGGAACCCCCAGGTGGTGCATCGCTTCGCTGCACAGGTGTTCGCGGACCGAAGATCGAAGAACGGCCAGCCCATCGGCAGTGCGTGAATAAGGGGTTTCGCCAGCCCCTTTTAGCTGCAGCGTCCAGTGTTTACCGGCATGCTCGACTTCGGCCAAATTGATCGCGCGTCCATCGCCGAGCTGTCCCGCCCACGAGCCAAATTGGTGACCGCCATAACACATCGCGTAAGGGCGAGTTCCTGGCATGACTTTGCCGCCGCTGAAGACGTCGCGAAACTCGTCGCTGTCACGGTCTTCTGCGGACAATCCAAGCATCTCGGCAACGTCGTTGGCGACGTGCAGCAGCCGTGGGTTGCTAGGGACGCGTGGCGTGACAAATGAAAATGCCGCCCCGCTGACTTGGCGTCGCGAAAGTGTTTGCACCGGGTCAGCGGTCAGTTGCTTGTTAAAACGATCGTGAAGATTCAAACGCATGGTGGCAGCGGTGCGGTAGGCGAGCGGGCGTCGCAGGTCAGTCTTGTTTCAGTTTGTCGCGGAATACCTCGGTGAACTTTTCCACCTTGGGCCGAATCACGGCTTGGCAGTAGCCTTGGTTTCCGTGTTCGTTGAAGTAATTGTGGTGGTCGGCTTCGGCGGCATAGAATTTTGTGAATTCGCTGATCTCGGTCACGATCGGGGCTGAGAAGACCCCCGCTTCGTCGAGTTTTTGCTTGAAGTGTTCCGCCTGCTGTTTTTGTGATTCGCTGTGATAGAAAATCACGGATCGGTACTGCGTGCCGACATCGGCGCCTTGGCGGTTGAGCGTCGTGGGGTCATGGGTTTTCCAAAACACTTCCAATAGCTCCTCAAAGCTAATCACGCTGGGGTCAAATTGGATTTGGATGACCTCGGCGTGTCCGGTCGTGCCGGTACAGACCTGTTTGTAGGTGGGATTGTCGACGTCGCCACCGGAGTAGCCTGACATCACCTGTTGGACGCCCGCGAGTCGTTGAAAGATGGCTTCGGTGCACCAAAAGCAGCCATTGCCAAAGGTCGCCAATTGGAGCGACGGATTATCTGCATTTGTCATCATTCAAACCCAGTTTGCTGAAAGTAAATCTTGCTGGTTGTGGGAGGGCGAGGGCCCGTATGTAACCGGTATATCCGAGATCGCTTCTCGCCCTTGTCTCGCGCCCCAGGATCATCGTGAGACTGTCTTCTGTGATTTTAGGCGACAAGCAACCCCCCGCAGTGACGTCGTGGCGGTTCTGTATTCCGCCCAAAAGCGACCAATCATGATGCGTTGATTCGCTCGGCAACCGGTCCCCATGACAATGTCAACTGCCGTGGTGCCACTAGCGTGCTGCGAAGACCAAGAAAAGTCAACGAGTCGAGCGTCGAAGAAGCCCGTTCAGCCAAGAAGCCCGTCCAGCCAAGAACCGTTACGGCAGCGCCCCTTATAGTGGAACCCGTCAACGGCTTGTTGTTTTAGTCGTACGATGGACTTCCTAGTCCGTCGAATCCACCATTGACGGACTAGGAAGTCCATCCTACACCCCTTGCCGCAGGAAACTTCACTAAGTCAACCAGCCGTCTAGAGCGGGTTGAGATTCGGTAAAGAGTTGACGTGAATTGCGTTACCAGCGACGTCGAGTGGGGCAAAGTTGCATCAAGCGACCCCGACGCAGCGAACGCAAAGACGGTGACGAATTTGTTGTCACCGAACCCACGTGCTTGTACGTTGCCGCAAACCCATTTTCGAGCTCAATCGCTGTGGTGGCTCATGTCATTGACAAACGATTCAATCCGGAAGCGGTTTTTTAATTGCAACAGCGCTAGTGTCTCGCTGACAATCCGGCGACTCTCTTCGCCATCAAGTAGCAGTAGGTCGATGTAGCTTTCGTTCAATCCAAACGCTCCACCGAGTGTTTGACCGCTGAGTTCTTTGCGAAGCGAATCGCTCAAGATGTCTTCGATGTTAGCGCGAACATCGGATTGTTGGCCATCGGGGAAAATCGAGCCATCGATGGCAACGTAGACCAGTTCCGCGCCGGTGTTTTGCAGTGGATCTTCATCAAGTTTGCCCTCGTTATCGATACAGTCAAACACCAGCTGGGGAATCAAGCTTGATCCGATCACCGTATCGCCTCGCGGTGACGGCTTGTTCTCGCGCAACTGATAAACGGTATAGGTCTCAAGCGGCGGCAGTTTCTCCCACTGGTGATACGTGTTGACTTGTGAGATGAATTCGGGCAGCTCCGAAAGCGACCGCGTGTAGCTGTCCGGGGTGAATGGTTCGATCTTGATTTGGCCCAGCCACATCTGGGTGCCGAATTCACCAAGCACTTCATCGACCAGCAGGAACAGGATGGTGAAGTGTTTTGTTTTAGGAACGGACTGGAGCGCAGGATGCCAGGCGACGATATCGATCTTTTGCCGTTCGTCATCGACTTGGGTGCGAACTTGGAAGCTATCCACGTCGACTCGCTTGCCATTGTCGACAGCGATCGCGAATCCTTTGACGAATCCAGCGGGAGTGGCTTGGCGAGAGGCATGGAAAGTCCATTTGGGAATCTCCGGAGCGCATTGCCGCCAATACTCCGCCAGCAGTTGTTTGGCGACCTGGCCTTCGCCGGAGAGTGTGAACGAGTGTCCGCCATTCTCACCGGGGCCAAACACCCAGCTTAGACCGGGCAGCGTCGCTTCGCAGAACTCGGCGACCTCGTCGACCAGATCGCCGCATTGGCCAGCTTCGATGGTTTGATAGAAACGTTCCGCGACCGTGGGATACCATTGCCAAAATTTGGACACGCGTTGTTTAAACGTTTGCGTTTGTAAATCTTGGTCAACCGAGTCCGTCACAACACCATCCTGCATGTAAAAAGAAGAATTAAAGTCAAGCGTTCGGCGGAAGTGTTTTGGGACAGCTTAGGCCCGCGTTACGCATTGGGTTCCGTTAGTCTACGTCACCAGCCCGCCCCCGTCGAATTCCGCCTTCCCGCGTCACGCTTGATAGATAAAACAACTGCCAAGATGGGACACGAAAAAGGCATCGTCGATCCTAGCTTGTGATCGTCGCTGAAATGTTCCGTTCTTTTGGCTGGCATCCTCGCTGCATCGGGCGTCGGATCACATAAAGGGGGGGCTTAATTTGTGGTCCCATCAAGAAAACCGTAATGGATACGGAGCAAGACTTGTGCGTGAAGGTCGCAAGCGAAGTGCATCGCAGGAGGTCATGCTTTTCATCGACGAGCGAGACGTTGAGTCACAATTGCTTGCGTCGACGTTTGGGGCTGCTGTATAATCAGCCGAGAAAATGATCGACGTCGATCAGCGTACTTAAAATCAATGTGCCGCAATTTGCGGTTCGTTTGAAATGGCTCAGCTTAATAACCGAGTGGTTTGCTCTGCATGAACGGCAGAGCGTTGACGAAAATGGAGACGTAAACGATGTCCGCTGACTTTTGCCTTCGGTGTGATCCGCCTGTCGAAGGGCTTGATAGTGATCCCGAGTTCCCCGACTTGTCCTGGACTTATCCTTATCTCGACAAGCTGTCTGAAAAGTTGGGGCTCGTCCAACTAGGCAAGTACGTGTTCGATGAAGAGGATGAAGCAGACGATTGGCTCGACGCCGAGGTCGCGATTCGTGACATCGATAGTTTGGTTGATCGTCTGGTAGGGATGAAAGACCGCGAATTCTGCAAAGAATACCCTGATGCCCGAGTCAAAGCCGTCCGCGACCTAGCCGGAATGAGGTGGTACCTTCAAGAGGCTTGTCGCAACAACCGAAAAATTCAGTTCATGTATTTTTCGTAATCTGCTTGCCGTGGAATCCACTTTAGAAATCATGGAATACGCCTGGTTGTTTGTCTGCCTGACGGCGACAAGTCGCCCGTAGACACTTCTTGTCTCGATGGATTATCTCGAAGTAGCGGAGCGACTTTGGTGGGGGCTTTGGCAAGAAGGTGAATGAAAACGCTTTTGATATTCCCACCAGCTCCGCACCGCGCTAAAGCGAACACGATGCGGCGTTGAGTATCGGCGACATTAGAAATGCCCCGTATCGGTGAGCTGTTGCAAAGCAACTACAGCGCTGCCAGGATTTCTTCGCTGGTGGCGCGGCCGCGGTGGGTTTCGCTGACCTTTGTGTAGCGGATTTTGCCTGATTCGTCGATCACCAACGTCGTGGGATAGGCGGTCTCGTTGGTGGCGTTCCAGCGTAATCCATAGAGATTCGTGAAGGCGTAGTCGGGATCCAACAACATCGTCAGCGGCTTGGGCAACTTCGTGCCTTGCAGGAAATCGTCCGCGTGCTGGCCGAGCTGCATTTTTGCACCAGGGTAAATCAACAGCACTCGCGCGTTTTTCGCTGCAAACTTGTCCGCGTTTTTGATGATGTTGCCCACCTGTGCCGAACACGCCGGACACTGGCGTCCGGGAAAACCGCGCAGCACCACGACGACGACCGGGCCGTTCGCGTTGACTTGGCTCAGTTGAACGTCGCCCGACAATTCGCCAGCAATCGCGTGCAACTGAAAGTCTTTGGCTTGAGTGCCGGGGGCCAGCGTCGTTTTTGCATTGGCAACGGGATCCCGTGTGGTTGACTGTGCTGCGGCGGGGACGGCAAACGTGGTGCAAATGGCCAAGGCAGCCATGGCAAGTGTGGGGACGATCTTCATCAAGCAAAACCTTTGTGAACACGTGTTGAGGATGCAGACTCCGGTGCGGAGCCAACGGTAATAAGCCAAGGGGCGAACCGCATCGATTCTTCTACCCCAATGATCACCCACGATCACGCTCCGCCACCTAGCCCAACAAACACAGATCGCAGTGATGTTCGTCGCAGCAAAAAAACAGACCGTCAAAATTTGCGGCGGTGCTATCAACCCGCTAAATTAACGAAAACTCGCTTTCCCACTCTCCTTGTCTCTCCCCTGGCCTGAACCGAAAGCTCTTTATGCCGACCACGATCAATGGTATTGGGACGCAATACTACGGAAAGAAGCATCCGCGGATCTATCATGATCGATGTGATTCGTGTGGCAGCCATTGTCAGATGACCGATTATGAAACCGGTTACTATTTTGTCGTCTTGTTCATCCCGCTGATTCCGATGGGCAAGAAGCAGATTCTTGGTGACTGTTCCAATTGTCGTCGTCACCGCGTGATGCCGCTGCATCAATGGAATCAACTTCGCGAAGAGGCGATTGATACGGGGATGGCAAAGCTTGCCGAAGCACCGGATGAACCGCAGCGGGCGATCGAGTTGCTGGGGACGTTGACGGTGTTCAATCGGCCTGAGGAGGCGATGGATTTGGCGTCGGCGACGTTGAATTCGCATCAAGACGATATCGATGTCCAATTGGGGATCGGTGGATGGTACGAGAACCAGGGACGCAAAGCAGAGGCGGAGGAATGTTTCCAACGAGCGATCGAACTGGATCCGGAGTATCCGCCCTGCGTTCGCATCGCGGCCATCAACTTACTAGAAGCGGGCCAACCCAAGGCGGCCGGTCAGCAGATGGAGTCACTGCGGCATCCTTCGCCGAATTACGAACCCGCATTGTTTTTGATGTTGGCTCAATCGTATGCCGGCACAGGCGACCACGAAGCGGCGCTGCGAGAATACGCCGACGTGTTTGCCAATGTGCCCGAGGCGGCCACCGACAAAGCGATCCGCAAGCAGGTCAAGAAATCAGAAAAGTCGCTCGGCCGGTCCGATTCGATTTTGCCCCGAAAAGGCTTGTTTGGCTAATTGTCGCTGATCGCTCCGCGATCTTGGCGTTTTGCGTCCTAACTTATCGGCCATGAACTCGTTTTGATCGCGGAGCGATCAACGACATTAAAAAACTGGGGGTACCCAAGGTTCCCTGGCTGTGAATCTTCGTAGAGAATGAGGGCGACCACTTTACGAACATGATTCATCGAAGGATTTTTTGGGATGAGTACCAGCACTGCCGCTCACGGTCTGACTTCTCGCGACGCCTACCAAGCTCTGCAATCACATCACGCGGAAATTAAGGACAAACATCTCCGTGAGTGGTTTGCCGAAGATCCTCAGCGAGCCCAGACGCTCAGCATCGAAGCACTCGGGTTGTACCTCGACTACTCGAAGAACCGAATCACGTCACAAACCGTGCAATTGTTGGTTGCGTTGGCGGAATCCGCGAACTTGAAAGATCGCATCGAAGCGATGTTCACGGGCGAAAAGATCAACACGACCGAGGATCGGGCGGTGCTGCATACCGCACTGCGTGCCCCACGTGATGCCAAGATCGAATTCGAAGGCGAAAACGTGGTGCCCGATGTGCACGCGGTACTCGACAAGATGGCGGCGTTTTGTGACCGCGTGACCAGCGGCCAGTGGAAAGGGCACACCGGCAAGAAAATTCGCAATGTCGTTAACGTCGGGATCGGTGGATCCGATCTTGGCCCTGTGATGGCGTACGAGGCGCTGCGTTATTACAGCAATCGTGAACTCAATTTCCGCTTCGTTTCCAACGTCGACGGTACCGATTTCGCCGAGGCGACTCAGGATCTCGATCCGTCCGAAACGCTGTTCATCGTGGCCTCTAAAACGTTCACGACTCAAGAAACGATGACCAATGCCCGCACCGCCCGCACTTGGTTGCTGTCGGGACTCGGCGGTGACGAGTCGGCGGTGGCGAAACATTTTGTGGCGGTTTCGACCAACGCAGACGAAGTTGCGAAATTCGGCATCGATACTGAAAACATGTTCGGATTTTGGGATTGGGTCGGCGGTCGCTATTCCATGGATTCGGCGATCGGGTTGTCCACGATGCTGGCGATTGGTCCCAATAACTTTCGTGACATGCTTGGCGGGTTCCATGAGATGGACGTGCACTTTCGCACCGCGCCACTTGCGCAGAACCTGCCCGCACTGATGGGACTGCTGAACGTTTGGTACACCAACTTTTTTGATGTGAAAACGGTTGCGGTGCTGCCCTATGATCAATACCTAAAACGCTTCCCCGCGTACTTGCAGCAATTGACGATGGAGAGCAACGGGAAATCGACCACGCTTTCGGGCGACCGCGTCGACTATGACACCTGTCCGATTTTCTGGGGGGAACCGGGGACCAATGGCCAGCACTCGTTTTACCAATTGATTCATCAAGGCACGCATTTGATCCCTTGCGACTTCATCGCGTTCTGCAAATCGCTAAATCCGCTGGGCGATCATCAAGACATCTTGATGGCCAATGTGATCGCACAAGGCGAAGCGTTGGCGATGGGCAAAACTGCGGAAGAGGTCAAGAGCGAGGGGACGGCGGATGAATTGGTGCCGCACCGCGTGTTCGAAGGCAACCGTCCGTCCAACACAATCTTTATCGAGCAGTTGACACCCAATGTGCTGGGTAAACTGATCGCACTGTACGAACACAGCACGTACACGCAAGGCGTGATTTGGGATATCGATTCGTTTGACCAATGGGGTGTTGAACTTGGCAAAGTGCTAGCCAAAAAGATCATGCCCGAATTGCAATCCGCTGACGCGGCGCTGTCGCACGATAGTTCCACCAATGGATTGATCCAGCGTTATCGCCAATGGAAATAAGGCAACGAACATGATCCACACTTGGCCTCGCGATCAAATGCCCAAGCAAGCGGTGTTTATCTCGGATTTGCACTTGATGAGCACGCGGAGCACGGCAGAGCAGCATCACACTCAGATTGCCTCGTTGATCGAGCGTAACGAGATGGTGGTCTGGGGTGGCGATTTGTTCGATTTCCGATGGTCGCGTTTTTCCAGCGAGATCGAGGCGGTCGACTTTTCGCTCGATTACTTGCAGCAGTGGCGAAATGACTATCCCGACAAGCAATTCGTTTTCTTGTGCGGGAACCATGACGCCAGTCCGTTGTTTTTGCGAGAGTTGCGACAGCAGACCGACTCGGAGTCGAATTTTACGTTTGCCGGTGACGTGCTTCGCATCGGCGACACGGTGATGCTGCACGGCGATCAAATCGAAGGCCGCGGGACAATGCAGCGTTTTGAGAGCTACCGTAAGAAGTGGGCCGACAAGAAGCGAGCGGCGTTATGGCGGTTCGCCGGATATGATGCGATCGTCGCAGCGCGGGCGCATAAAGTCGCCGCGGCGTTGGCACATCGCAACAAAATGGCGATTCGAAAACTGAACCGATTTCTAGAGCTGCACGACTTGGGGCCTGACAGCGGGACGCGGCGTGTGGTGTTCGGTCACACGCATCGTTTGATCGGTGGTTTCGAGCACGAGCAAATGCAATTCTTCAACGGCGGCGCCGCGATTCGTCACGTCCCGTTCCGCCCCGTAGAAATCGAGCTCGACGCTCCCGCCTAGCAGGCGACTTCTGCGATTGTGGTTCGAGCGTGGCGGGAAATAGATTTCACCTCCCCGCTGGGGAGGTCAGAGTCGGCGGCAGCCGGCTCTGGGTGGGGCTCGTTGTGTTAGAAATGGACCGTGCCAGCATGGCTTCACCAACCCTCCCCGACCGCATCCTGCGGCCGACCCTCCCGGAGGGAGGGTGGGTTAGATTCACCTCCCCTTTGGGGAGGTCAGGGCCGGCGGCAGCCGGCTCTGGGTGGGGCTCGTTGTATTGGAAATGGACCGTGCCAGCATGCTTTCACCAACCCTCCCCGACCGCATCCTGCGGTCGACCCTCCCGGAGGGAGGATAAAGCCGATTTCACCTCCCCTTTGGGGAGGTCAGAGTCGGCGGCAGCCGGCTCTGGGTGGGGCTCGCAGTGTTAGAAATGGACCGTGCCAACATGGTTTCACCAACCCTCCCCGACCGCATCCTGCGGCCGACCCTAGTATATGATCGTTGTGGTGTTTCGACTGGTTTTCACGTCGATTCGCTGTGATGACCTTTTCGCAGTCGCTCTGCGGAGAGGTCGCTGACTCACAGATCCGATCCGACCCCTCTCGGCCCCAGGC